>NZ_CP092417.1:1257142-1561428 GCF_023716865.1 Endozoicomonas sp. SCSIO W0465
TATTTGAATACGTTGAAATATATGGATGTATTAAAGCCAGAAGCACCTGATGCTATTCGCACGGAGTCCATTTCCAGGGTGAATGACCTTTTGGTTAAAGAGCAGGTTGAGGTCACCATGGACGATTTGATAATTACTGATCTGGTTATTCAATAGTGTTCTGACCCTATGTCACTACAGCAACGCAAAGGGCTGAATGCCTACCAGAAACAGAGTGGAATGGCTTCCCGGGATGAACTTGTTCGGGAGCATCTGGGGCTGGTTAAGAAAGTTGCGTTACATATTGCCGGTGCTTTGGGGGGCGATGTTCCAAAAGATGACCTGCTGCAGGCCGGGATGATGGGGCTACTGGATGCTGCAAGCCGCTTTGAGCCGGGGAAGAACATCCCGTTTGAGCAGTATGCCCGAATCCGGATCAGAGGGGCGGTGATCGATGAACTTCGACACTGGGACTGGCGAAGCCGCACTGATCGTGAACATAGCCACAGCATTCGAGATGCCATTCAGGCGCTGCACAACCGGCTGGGGCGGTCGCCTTCAGAGCAGGAAATTGCAGGAGAACTTGGCGTCAGTGTGGAGCGTTATCACCGGATGTTGCAGGGCGGCAACTCTGGCGCATTGTTGAGCCTGGATGCACTCACTAATGGTGAAGCCAGTGCCAGTGTCATCGAAGTCAGCGATGACGATTCAATACAGATCATTACTGAAGGTGATGAGTGTAATAAAGCACTGGCAAAAGCCTTGAAAGCGTTGCCTGAGCGAGAACAGCAACTGATGAACCTGTATTACGTTCATGAGTTCAATATGAAAGAGATTGGCCAGATATTGGAGCTGACTGAAGCCAGAATTTCTCAACTCCATCAGCAGGCATTGTTGAGATTGCGCTCATTTATGGAAGAGTGGAGCAGGGAGCCCTGATATGAAAACTGTTGGTCTGCTGGCCATGCTGGGAAGTATTTTTGGTGGTTTTATGATTGCCGGCGGGAAGCTGATCTCGGTCTGGCAGCCGGCGGAAATCTTAATGATTGCCGGCGGTGCTTTTGGTGCGTTTTTGATCGCCAATCCTATGGTGATCGTTCGTGCCACAGGACGACATATGGCTTATATGGCCAAAGGAACCGGTTTTAACCGTGCCTATTTTGATGAACTGCTAATGCTTCTCCATACACTTTTTGAGATGGCCAGGAAAAAAGGGGGAAATAAGGTGCTTGAGGAGCATATCGAGTCCCCTGACACCAGTGACGTGTTTAAAAAGTTTCCCCTGATTCTGAAAACGCCTCATATATATGACTTTATTGTAGAAAATCTCAGGCTCTCCCTTGTGGATGGTATCTCTTCTCACGAATACGAACGCATTATTGAGCAAGAGATAGGAACAAAAGAGCACGAGATGATGCGACCTGCGGCTGCACTTCAGAATGTATCAGATGCTCTGCCAGGGTTTGGAATTCTGGCTGCGGTGCTCGGTATCGTGATTACTATGGGGGCTATTAATGGTCCGATGGATCAGATTGGTACCAGTATTGCGGCTGCACTGACCGGAACTTTCCTGGGCATATTCTTTGCCTACGGACTAGTGGGACCAATTGCCACGGCAATTGGCCACTCAATTAATAATGAGCTTCAGGCTTTTGATTGTATTCGGGTTTCGTTAGCTAGTTATAAATCAGGCTTTCCACCTATTGTTTCTGTCGATTCCGGACGGAAAATTCTTTATGACGACTGCCGTCCTAGTTTTAGTGAGCTTGAAGGTATGCTGGAAAGTCAGGGGTGATAGCCAGATAATGATTGGGAGCATGGTGAATTGAAGCGTAAGCGTGGAGGGGGGGGGAGTCATCACGGTGGGTCATGGAAAGTGGCCTTGGCTGATTTTGCTATCGCCATGATGGCTCTGTTCCTTTTGCTTTGGATCATGAATGCTACGGATGATGATGCCAAGTCAGCCATTGCTGCGTATTTTGAAGATCCGGGAGCCTTTCGTCATAAAACCAGTCTGAGTCCTATTGACTTTGGTGGTCAGGATTCACTGGTTGAGATACCCAACCCGGGTCCCAGCATGAAAGGACGTGAAGGCCCTGAAATCATTGGCGATGGTAATGCAGAGACGCTGAATAAAAATCCGGACTTTAAAGACCTTATGGATGAACTCCAGCGGATGATCGGGGGAGATGATGCCGCAGGCAAGTACGAAGACTTCATCTACCTTGAGCAGCTGAAGGAAGGCTTGCGCATTGTCATTCTGGACAATAACAAGCGCAACATGTTTGAAAGGGGAAGCTCCCGGATAAACCCTTTTTTTCAGGACTTATTACTTGAGTTGGCCCCTATTATAAACAAGATTGACAATCGCCTGATGATCAGTGGCCATACCGATAGCTCAGGTTTTCAACGTTCTAATTACGGCAACTGGGAACTGTCTGCTGCCAGGGCACAGGTAGCTCGTAAAACGCTACTGTTTGGTGGTCTCTTTGAAGAGAAAGTTCTCATGGTTCTTGGCATGGCAGACCGGGTTCCTCGAGACCCGGAGCATCCTGAGTCCAGTGCCAACCGTAGAATTGAAGTCATGGTGCTTGCTGATTTTATGGAACGACAGGTTGAGCGGATGTTTGCTCCTATTGATGAAGGAGATCAGGAGCATTCTCAAACTCACAGCAATGACATGCATGAGGCCTTTGAGCGGGCAAGGCAGAATCAGTTCTATGATTCTTCATTTTAGAAGATCTGTGCATATTTGGCCGATAGCCTCAAATTGGAAGAAATACCATCTTCGAAAAGCTCTTTATGCGTCATCTGTCATATAGGCTGTTATTGCCCCCCCGCATAGCCGTCGAACCTGAAGAAGGCACTTTTGAAGTACCACCCAGCCTGGTACCGTTTGGTCATTAATCCGGGCTGTTAACAGCAGACATAAAATCCAGGCAAAAAGAAGCCTTAGCTTCTTCAGAATAAGACGTAGGTTATGCCCTGATCCACATAATAGGGTATTCGGCTTATTCCCAATCATGCCTTTCAAATAACTCCGCTAATATAAACCTTTATGCGACTCAGGTACTCATGCACCTTGTACCCCTTGTATCCTTTATCTACAAAGTAGCGTTTTGGCCTGATATCTGTCATTTTTTGAATATGCGTCACTGTACTGGTGAGTGTATGACCATCATAAGGGTTACCACCCAGTTCTATGAATATAAAAGTACCAACACTTATCTGGAACTGAGTCACTGTGATCTATTTCGAATGGGAGGTAATGACTAAGAGTCGGAGAGGGGATAAACTACAGTAAGTAGTCAAAATATCAAGGTGTTTGGCCATGCCGTTTTAGGTGTGGATAACTTATTTTTGGCTCTGGAAAATTGCAATGATTATAAGTCTTTTTAGTTTTTTTGATCTGTGGATAACTTGATTTTTTTTCAAATCCATCGGGTGTTTTTTTTGGGAATTTACTTATTGTACGAAAAAAAATCTTGATCTGTGGGTATCTCTGGGTATAACCTGTGCGTAAATTGGTTGCGAGATGTTCTCTGTCATGAGTAGCAGCCTCTTAACCTTAAATGCAAAGGAAGGAACAGAGATTCATGGACATAGAATTTGCGATGTTAGCACGGTACAAAAAGCTCTTTGTTCCGCTTGAAGATGTATGTGAAGAGTATTTCAGAATAGGTCCAAAGAAGGCCAAACAAATGGTTGCAGCTGGGGATTTTCCGATTCCTGTTACGAGGACTAGATCAAGCCAGAAGTCTCCTTATTTGATCAATGTTGCTGACTTGGCTCTGTATCTGAAAGAGCAGTACGAAAGAAGTTGTGCAGAATTTCAGCGCATGCGAAATGTCTAGTTTTATTATGGTGGGGAGGCACTTTTTTCTTCACCCTCATCTATTTCATACCTCATGTGGCTAATTGTTTAAGATATTTTGAGTAAATTCCGCCTCAATCTCCATGCACATTTTGTAGAGATCCGGTGTTTTTCTTTGCATCAAATGGGTGTATCGCTTGAGGTTTTCCCAGCTCTTATGTCCGCTGTGAACAGCGACTTGCGGTATGGTGTGCCCTTGCTCAAAAAGCCTTGAAATGCCTTCATGACGACAACTATGAAAAGAAACTTTTTTCATGCCCAGCAATTGAGTTATTTCAGAAAACTTTGACGAGACAGAGCTTGACTTGTATGGAAATATCCTGTCTTCATTAGGTTCTTTTTTTATCTTGGCTAAAAGACTCTGGCATTCTTTATTGAGGGGGATTTTTTCATGGTTTCCCCATTTGTTCTTCGGGTCTTTACCAAAACCTGCGTAAAGCATCGCCCAGTCGGGCGGTGATATAAGCAACAAGCCCGTAGAGGGCTTGCAGAACCGGAAGCCTTAAGTGTTTACAGGCGTTTAGTGTTTCTGTAATATTCTCTGCATGAAAACAAAACGTGCCTACACAGAACGATTCTACCCAACACCTGAACAGGAAATACTTCTTGCTCAGTCGTTGCGTATTCTGGTTAACTTGAACACCTATTCTGTTTCATTTGAACACCCTGAACTCCTTACACATTGCCCAGTGTGATTTTTAGACCAGGTGTTCAACTGCGTCCAATTTTCCAAGCTTTTTGCGCATGGATTCGCCTTTGAGTTCAATCCGGTGGGCATTGTGCATAAGCCGGTCAAGAATGGCGTCGGCCAGAGTTTCATCACCAATGCTGGCATGCCACTTCCGGGTGGGCAATTGACTGGTAACCAACGTGGAACCTTGCTCGTGCCTGTCATCCATGACTTCCAGCAGATCGTTCCTTTGTTGCTGCGTCAGTGGTTCCAGGCCCCAGTCGTCCAGAATCAGCAAGTCTACTTTTGCCAGTTGTTTCAACTGCCTGCTGTAGCTGCCATCACCGTGGGCAAGGATCAGTTCATCCAGTAGCCTGGACATCCGATAGTACCGGACACTGTAGCCTTTCAGACAAGCCATGTGCCCAAGGGCGCAGGCCAGGTAGCTCTTACCGGAACCACAAGGTCCGGTGATCAACAGGTTCCTGTACCGGTCAAGCCAGCCTCCTCCAGACAGGCTGGCCATCTGGTTCTGTTTGAGACCTCTGGGGTGTTCATAGTCAATGTCGTGTATCCGGGCAGCCAGTTTAAACCGGGCGCTTCTGAGCAGCCGAGCCAGACGTTTATTGTTTCGCTCTGTTTCTTCCTGCTCAGTAAGCAACGACAGTCGTTCTTCAAAGCTAAGGCTACTGTAGGTGCCCGGCTGGTCCAGCTGTTGATTGAGGGCATCTGCCATTCCGGTCAGTCGCAGTGACCTAAGGCGAGCCAGTGTTTCATTGATCATGTTCGCCTCCGGTTATTGATAGCAAATAGCGCCACGAATATTTTCGTGATCATCATGCAAGGGACCTGTCGTTTGTTTTAACTGTGGCTCCAATGGCATCAGGTCTTTGCCTGACTGGAGGATTGATCGGACATTTTTTAACCGATAACCCCCGATGTTCCTGGCATGGGCGCAGGCGTTGTTGAGTCGTTCAGTTCCATATTCCCGCTGCAGGTTTAGCAGCCCCAATGAAGCTCGATAGGCTTGTTCAGGATGCTCCTTGCTATCCAGCAGTGATTGAATAAAACAATAGACTTCCTGACCAATGTCGTTAGCCCAGTTAAGTAAACGCTCAGGCGTCCAATCCTGATGGTGACGATGTCGTTCCGGCATATGAACTGCTAACGTCGTAAATCCACGTGTGTGCTTGCGAGCGTGGCTGGCCACCACTTTACCGTTAGCGTAGATCGTGACGCAGTGCTCAGTCGCCTGTACTTCTACTTCCTGCCTGGCAAGCTGATGGGGAACCGAGTAGGCGTGCCCCTTGCAGATAATATGATAATCCACATTCACCCGGGCCTTGATAAACTCAGCGAACACAAAAGATTGCTTCGGCAGTGGCTTGAGGGCTGGTTCATCCAGTTGTTCAAACGCACTACGTCGCGTTCCTGGCAACTGCTTAAAGGGCTTCAGGTTCAGTTCGATTAACAGCTCACGTATCCGCAGGTTCAGCTCTGCCAGGGTAAAGAACATTTCATGACGAAGCCTGGCCAGTATCCACCGCTCCACTACCTGTACACCGACTTCTGCTTTGGCCTTGTCTTTGGGTTTGTAGGGGCGTGCCGGAATGACTGCCACCTGGTAGTGACAAGCCAGGTGCTGGTATGATGGGTTGAGATCCGGCTCGTACCGACAGGCTTTGATAACTGCGCACTTTGGGTTGTCTGGCACAACAATTTCTGGCACCCCACCAAAGAACTCAAAGGCCCGTTCATGAGACCCCAGCCAGTCCTCTGTTTTTGTGACAGAGTCGCTTCAGAGTAGGTATAGTTGGACGCTCCCAGCACTGCCACAAATATCTGGGCATTGTGGGCAATTTCGCCGGTGTCCGGGTTGATGATTGGCATGGTTGGCCCGGCATAATCAACAAATAACTTTTCACCTGCATTGTGCAGCTGTCGCATAGATCGCTTTTGACAACCACGCCACTGATTGTAACGGTGACAGTACTGGGCATAGCTGTAGGCATTGAGGGGGTGGGCCTGACAGTATTCTTCCCAGAGTCGTTGTTTGGTCACTTCCTTGCGCTTCAGTTCCTGATGCACCTCAGCCCAGTCAGGATCAATCAACCCTTTTCGATTGGCTATCGAGGCATCGGGAAACAGCGCCTGAATAAGCTCAGGCTCAGATATATCCTCTGCCAGGGGCCAGCTTAATTCCGATTCCTGAAAGGCCTTAACGTAGTTGGATACCGTCCCCACACTGACCCGTACACTGCGGGAAATTTGTCGGAAGCTGAGTTGGCTGCCAAACCGCATCCGGAGTATTTCTAGTAGCTTACGCATGGTAATCCTGTTTTCTGTCATGGCCGGTTCCCTCTCTTGGTACAGATAAGAACGGCCAAAGTTATGGAAAATCAATGCATAAGAAGATATTTGTTAGCTGTATTAGACCGGTTTATGGTCTGTTGAACAGCGTTTCTGGAAGCTTGAACGGTGATTCTGGAAATCATCAAAAAGTGTTCAAAAGAAACCAGAATAGGTGTTCAAGTGTTACCAGAATGGGTGTTCAAGTGTTACCAGAATGAGTGTTCAAGAGTTACCAGAATATGCAAATGGCAGTCAGGATATCAGGACAGCGAATATTGACCGGATCGCCGATAAAGGTACCCGGTTCACCAATGGCTATGTCACCTTTTCAGTGTGTGGCCCGAGTCGTGCGGGTTTACTGACCGGGCGTTACCAGGGGCGCTTTGGTTTTGGCCGTAACCCGGTGATTGACCCCACGGATACCACGGCGGGCCTGCCATTATCAGAAAAAATGATATCCGAATTGATGAGTACCTGACCGATGAGCTGTCCAATGAGGCGGTCAGCTTTATTGAGCGGGAGCAGGATAACCCGTTTTTTCTCTACCTGGCCTACAATGCGCCTCATGAGCCATTGCAGGCAACCCCTGAGTATCTGACGCGAAACCGACATATCAGGGACAAAAAGCGTCGCACCTATGCCGGCATGGTAACAGCAGTGGATGATGGCGTTGGCCGTATGCTGGATACACTGGCAGCACTGGATATTGACGACAACACCCTTATTTTTTTCCTGTCCGATAATGGTGGTTCACGAAAAAAATGCCTCGAGCAATGCGCCGCTCAGGGGGAATAAAGGTGAGTACTTTGAAGGTGGAATTCATGTTCCGTTTGCTGTCAGTTGGCCCTGTCTCTTGATCACAAATAGCTACCTTGTTCTATCATTTCTCACTGATAAAACAGGTCATGCTTCCACTTTCTCCTAAACCATGGTCAGAACTAACTTTTGGATGTGCTGATTTGGGCGATACTCGACGTACAAAACGACTTGTCAAAGTTGCTGCCGAGCTTTCAGCTCATACCGGTAATTCTTTGTCATCTTCATGCGAAGGTTATACCGCACTGGTAACTGGAGCTTACCGGCTGATTGAGAATGAGGCCGTAAAGCCTGAAGCAATAGCTGAGGCAGGCTTTCAGGCAACTGCCAAAATAGCGAGACAGTCTCGCCTACTTCTGGCTCTCGAAGATACAACAACCCTGGGTTATAAACATGCTGTCAGATCCGAGCTTGGTGATCTTGGAGGTCCTGAAGGCTCTAAAACCAGAGGATTCCACGTCCACTCTGTCTTCTTGGTTGATGCGGATACAGAGCGAAGCATTGGGCTTATTGATCAAGAACGATGGGTTAGAGAGGACGTTCAGCGGGGGAAAAAGAACCAACGTCGTCAGCTACCTTACGAGGGAAAGGAAAGCTTTAAGTGGCAAAGAGCCTCTGAAAACACAGAACAAAGGATGGGGGGTAAAATGCCTGACATCATCAGTGTTTGCGACCGGGAGGCGGATATATACGAATATATGCACTACAAACTGGATAACCGACAGCGGTTTGTTGTAAGAGCTACACAAAACAGAATCCTGGTGGATGGCGAACTCTTATTATTTGATTCCTTAGCTCAGACTGAAGTGTTGGGGAAATATACGATAGTGGTTCCTCAAAAAGGAGGTAGAAAGAAGCGAAAGGCAACGCTGCAGGTCAAAAGAAAGAAGATGACGTAACTATTCAGCACTGAGCAAAGGCATATTACAGTAATTCCGAACAGCTCTATGAAGTGATTGATATATGTCCATTCCCTGTTTTCTGGCAGACGACAAATAGCTGCGAATCCGTGCAAACATAGAACCACCGTCTGCACTCCTGAAGCAGCCTGAGATTTTCTGCTTTAACTTGGCCATTCGAACATCCCGCTCACTGCCATTGTTATCGAAGGGAATGGTAAAATCTGACATGAAGCGCAGTGTCTCAGCCTTGAACTCAGTGAGTCGTTTGAAGAGATTGTAAGCTTTAGTATTCTTGACTTTCTTGCGCTTAAGCTCCTCTCGTTGCTTCTCCATATAGACGACTTCTTTCATTAGAGCCCGCTGAAGCAACCGGTCATAAATCTTCTCGATTCGTTCACAGACAACACTTGGCATCTGTAGCATACCTATGGTCTTAAAGCCCTTGCAGTAATGCCAGGAAAGCCTCAGTAGCTTCATCAATCGCAACGCCAGTTGATTGCTGTCCCTATCAACAACACCCAAAAGCTCCCTCAGGTGATGGGCATTGCAAAGTACGTGAGTTGCCGCATATGCAAAATAGGATTTCCAATGATCATGAACCAGAACGCCTGCAAATGTTAGCAGTATGCCCATCGTGTCCATGGCCTCACGACCTCGCTTTTCAGACAAGTAGTAGAGCGTCCATTGTTCATCCCGCATAACGTGTAGCCAGTGCAAAGAGCCCTCGGCCCGCATACCCGTTTCATCGGCTCCGGCAACAGACGATTCCCGCAAGGCGTCACGAATAACCTCTTCAGTAGAAGCCAGATTTTCATAGGTTCTGGCCACAAAATTGGCGACAGTGCCTGCACTTACACTCATTTTATAGAGAGTATTAAAATACTCTGACACGCGCTTAAAAGGCAGGAAATGGTATTGGTTAAGATAGACGGCCATAGCCTGTGTGGCTGAGCCATATTGTGCGGCAGCGGTAACACCTTCCGGGAATTCAGCCTGATTCCGACAACCACAAGTGCAGATTTTTACTTCAGCTCTATGGGCCGTTACTTCAAATTCACCCGGTCTCCCTGGTTCAAACACCTGTCGTTCAATATATTTGACCGGCTCACTATCAAGAAGAGACGCCTGACATTTATTGCATTCTTTAACCGGAAGGTACTCAATATAGTCAGGGATATCGACCTGTTTAAGACAAGTGCCCTGATGCCCTTTCTTTCCACCGGCTTTATTACCAGAAGACTGTCTCAGACTTTTAGGATTGGGTTTTTCATCCGATGGATCGGTACCTTTATCTGCGGAAAGGTCGTCAGAATGATCTGGAGAATTACTGTTTTTACAAGGTTTTTGATAACCATCAGACGATGGCGGCTTGCTGCTGTTTTGACTGTTCTTGCCAACCTTTTCTTCCAATTCTCGACATCGCTCTTCCAGACAGGCAACTCTCATCCGCAGCTCTGCATTCTCTTTCAAGAGAATCTCAGCCGACATAGTTGCGGGTAGTTCTGGAATCATGCTGGCGAATATTGTGGAAAAATGGTGCTTAAGAGGATGGTATAAAAATCAGAAAATTCCAGATTTATGTGGGGGTGCTGAACAGTTACAAGATGACAATACAGGCGCCGCAAAGGCCAGGCGGCAGGCCGGAACCGGTAACTATGAATATTGTGTCGGCTGAAGAGATTGGCAATGACTCCGAAGACCGTTTGCACTGGGTACTATTGACAACTGAAGATATTGAAACATTCGAAGACTGTCGCTCTATCATTCGATTTTACGAGCTCCGATGGCGAATAGAAGAGTTCCATAAGGCTTGGAAATCGGGAGCAGGAGTAGAAAGGCTTCGTCTGCAATCTCCGGATAACATTGAACGACTTGCGGTCATATTAATGTTTGTCGCTGTCAGACTAATGCAAATCCGTGAAGCATTAATGTTACCGAATGACAGGCAGCACAAAGACAGAAAGCTTTGGAGTGAAAAAACACTCGCGAATGAGGTGGTCAGTGATGATGAATGGCAGGTTCTCTGGCTAACCTATGAAAAAAAAGCGTTGCCCGATAAGCCGCCAACAGTCACTTGGCTGCTTCAAACGATTGCTCGGCTTGGTGGTTGGGGTGATTCAAAGCATACAGGGCAGCCCGGCTGGTTAGTGGTATGGGAAGGCTGGGCGAAATTGCAGGATCGGGTAAAAACCTGGCAGATAGCCCGGCAGTTCAGCGCTGGAGAGATGTGATCAAGAGTCAGCAGTTGGCCGGGGGTAATTCCTGTAGGTGTCGATTACCATCATCCGGTCAGCTCTCTGGATACAGGAAATACGGTGATCATCTGTACGACCTGAAACAGGACCCTGGTGAAAAGCACAATCTGGTGCAGAAAAATTAAAGTGCAGTTTGCTCAGCATAAAAAGCAAATGGAAGCGTGGGCTTCGGAGTTAATTGATCCGGTGGTTCGTCCGTCACGGGCTAATAAAGAAAAGAGGGGATAACTTCTGAGGCATCTGTTCGTATTCTCGTTCCCAGTAAATGCAAAGGAAGCCGGGAAACCGACAAGCAGCATCAACAGCATCACGAAAAACATCACAATTCCAATCATTGTTATGTCGCCTGTTATCAGTGTTGTGGTGGGACGTAACGTCGATACGCCTTCACGACAGGTCTCTGGCACCTGTTGTTTTAGCGTGAATCAGGTGTATCAACTTAGTCATCCCGGGGTACGTTTTCGTACCATTAGACTTTAGATGCCTTTACTGTTTCTCAGTAACTGCAAATTTTTGACTGGAACAACCTCAGTTTCTGATGTTTCTTTGGCGATTTTACTGGGCTGCAGAGGAGCGTCTGTAGAATTTGCCCGTCGTTTTCGAACAGTTACGTTTCTCTTTGATGATGCGGCTGAATTTTTGCTCATTGCCATAGTTTTATTTTTTTCCTTTAACATATTAATTTTGTCAATATCTTTAGAAACACGCTCCATGAAAAGATCGAATTCCTGTTTTATTTGACTATTGGCTTGTTCATCATCGCTGTCATATACGGGTTGAATATAATTTTTGGAATGATAATGTTTCCAAAGTTCAATCCCGTGGCGCATTGTATGAGTAACACCCTTGATTTCATCATCCGATAGCTGTTCAGCTTGATCTAGTGCATCACGAGCTGTTATGTGGGCTCCTTTATAATTCCAACGGAACTTAGTGTCATCCATACATGTAATATAAGCAACCATGCCGCGAACTTCATAATCTCCGAAAGTTGCAGGACTATCTTTTTGAATTTCCTCAGGAGATCTATCATCAAGTGGAAATTTATAAGTACTGATAGTAATAAAATCTGTCCTGATTACCACCGACCCTACGTCGTGAGCCAGCTGCTATAATAAACGTCGATAGTCATGTGTTTTGGAGGTAAAACTGATGTGTAAAAACACCATTCAGTTCCAAAAAGGCCTTGGCATTATGCAATTTCTGGCTAATTACGGCAGTGAAGAGCAGTGTGAGAACGCGCTGTCCTCTTGGCGCTGGCCAGATGGCTTCCAATGCCCGAAGTGTGGCTCCCGCAGTTTCTGCAAGCTTCACCGGAAAGCTGAATTCCAGTGCAATTGCTGCCGTTGCCAAACCTCGCTTACCAGTAACACTATCTTTGACTCAACAAAGCTGCCTCTAGCTACCTGGTTTCTGGGTATCTATCTCGTCACCCAGAATAAAGCGGGGATTTCTTGCCTGACGCTTCATCGACAACTTGGCATTTCCTACAATGCCGCATTGCGCATGAAACACAAACTCATGCAGGTCATGATGGAAAGAGATAACAGCTGGCAGTTGAGTGGTTTTGTTCAGATTGATGACGCCTATTGGGGCGGAGAGCGCCACGGAGGCCGCCGGGGCAGAGGCTCAGAGAACAAAGCCCCCTTCGTGGCCGCAGTTCAGACAGATGCTGATAACCACCCTATCTACATGAAGTTCAATGCCGTTGATAACTTCCGGCGAAAAACCATTCAGGAGTGGGCAGAACATGCCCTGAAAAAGGGTGTCCGGGCCGTCAGCGATGGCTTGTCCTGTTTCCGGGGTATTGAAGATGCCGGATGCCAGCACACAGCCATCATTACCGGTGGTGGGCATGCATCCATGGAGAATGAGTTGTTCACCTGGGTAAATACCATGCTGGGAAACGTGAAAACAGCGATTACCGGTACTTACCATAAGCTCGACCCCAAGCATCTGGGCCGTTATCTATCAGAGTTCAACTATCGGTTTAACCGGCGTTTTGATATGCCTTCAGGCTCTTTTCGGGTTACAGACTGCTCTGCAATGAAAATTGGCCAAAGGCCTTGATATACAATGCCTTCAGGAAACTGCTGGCTAAATATTGCCAAGCCCTGCCACAGGAGGATTCCAGCCTGATTTATGAAATCAGCAGTCTGCAATACGAAAAGAGCCTGCCTTCAATGATCTCAAGGCTAGGTCGGGCTGCAGTCAATACAGCACCGATGCCGGATCGACTTCTCAAACTGCCAGACGTCCAGTGGAAACCGGGTTAGCCATCAACCGATAATTGAAAGTCAGTTGACGTATTAATATCATTATTTCGAATGATGATGTGGGTCTTTGCTTGTTCGGAGCGGTTATGAAACCGAATTTAGTTGATAATCTGGAGAACAAGCCGTCATGATGCCTGCTCCACCGGTAATACTGGAGAGGTTCTATTATTTCTTTACCGGGTTATAGACATAAAGAATGAAAAGCTGCACGTATATTCTTAAATTATCTTTCCCTGTGTCATGACGTACGATCAGTGGTAATCAGGAAAAATAATGAGCTTGAATCAACCTCTATTTTTGCTGAAAGTGCGGATGCTGATAACTGATCTATTTCTCAAAAACCATTACCACGCAAAAATAGCTGATTAATAAACTCCATTCTTTAGAGCCACTGGTGAACTTTATAAAAACATCATTGTCAAAATGCGTGCATGAATGTGATTTTTTTAGCCAGTGGGCTATCCAATTCAGGGTAATGATGAGATTGTAACAGCCGATCTCGCACAGAATCCATTAGCCCTTGCAATATGCGAGTGGGTGAATCTGAAACGATAAAAATATTCTGCAATTCGTAATTGATTGCAATTTTGATTGCTTATTCAAAGTGGCTGGTGAACTTCATTAAAACATTTTGTCCAAGACCGCTTGAATAATATCTATTATAAGTTCGTGAAAAAATCCAGGCACATCCATTAAATCATGGACGAACATCTGCATTAGAGGAATATCTTGTGTCACCGTCTCAAATTGATAGATCGGATTATCAAACGCTCCCAACTCAACCATGTTTGAATACCCGAGCCAGCAGACCATCCAAGCGGTATTCCAGTCATATTGATACCATTGGATGCGACGTAACACCATTAGCCAAGCGCCTCTGCCATATATCCGTTGCAGGTCCGCTAAATCAGTCTGCTGACTATTCTCCCCCTAACCGGGGACAACTGGGTGGCAAAGGGATGTTTTTGCGGCGCATGGAGGAAGCAGACCTGCAGGTCCCATCGTTCAAATGTATTACCGCTCAAATGATGAATGCGCTGGAACAACACCCCCTGGATAGTGGTCGTTTAGCTCCCCATCTCTCCGGAATTGCCTACGGGATTGTCGATAAACCGGGATCAAAAACCAGCCTGACTAGGATTAAGGAACACCTTAACCTTAATGCATTGCAACCTTTAGACCATGCCATAAGAGACAAGTGGCTGAAAGGCTTGTCGACATTTATCGCCAGCGATGACTTTTACCAACAGGTTAAAGATTCTGAAGCGGCCCGACACATCAGGGATCTGCGCCGTCAACTGGAAGAACTGTCCCCATCACAGCCGGTGATTGTGCGCAGTTCTGGCGTCAATGAAGATAACTACGGCGATGCCCAGGCTGGCAAATACCGCTCTGAAGTTCAGGGCGAAGATGATGTGTTGCGGACCTGCCTGAAGGTGATGGCCTCTGGTTACCGGCCTGAAGTCTGCCCGGAGGGTGGACCACAACCCATGGCACTGATCATCCAACACTGCATTGACTGCCACTATGGCGGGGTGGTCATGAGCTATCAATCACTGCAGGATGATACCGTCCGGGTTGAGTACACACCCGGTCAGCCCAGAGGTTCAGTGGCCGGACAGTCCGGTACCATTCCTCACCGCATCGACATTGATCGCCAGGCAGGGGCTGACAACCTGCAGTACTTTCCCGGGACGGTCTCTAGTCTCTTCGTTCTGCAAAAGAACACCGATAATAACGGCTATTCGGAAACAGAGATTCAGGACGCTGCTACCCAATCAGACGGAGGTGGCCAGCGGCTCAGCAATGGCCTGGTGTCAGAACTCAGGGAAGCGGTGACAAAGCTGGAAGATCTATTGCTTTGTCCGGTGGATGTGGAGTTCGCCATCGATCATGAGGGACGCCTGTTTTTGTTGCAGGTGCGCCCTGTTACCCGACTCTCCGGCGGCATGGATTTTGCCCTCTCCATACCCAAACCCGAAGAGACCCTGGCCAGTGGCGAGGGCGCCAGCGAAGGACACTGCACCGGACCACTCTGGGTGGCCAAAAACCGGGCAGCAGACACCCTTCCGGAGGGAGCCATTGTCGTGGCCCGACATGGTGAAGAGTGGATGCTTGAGCCTGAGTGCCTGGAGCGGGCAGCAGGTTTTGTTTTTGCTGCAGGTGGAACCAATGACCATGTGGCGATCACCCTGAGACAGGCAGAAAAACCCTGTCTGCTGGCCGGTGACCAGTATCCGACCGTGGCTGCTCAGGATGGTCAACAAGCGACGCTGGCCTGCGTCCGTTTTAACGGTTCACCCGGTGCCTTTGTGGTTGCCGGTGACCTGACCGAAGAACTGGCAAGTCACAGAACCTCATCCGCTGCCTTTTCTGATATGCCGGTAGTGGAAACTGTGGCGTCACGTGATGATTTGTTCCCCCCTGAAGGCACATTAAGTCAGGTGGCTACCGCTTTCCACTGGCTTACCGACCAAAATGCTCGCTTGCTGGCATTTTTCGCTCCCGGCGGCGGGCTGGAATGCTTGGCAAACCCGATAAAACTGAGCATGTCGGCACAACGGTCAGAGCTGCTGGCTGCGACTCAGGCCCGTACAAAACAACTGATTCAGGGGGCTGAAGCGCTGCTGGATAGTTACCGGGCATTCCTGCTGCTCGCTGGTGACCGCCACTCATCCCAGCTCCAGCCATTACGGGATGAATTACCGCAACTGATGACCCGGTTTGAGACGCTGAAACAAACCATCAGATCAGGGCTAGAGCGTATCACCCAGCCCCTGCAGGGCGGTGAAAAACTGCCGGTATCCCCGGGAACGTTTTGCCAGTGGCTGGCGGCCTGCCATCAGTTACAATCCTGTCTTCAGGCTCTCGATCCCACGGAGCCTGAGCAGGTCAGGAGTGTCCATGAGTTGATTTTTGCCCTGCATCAGCGCTTCATAAGGGCGCTCGGACCGGTCACTCTGGCTTCTGGTCAGGGCACGGTATCGGCAAAAGATTACATCACTTATCTTGATTTCACACCTCCCGGTGAAGAGGCGCTGTTATTGAGTCCGTCCGGCA
Organism: Endozoicomonas sp. SCSIO W0465; assembly: GCF_023716865.1. Lineage (NCBI taxonomy): Bacteria > Pseudomonadati > Pseudomonadota > Gammaproteobacteria > Oceanospirillales > Endozoicomonadaceae > Endozoicomonas > Endozoicomonas sp. SCSIO W0465. The sequence goes on from NZ_CP092417.1 coordinate 1,273,327, forward strand.
AAGTAGCCATCGAAAAATTACGGTGTCCAGTGACTGTCGTCAGTATGGTGGATGCTTTGATTGTTAACCTGGAGTTAGGAAATCATACGAGCATTATCGAGCTACTTGAACAGGCCGAGGGAGGCAAAGGACGCACCTTGCGGATGAAATTTTCTGATAAATTTCATAAACCTGATGGCAGTGATCGACCCGGAAATTTAAAGCGCATGTGGTTTCTGGCGCAGTTACTGAAAGCGATTGAACTGGATAAAAATGCTGATAACATGAAGCTCGGTTGCAACGCCGTAGCGGGAGAAATGATCGTCGAATGCTCCCACATGACAACAAGGCAAGCTATGCAGGATGCCTTTGAAAAACTGATACCCGTGTTAAACGATTTGCCCGGACTGAATCTTCACCTGGAGAACACCCAACTTGGCTAAGTTACCGTTAATGGTTGAATCAGCTAAACTCCCATAAAATCTACGTTGTAGGGGAGTGATATGCAATCTGAACTCTTCCAGAATTTTATTGATTCCATTTCAACATTAACCAGTGAACAGCGAGACATTCTTAACAACTCGCTCCTTAGTACTCAAATAGAGGTTACCGAGGTAGTAGAAACCACTGACTCTGAACCTGTTTACAGTGAATCTATACCCAATAACGATAATGCAACACCTGACGTAGAAAAGAGCATACTTGCCCAATTTGCCGAAAACCCCAGGTGCCCCAAATGCAAAAGCCATAGCGTTGGTCGCTGGGGCATACGAAATGGCCGACAGCGCTACCACTGCAAGACTTGCGACTCAACGTTTAACGCCTTTAGTGGAACGCCTTTGGCAAGGCTCAGGCACCCTGAAAAATGGAACAAGTACCTCGCAGGTATGACTCACTCTATGGTCTTGCGACCAGCTGCTGCTGAGAATGCCATTGACTTGAAAACTGCGTTCCGCTGGCGTCACCGCTTTCTTGAAGTGATTAATAATGATCAAGCAGAAGAGCTTTGTGGCATTACTGAGCTTGATGAAACATTTTTCCGTGAATCCTTCAAAGGGCAAAGAGAAGGCCTTCCACGGCCAACCCGAAAGCGGGGTAATGATCCCAACAAAGCCCGAAAAGTCCCGGTAATGGTGGCTCGGGACCGTAATCGAAATACCGTTGACGGTGTATTAGAAAACGAAAGTGCTAATGAATTGTGCAGGCATTTAAATGGCCGCATATCGATACAGGCCACGGTCTGTGCGGATGCACACCTCGCTCACGAAAAACTTGCTGACAAGCTTGGATTTGTCTTCAAGGAGCTGGTGACATCAGCAGGTCAACATGTTGTTGAAGGCATCTACCACATCCAGACTGTAAATTCTTATCACAGTCATTTAAAACGCTGGATTGGCGGCGTATTCCAAGGGGTTGCAACTCGTTACCTTCCCCATTATCTGGCCTGGAGGCGAGAACTGACGGCAGCAAAAAAATTAACTGTTGGCCGGTTGATCAGCAGAATTACTGAACATTGGTGCTTCCAACCATTAACGGTAACTTAGCCACCCAACTTTGTGAAGGGAACCAGTGGAACTTTGACCTGCTTGCACAACGTCTTAATAGCGATTTTTCGGCAGAAGCCGTTAGATTCGCCTTTCGACAATGCCTTTTCTCAATTGCTTACTTCCATTTCACCTTAACTTTCCGTTACTACCGGTTATTAAGCAACCACCACCAGCAGTTTATCGATCATACTCGACAGTTAGCAAAATCGGAGCACACTCTTCAGAAAATATTAGTGAGTGATGAGATCAGTGAGAACGCCCGCAAGGAACTCTTACATCATCTTTTCTTTTTCAACCCCGGAATCGCTTCCACCATGATTGAGCAGGTGTACAGTCAGTGGCGAAATCAATACTTTGTTATCAAGCCATCCTACAGTTACAACCCGGAGTTTTATATTCAGCCGGATCAGACACTCCCGGCAAATAAAGAACAGATCAAGAATGTCCTGCAGAAGCATGGGCTGAAATATGCCAGCCAGGCGGTTCGAAATGATAAAGACGTTGTGTTGCCAGCAATTACATTACATCCAAATGACCTGAAATATGTCAGTGAAGAACTGAAGAGTGATAAAGCTATCGTGATGGCTGCAGTCACTCAAAAAGGCCTTCAGTTGGAATATGCCAGCCCGGAACTGCAGGATGATGATGAGGTGGTAATGGCAGCTCTCATACAGGAACCAATGGCTCTGGGATGTGCAAGTGAAAGAATCCGAAGCAATAAAAACATTATTAAAATGGTCACTGTTAATGATATTGCTAACTTAAGTTATGCTAGTAAAAAGTTGTTGAATGATGGTCAATATTTGCTGGGCTTAATTAAAGATAATCCTCGCGCTGCCAGTTGTGCTGGTAATGAGCTTAGACAGGACAAGACCTTTATCAGCTTAGCAATCCAGATAAACCCTGAAGCTCGTGAATACCTACCTAGTCTCATTATCGGTTGTGACCGTCGGAATCGCTGGAGTTCATTTTTTTTTAGGCTTTGGAATCCATCATAACTTACTCATGAGTTTTTTATTCATATTTAGACGATTGCATTTTTTATTTGCTGATGGATTAATCACTCATTAACCCTGAAATCCTGTGTAGAAATACAGTCAGGATACAACGGCTTTGCTGTATAAAAGTACGACACTCTATTATGGGAACAAGGTGTCATATTTACTGACTAATCAGTCAGTGATCTATGTAAAAACAGATGATTAACTGTTTATACAATCAATTTACAGCTTACTGAAAGTTCGATAAAAACTCAGACTTTAACCTCCAGTCATGGATGAATATTTGCGTTAGAGGGATATCATAATGTCACCTGATAAAGCTCATGGTTCGACTCATCAAACCCCATCAACTCATTCAAAACAGAATACCGAGACCACGAGTCCGCCCAAACGTTATCCCAGTCAAACTGATGCCCGCAGGAGCGACATAACGTCATTAACCAAGCGCTTCTGCCTACCTGTTTCAGCCCCGCTAAACCGGGCTGATGACTACGCGCTCCCCAATCGGGAACAGCTGGGTGGCAAGGGGATGTTCTTGCGGCGCATGGAGGAAGCAGGCCTGCCGATCCCGTCGTTTAAATGTGTTACCGCTCAGGTGATGAATGCGCTGGAACAACACCCTCTGGATATGGGTCGTGTAGCTCCCTATCTCTCCGGGATTGCTCCCGGGATGGTCGATGAAGCGGGACAAACCAGTCTGGCAAACATCAGGACACACCTCAATGCCTTGCCACCCTCAGCCCAGGCCAAAAGGGATAACTGGCTGGCGGGACTGTCGACATTTATCGCCAGTGATGACTTTTACCAACAAGTTAAGGATTCTGAAGCGGCCCGACACATCAGGGATCTGCGCCGCCAGCTGGACGAACTGTCCCCATCACAGCCGGTGATTGTCCGCAGTTCTGGCGTCAATGAAGATAACTACGGCGATGCCCAGGCGGGCAAATACCGATCTGAAGTTCAGGGCGAAGATGATGTGTTGCGGACCTGCCTGAAGGTGATGGCCTCCGGTTACCGGCCTGAAGTCTGCCCCGGGGGTGAACCACAACCCATGGCACTGATTATCCAACACTGCATTGACTGCCACTATGGCGGGGTGGTCATGAGCTATCAGTCACTGCAGGATGATACCGTTCGGGTTGAGTACACACCCGGTCAGCCCAGAGGTGCAGTAGCCGGACAGTCCGGTACCATTCCTCACCGCATCGACATTGATCGCCAGGCAGGGGCTGACAACCCGCAGTACTTTCCCGGGACGGTCTCAAGTCTCTTCGTTCTGCAAAAGAACACCGATAATAACGGCTATTCGGAAACAGAGATTCAGGACGCTGATACCCAATCAGACGGAGGTAGCCAGCGGCTCAGCAATGGCCTGGTGTCAGAACTCAGGGAAGCGGTGACAAAGCTGGAAGATCTATTGCTTTGTCCGGTGGATGTGGAGTTCGCCATCGATCATGAGGGCCGCCTGTTTTTGTTGCAGGTTCGCCCTGTTACCCGACTCTCCGGCGGCATGGATTTTGCCCTTTCCATACCCAAACCCGAAGAGACCCTGGCCAGTGGCGAGGGCGCCAGCGAAGGCTACTGCACCGGACCACTCTGGGTAGCCAAAAACCGGGCAGCAGACACCCTGCCGGAGGGAGCCATTGTCGTGGCCCGACACGGTGAAGAGTGGATGCTTGAGCCTGAGTGCCTGGAGCGGGCAGCAGGTTTTATTTTTGCCGCAGGCGGAACCAATGACCATGTGGCGATCACCCTGAGACAGGCGGAAAAACCCTGTCTGCTGGCCGGTGACCAGTATCCGGCCGTGGCTGCCCAGGATGGTCAACAGGCGACGCTGGCCTGCGCCCGTTTTAACGGTTCGCCCGGTGCCTTTGTGGTTGCCGGTGACCTGACCGGAGAACTGGCAAGTCACAGAACCTCATCCGCTGCCTTTTCTGATATGCCGTTAGTGGAAGCTGTGGCGTCACGTGATGATTTGTTCCCCCCTGAAGGCACATTAAGTCAGGTGGCTACCGCTTTCCACTGGCTTACCGACCAAAATGCTCGCTTGCTGGCATTTTTCGCTCCCGGCGGCGTGTTGGAATGCTTGGCAAACCCGATAAAACTGAGCATGTCGGCACAACGCTCAGAAATGCTGGCTGCGACTCAGGCCCGTACAAAACAACTGATTCAAGGGGCTGAAGTGCTGCTGGATAGTTACCGGGCATTCCTGCTGCTCGCTGGTGACCGCCACTCATCCCGGCTCCAGCCATTACGGGATGAATTACCGCAACTGATGACCCGGTTTGAGACGCTGAAACAAACCATCAGATCAGGGCTAGAGCGTATCACCCAGCCCCTGCAGGGCGGTGAAGAACTGCCGATATCTCCGGGAACGTTTTGCCAGTGGCTGGTGGCCTGCCATCAGTTACAATCCTGTCTTCAGGCTCTCGATCCCAAGGAGGCTGAGCAGGTCAGGAGTGTCCATGAGCTGATTTTTGCCCTGCATCAGCGCTTCATAAAGGCGCTGGGACCGGTCACTCTGGCTTCTGGTCAGGGCACGGTATCGGCAAAAGAATACATCACCTATCTTGATTTCACGCCTCCCGGTGAAGAGGCGCTGTTATTGAGTCCGTCCGGCAAAACAGCCATCGAAAAATTACAGTGTCCAGTGACTGTCGTCAGTATGGTGGATGCTTTGATTGTTAACCTGGAGTTAGGAAATCATACGAGCATTATCGAGCTACTTGAACAGGCCGAGGGAGGCAAAGGACGCACCTTGCGGATGAAATTTTCTGACAAATTTCATAAACCTGATGGCAGTGATCGACCCGGAAAATTAAAGCGCATGTGGTTTCTGGCACAGTTACTGAAAGCGATTGAACTGGATAAAAATGCTGATAGTATGAAGCTCGGTTGCAACGCCGTAGCGGGAGAAATGATCGTCGAATGCTCCCATATGACAACAAGGCAAACTATGCAGGATGCCTTTGAAAAACTGATACCCGTGTTAAACGATTTGACCGGACTGGATCTTCGCTTGGAGAACACCCCACTTTGTGAAGGGAACCAGTGGAACTTTGACCTGCTTGCACAACGCCTTAATAGCGATTTTTCGGCAGAAGCCGTTAGATTTGCCTTTCGCCACTGCCTTTTCTCAATCGCTTATGTCTATTTCGCCTCAACTTACCGTTACTACCTGTTATTAAGCAACCACCACCAACAGTTTATCGATCATACTCGACAGTTAGCAAAATCGGAGCACACTCTTCAGAAAATATTAGTGAGTGATGAGATCAGTAAGAACGCCCGCAAGGAACTCTTACATCATCTTTTCTTTTTCAGTCCCGGAATCGCTTCCACCATGATTGAGCAGGTGTACAGTCAGTGGCGAAATCAATACTTTGTTATCAAGCCATCCTACAGTTACAACCCGGAGTTTTATATTCAGCCGAATCAGACACTCCCGGCAAATAAAGAACAGATCAAGAATGTCCTGCAGAAGCATGGGCTGAAATATGCCAGCCAAGCGGTTCGAAATGATAAAGACGTTGTATTGCCAGCAATTACATTACATCCAAATGACCTGAAATATGTCAGTGAAGAACCGAAGAGTGATAAAGCTATCGTGATGGCTGCAGTCACCCAAAAAGGCTTTCAACTGGAATATGCCAGCCCGGAACTTCAGGATGATGATGAGGTGGTAATGGCAGCTCTCGCACAGGAACCAATGGCTCTGGGGTGTGCAAGTGAAAGAATCCGAAGCAATAAAAACATTATTAAAATGGCCACTGTTAATAATATTGCTAACTTAAGATATGCCAGTGAAAAGTTATTGAATGATGGTCAATATTTGCTGGGCTTAATTAAAGATAATCCTCGCGCTGCCAATTTTGCTGGTGAAGAGCTTAGACAGGATAAGACCTTTATCAGATCAGCAATCCAGATAAACCCTGAAGCTCGTGAATACCTACCTGGTCTCATTATTGGTTGTGACCGTTGAAATCGCTGGAGCTCACTTTTTTTGGGCTTTGGAATCCATCATAACTTGGTCATGAGTATTTTATTCATATTTAGACGATTGTATTTTTTATATGCTGATGGATTAATCACTCATTAACCCTGAAATCCTGTGTAGAAATACAGTCAGGATATAACGGCTTTCCTGTATAAAGGTACGACACTCTATTATGGAAACAAGGTGTCATATTTACTGACTAATCAGTCAGTGATCTATGTAAAAACAGATGGTTAACTGTTTATACAATCAATTTACAGCTTACTGAAAGTTCGATAAAAACTCAGACTTTAACCTCCAGTCATGGATGAATATTTGCGTTAGAGGGATATCATAATGTCACCTGATAAAGCTCATAGTTCGACTCATCAAACCCCATCAACTCATTCAAAACAGAATACCGAGACCACGAGTCCATTCAAACGTTATGTCAGTCAAACTGATACCCGTAGGAGCGACATAACGTCATTAACCAAGCGCTTCTGCCTACCTGTTTCAGCCCCGCTAGACCGGGCTGATGACTACGCGCTCCCCAATCGGGAACAGCTGGGTGGCAAGGGGATGTTCTTACGTAGCATGGAGGAAGCAGGCCTGCCGATCCCGCCGTTCAAATGTGTTACCGCTCAGGTGATGAATGCGCTGGAACAACACCCTCTGGATATGGGTCGTTTAGCACCCTATCTCTCCGGGATCCTTCCCGGGATGCTCGATGAAGCGGGACAAACCAGTCTGGCAAACATCAGGGACCGCCTCAATGCCTTGCCACCCTCAGACCAGGCCAAAAGGGATAACTGGCTGGCGGGCCTGTCGACATTTATCGCCAGCGATGACTTTTACCAACAAGTTAAAGATTCTGAAGCGGCCCGACACATCAGGGATCTGCGCCGTCAGCTGAACGAACTGTCCCCATCACAGCCAGTGATTGTTCGCAGCTCTGGCATCAACGAAGATAACTACGGCGATGCCCAGGCAGGCAAATACCGCTCTGAAGTTCAGGGCGAAGATGATGTGTTGCGGACCTGCCTGAAGGTGATGGCCTCCGGTTACCGGCCTGAAGTCTGCCCGGAGGGTGGACCACAACCCATGGCACTGATCATCCAGCACTGCATTGACTGCCACTATGGCGGGGTGGTCATGAGCTATCAATCACTGCAGGATAATACCGTCCGGGTTGAGTACACACCCGGTCAGCCCAGAGGCGCAGTGGCCGGACAGTCCGGTACCATTCCCCACCGTATCGACATTGGCCGTAAAGCAGGGGTTGACAACGCGCAGTACTTTCCCGGGACGATCTCAAGTCACTTCGTTCTACAAAAGAACACTGATAACAACGGCTATTCGGAAACAGAGATTCAGGATGCTGATACCCAATCAGACGGAAGTAGCCAGCAGCTCAGCGATGGCCTGGTGTCGGAACTCAGGGAAGCGGTGACAAAGCTGGAAGATCTACTGCTTTGTCCGGTGGATGTGGAGTTTGCCATCGATCATGGGGGACGCCTGTTTTTGTTGCAGGTGCGCCCTGTTACCCGACTCTCCGGCGGAATGGATTTTGCCCTCTCAATACCCGAACCCGAAGAAACCCTGGCCAGTGGCGAGGGCGCCAGCGAAGGCTACTGCACCGGACCACTCTGGGTGGCCAAAAACCGGGCAGCAGACACCCTGCCGGAGGGAGCCATTGTCGTGGCCCGACATGGTGAAGAGTGGATGCTTGAGCCTGAGTGCCTGGAGCGGGCAGCGGGTTTTGTTTTTGCTGCAGGTGGAACCAATGACCATGTGGCGATCACCCTGAGACAGGCAGAAAAACCCTGTCTGCTGGCCGGTGACCAGTACCCGGCCGTGGCTGCTCAGGATGGTCAACAGGCGACGCTGGCCTGCGCCCGTTTTAACGGTTCGCCTGGTGCCTTTGTGGTTGCCGGTGACCTGACCGGAAAACTGGCCAGTCACAGAAGCTCATCCCCGGCATTTTCTGATGTGCCGTTAGCGGAAGCTTTAGCGTCACGTGATGATTTGTTCCCCCCTGAAGGCACATTCCTTCAGGTGTTTATCGCTTTTCAATGGCTTACCGACCAAAATGCTCGCTTGCTGGCATTTTTCGCTCCCGGCGGCGGGCTGGATTGTCTGGCAGACCCGATAAAACTGAGCATGTCGGCACAACGGTCAGAGCTGCTGGCTGCAACTCAGACCCGTACAAAACAACTGATTCAGGGGGCTGAAGCCCTGTTGGATGGTTACCGGGCATTCCTGCAGCTCGCTGGTAACCGCCATTCACCCCAGCTCCAGCCATTGCGAGATGAATTACCGCAACTGATGACCCGGTTTGAGACGCTGAAACAGACCATCGGATCAGGGTTAGAGCGTATCACCCTGCCCCTGCGGGCCGATGAAGAACGGCCGGTATCCCCGGAAACGTTTCGCCAGTGGGTGGCAGACTGTCATCAGTTACAATCCTGTCTTCAGGAACTCAATCCCCGGAGGGCAGAGCAGGTCCATAGTGTCCATGACCTGATTTTTGCCCTGCATAAGCGCTTCATAAAGGCGCTCGGACCAGTCACTCTGGCTTCTGGTCAGGGCACGGTATCGGCAAAAGAAAACATCACCTATCTTGATTTCACGCCTCCCGGTGAAGAGGCGCTGTTATTGAGTCCGTTTAGCAAAGCATCCATCGAAAAATTCCGGCGTCCAGTGACTGTCGTCAGTATGGTGGATGCTTTGATTGTTAACCTGGAGTTAGGAAATCATACGAGCATTATCGAGCTACTTGAACACGCCGAGGGAGGGAAAGGACGAACCTTACGGCTGAAATTTTCTGACTATTTTATGGAACCTGATGGCAGTGATAAACCCGAAAAGTTAAAGCGTATGTGGTTTCTGGTGCAGTTACTGAAAGCGATAGAACTGGATAAAAATGCAGATAGCATGAAGCTGTATTGCAATGCCGTAGCGGGAGAAGTCATCGTCGAATGCCCACACATGTCATCAAGGCAGGCCATGCAAGATGCCTTTGAAAAACTGATATCCGTGTTAAACTATCTTAAAGATGTGGATCTACAATTGGAAGATGTAGCCACTTTTGAAGGAGATCAGTGGAACTTTAACTTGCTTGCACAACGCCTTAATAGCAATATTAAGGCAGAAGCCAATAGATTCGCCTTTCGAAATTGCCTTTTCGAATTAACAATTCGTAATTACAGTTTGAACAGTAATCTCAGTTACGATCAGTTATTAAGTAACCACGAACAGTTTATTATTCATACTCAACTGTTAGCAGTGTGCCTGAAAGCACCGGGGGACAACCTTCGGGAAATGTTAATGAGTGATGAGCTCGATGAGGACATCCGCCGACAACTTTTACATCATCTTTTATTGTTTAATCCAACAAACGCTACTCCATTGGTTGAGCATGTGTATGATGACTTGAAAGATCGATACTTTGTTATCAAACCATCCTTAAGTTACCGCCTGGATTTTTATGTTCCACCCTGTCAGCCGCTTCCGGATAATAAGGAGAAAATCAAGAGTGTACTGCTGAATCTGAAACTCGGGCTACGTGATACCAGCCAGTCGGTGAGAAATGATAAAGATATTGTATTACCAATTATTAAAGTACGTCCAAAAGATCTGCAATATGTTGGTGAAGAACTAAAGAATGATAAAGATGTCGTCATGGCCGCCGTCACTCAAAATGGCTCCCAGTTGAAATATGCCAGCCCGGAGCTTCAGGATGATAATGAGGTGGTAATGGCAGCTCTTGCACAGCAACCATTCGCTCTGATGTATGCAAGCGAAAGAATCCGAAGCAATAAAAATATTATTAAAATGGTAACGGTTAATGATCTTAATAACTTAAAATTTGCCAGTGAAAAGTTATTGAATGATGGTCAATATCTTCTGGGCCTCGACTTTAGAGTTTTAAGAGCACAATAGTTCCGGCGCATAATCTGCTAAAAGCAACCATCCCCAATGACGAAATTCGAGATGGTTGCCATGCTCACTTCAGATCATCAAGTAATCCTCAGGGAGCTCGCTTCATATACAACCTTTCTTGCTGGAGCGCTATCATCAACTGCAGTACCAACGTTCTGCGAACTGCTGTTCGGTTGCATGCTTTCAGCCGACGGCTTTGTTACACAGGCGTTGTTAACAATTGATTTTCATTGTGTGTGGAGCAGCTACCACCACTGGCTATCTCAGGGCAAGTGGCAATGGAAGAACTTGGCACGCCACTTGATCCGTCTGGTCTGCTCCAAAGCTCCTGAGAATCAACCTGTGGTCCTGGGGCTTGATGACTGGGTAATCGAACGGTTTTCCGACAAAGCCCCTGCTTGTCGTACACATCATCAACACAGCAAGAAACGCAATCGGCCGACGTACATCTGGGGGCAGTGTTGGGTTTCCCTGGCCATCATATTTGAGCGGGCTGCAGATGAAGTATTTACCGCCATACCGGTGATCTCATTTCCGACACCAGCTTCAGGTAACACCAGCAAACTGAAAATTGCCGTGGCCATGCTCAGGGTGGTACGCAATGAAGTGAAGGATCGAGTGCTACGCCTGCTAACCGATTGCTGGTATATGAACTGGACACTGATAAAGCCAGCTCTGGAAATGAACATAGAAGTTGTTGGTCAGATACCTTCAAATCGGGCCCTCTATGCTTTGCCGCCAGCACCCACCGTAAAGAAGCGAGGGCGCCCAAAAAAGTACGGCATCAAGATGACGACAGAACAGGTTAAGAAACTGCCGGAAGAAAAAGCAACAGTATGGATGTACGGCAAATTTCGCAAAATACGTTATCGTACCCTGATCTGTCGCGCCAGATTCCTTAAAGGTCGTGAAGTACGCGTCGTCTGGAGTCGCTTTGAAAATGACAAAGGTCTGACCGAAAGCAGAATATTCATCTCGACCAATCCGGAACTTGAGGGACTGGAGGTGCTTCGTGCCTATTCCCGGAGATGGCCGGTAGAGCCAATGTTTCACCAACTCAAACATGCTTTTGGCTGTTGCCATTTATGGCAGCAGAAATTGCGAACACTGCTTCGATGGATGCATTTGAAAATGGCAGGCTATGCATTATTGCAGTTATTAACCGTTTGTAAAAATCAGGCATGTCTGAATATTTCTCGGATACCCTGGAGAAGCCCGGATACAACCACTGCAGGCATGATGAAAATTGCTCTTTCAGGAATTATTCCGAGGTTCTCTATTCGCAAGGGCTGGAACAGATATAAGCAAAAATATGAGTTCAATTTTCGCGATCTGATCGACCAGTTAATACCGGATAATTCAGAAGCAGCATAACTAAAGGCTTTTAGGCAAAAAACGGAAGTAATAACGAACTTGGAAAAACAGTTCACTGATTTCGGCTTGCTTCACTATAAAAAGCTGACCGAATTATCGTTTTATACAGACTCTAAAGTCGAGTTCTGGGCTTAATTAAAGATAATCCTCGCGCTGCCAATTTTGCTGGTGAAGAGCTTAAACAGGATAAGACCTTTATCAGCTCAGCAATCCAGATAAATCCTAAAGCTCGGAAGTACCTACTGTAAGCGAGTATCCACTGGAGTAAAAGTTTATCAGCAAACCAAAAGCAATTTATAATCAAATGCATATTTAAAAAGTATCGTCGGCAATGAACCCAGCATTGAGCCTGCGTAATTGTCTGAGTGGGCCTATCCACAAACGCCGGACGGGGATTTTCCGAACCCATTTCCTGCTACAGCAGCTTCTGTTACTGGGTAGGTGAAATCATTGGCTTTACCAGATAATGTAGTCAGCCTTGATGAGGTACGTAGACGTAAGAAGATGCAGAAGGCATAACTGATGGTTGAATTTTCTTTTCTGGAGTAATCAACGAATGAATACCACTAACCCCCCAGCCAAACCAACCATGGATTATGCCCAATTGCTGGAAGCGCTGAACCGGGCCAGCACTTTTGATCTGTTCCGGCTCAATGCCATGATCGACCGTGAGCTGGAGTCGCCTGAGCGTATTGGCCGGATCAAGGCGGCGCTAACCATCGGGCAGAAGCTGAGCTACTTTGACCGTAACAGCAATTCACTGCGTGACTGTGAACTGTTGCAGCTTAAACAAAAGCGGGCATTGGTACTGGATTTTACCGATGGCAAACGTTGGACGGTACCCTACTATATGCTCAATCTTGAAGGTGCCGACGTCCGCATTAATCATGAAGCGCAAAAGGGTCTCAGTCGCCATGCCATTGCTGTAGGCGACCTGCTGGGTTTTAAAGACAAGCATGGGGAGGAACATTTTGGCCATGTCCTCCGCCTGAATACCAAATCGGTCACCCTGCAGGTGGAACAGGGGCAGTGGCGGGTCGGCTATTCGCTGCTCTACCGGGTTCTGGATGGGCAGGGTGACCGGGATGGGGAGCTGTTGATTGATGGTGAGCGGTCTGACCCGTGCGGTGAGACGGTCCAGGGTTCATTGCTTGAGTGAATCACTTGTTTCCTGAAGACTGTCTGATTGCCTCTGCTCTTTTCACGAAACCCCTGCAACAGCTGTTGTCCGTCCTTTACGGCAAGCCAGATACATCTTTTCATCTGAATGATTTGGTCCGGTTAGTGGGGACTGGCAAAGGTGCTGTGGGTGGGGCTTAATGTCTACCTTGAGAACATGGAAAAACAACAGATCTCTGTTATTTTTGTATGAGGTACTTACAGCATGAGGATGCACCTATGCCTATGTCCCTCAAGCCAGTCTTTGCCGTTGGCTCAGCTCTTATTTTTACCACATTGCTGATACAACCGATCACCACCAACGCCTGTACTACGTTTGCTTCAGTCGGTGCGGCCAACGCCAATAACGGCCTGATCATTGCTAAAAACCGTGATTCGACCCAGGGCTTCGAACAACTGGCGGTGCGAAAACAGGCCGGGAAAAATACCTATCTCGGGCTTTTTTTCAACACCGATGACCAGCAGCCCTATCCGCTTATTTCCGCAGGTATTAATGAGTACGGACTGAGTGTGGTTCAAAACGAATCCGTTGCCATTACCAGTGCCCAACAGGCAGTAGATGCCCCACACGGCTCCGCAGTCATCTTTAACGTTCTGGAAGGTTACAGCTCAGTTGCCGATGTGCTGGCAGATCAGCAGGCGCTTTTTGGTAATGGATATGCCAACTTCCTGATTATTGGTGATCAAACCGAGGCTATCCTGGTGGAAATTGGTCCGGAGGAGAATGCCTACCAAATCCTGCGAGCCAGCGACAACAATAATCGGGTTTATCACACCAACCACTACGTACTGCAGTCTATGAGGAGTTATAACAAGGTCTTCTACCCTGATTCAGAGGATCGATTTGCCACCATTAAAAAGCTGATGACCGGGGCCAGCGCTCAGCTGACGGCGGAAGGCAACTATTACCAGTGGATCAACAGCGCCCAAAACGGGCAATACAACAGTATGTTCAGAAACATGACCGTAGCCAGCTGGATTGCCGAGATTCCACAAAACGGCACACCGGAGCTCCTGGTTCGGCTAACCTCACCCAATGTAAAATATCAGCAGTATAGTATTCAGTTAACTCCGGAATTCTGGAACCATCCACCCACTACAATTCAACCTTTTACGCCCAGTTTTGCAGGTTTGCAAGGTGAGCCTGTCAATAGCCAACAGCGCTACACCTACAGCGCTACTGAACTTTAGGTCTTAATAATCCTGACCATTACATCAGATGGTTTAGATTAATTGTTTTTGTCCTCTCATTTCATCAGGAACTCGACATGTCCATACGTTATGGCATTTCCATAGCTGTAAACTTGCTACTCTCTGTTCTGTTGTTTTCGACTCAGGGAGCAAGTGCCTGCACGACCTTTGCTTCAGTAGGCTCAGCTAACTAGTTCTCGTCCAAAAACACAACCAATTGAAAACTGTAGATTTTATCCTGAAAAATTAAGTGGAGCCCTACTGCTATCTGGCGACTAAACTTCCCAAGAGCAAGAAACATAAGGGATTGCCAAAAACAGAGGACTCCAAATGCGCAAAAAACGCAACCCGCAGTGTAGTATGGAACTCCATTACGTACCTCATGAAATCTGCTCCCAGCTTTCCGGTATCTCGCAATGGCTTGACGCCCATCCACAGTTCAATGACTGGATTTATGAGGACTTAAGTTCTGGTGATAAACAGAACACTGGGCGGAACGGACTATCAGCAGAATCCGTTCTTCGTGCGGCACTCCTGAAACAGTATTTGAATTGTGATTATGACTACTTGTCGTTTGTTTTGATGGACTCCATGCTCTTTCGAGACTTTTGTCGCCTCGAACCAAACCAGCGCCCCAGTCGCTCCAGTTTGCATGGGCTCATCAGCCTTCTTACTGCATCTACATGGGAACGGATTAATAACTGTCAGCTAATGACCGCTAAAGATCAGGGTATTGAAAAAGGGCGCACTGTGGCTATTGACAGCACAGTCACCGAATCGGATATCAAACCTCCTTGCGACAGTGATCTTTTAGCCAGTTCCGTTAAAGAAATTGCTGATAACCACCCTATCTACATGAAGTTCAATGCCGTTGATAACTTCCGGCGAAAAACCATTCAGGAGTGGGCAGAACATGCCCTGAAAAAGGGTGTCCGGGCCGTCAGCGATGGCTTGTCCTGTTTCCGGGGTATTGAAGATGCCGGATGCCAGCACACAGCCATCATTACCGGTGGTGGGCATGCATCCATGGAGAATGAGTTGTTCACCTGGGTAAATACCATGCTGGGAAACGTGAAAACAGCGATTACCGGTACTTACCATAAGCTCGACCCCAAGCATCTGGGCCGTTATCTATCAGAGTTCAACTATCGGTTTAACCGGCGTTTTGATATGCCTTCAATGATCTCAAGGCTAGGTCGGGCTGCAGTCAATACAGCACCGATGCCGGATCGACTTCTCAAACTGCCAGACGTCCAGTGGAAACCGGGTTAGCCATCAACCGATAATTGAAAGTCAGTTGACGTATTAATATCATTATTTCGAATGATGATGTGGGTCTTTGCTTGTTCGGAGCGGTTATGAAACCGAATTTAGTTGATAATCTGGAGAACAAGCCGTCATGATGCCTGCTCCACCGGTAATACTGGAGAGGTTCTATTATTTCTTTACCGGGTTATAGACATAAAGAATGAAAAGCTGCACGTATATTCTTAAATTATCTTTCCCTGTGTCATGACGTACGATCAGTGGTAATCAGGAAGAAATTTGTCGGCTGCTGGAACGGGACAAACACTGACAGCGACACCGCTTTATGAATATACCCATCACAACCGAGCCGTAAAAGATGCGGCCAGAAAATGCATCTACGCTGGCAAAGAAGAGCGGCATCAGCATTATAAAAAACTGCTGCAGTTGACCCGAAAATCCCGGAAGGTACTTATCGAAGCTACTGTCACGCTAGCAAACGCCCGTCAGCAGGGGCAGTGTCTCCTGGCTGATGATGCCGACAAGTGGCAGGCCGATGTGGATCACCTGTTACCCCTGGTGGATGCAATAGTCTCCCAGACAGAGCGCAGGGTCTTTAAGGGTGAAAAGGTGCCAGCCCAGGAAAAAGTGGTTAGCCTGTATGAACCCCATACGGATATCATCGTAAAAGACAGGCGGCAAGTACAGTATGGCCATAAACTGAACCTGGTTCAGGGAAAAAGTCGATTGATCCTGGACCTGGTTATTGAGGAAGGTAACCCAGCGGATTCGGACCAATTCATTCCGATGATGGAAAGACAAAAAAGAAATTTATGGTCGTGTACCTCGCCAGACAAGCGGTGACGGCGGATACGCGTGTCGCGCTAATTTGGAAAAAGCCAAGGCCATGGGAATCAGCGATGTAGCTTTTAATAAGAAGCGCGGACTTGAAGTCGAAGAGATGACTAAAAGTCAGTATGTGTATAAAACGCTCTTTCGCTTCCGGGCAGGTATTGAAGCGGGAATTTCGTGGCTAAAGAGATGTTTTGGGCTATCACGTTGCCACTGCAAGGGTTTCTGAGCGTTTTGATTCTCATTGCTGGTTATCGGTGGTCTGTTACAACCTGGTGATTCTGGCCAGACACCCGGCACCATCCTGATAGCCACCTCCACGCTACATGAAAGTACCTTTCCAGCATGGTGGGAGGATGTTTTCTGCCTGCTTTTCGCGTTTTTCTCCAATATCCGTCCCAGATTAGAGAAAAAAAGGGAAGAGTTTTTGCGGCTCTCTGGAATTTCAGGAAATATCAAAACGCACGTACAATCTAATTATGATTGCCTGATGCGTTTTTGGACGAGAACTAACTAGTTCTCGTCCAAAAACACAACCAATTGAAAACTGTAGATTTTATCCTGAAAAATTAAGTGGAGCCCTACTGCTATCTGGCGACTAAACTTCCCAAGAGCAAGAAACATAAGGGATTGCCAAAAACAGAGGACTCCAAATGCGCAAAAAACGCAACCCGCAGTGTAGTATGGAACTCCATTACGTACCTCATGAAATCTGCTCCCAGCTTTCCGGTATCTCGCAATGGCTTGACGCCCATCCACAGTTCAATGACTGGATTTATGAGGACTTAAGTTCTGGTGATAAACAGAACACTGGGCGGAACGGACTATCAGCAGAATCCGTTCTTCGTGCGGCACTCCTGAAACAGTATTTGAATTGTGATTATGACTACTTGTCGTTTGTTTTGATGGACTCCATGCTCTTTCGAGACTTTTGTCGCCTCGAACCAAACCAAACCGCGCCCCAGTCGCTCCAGTTTGCATGGGCTCATCAGCCTTCTTACTGCATCTACATGGGAAACGGATTAATAACTGTCAGCTAATGACCGCTAAAGATCAGGGTATTGAAAAAGGGCGCACTGTGGCTATTGACAGCACACAGTCACCGAATCGGATATCAAACCTCCTTGCGACAGTGATCTTTTAGCCAGTTCCGTTAAAGAAATTTGTCGGCTGCTGGAACGGGGACAAACACTGACAGCGACACCGCTTTATGAATATACCCATCACAACCGAGCCGTAAAAGATGCGGCCAGAAAATGCATCTACGCTGGCAAAGAAGAGCGGCATCAGCATTATAAAAAACTGCTGCAGTTGACCCGAAAATCCCGGAAGGTACTTATCGAAGCTACTGTCACGCTAGCAAACGCCCGTCAGCAGGGGCAGTGTCTCCTGGCTGATGATGCCGACAAGTGGCAGGCCGATGTGGATCACCTGTTACCCCTGGTGGATGCAATAGTCTCCCAGACAGAGCGCAGGGTCTTTAAGGGTGAAAAGGTGCCAGCCCAGGAAAAAGTGGTTAGCCTGTATGAACCCCATACGGATATCATCGTAAAAGACAGGCGGCAAGTACAGTATGGCCATAAACTGAACCTGGTTCAGGGAAAAAGTCGATTGATCCTGGACCTGGTTATTGAGGAAGGTAACCCAGCGGATTCGGACCAATTCATTCCGATGATGGAAAGACAAAAAGAAATTTATGGTCGTGTACCTCGCCAGACAAGCGGTGACGGCGGATACGCGTGTCGCGCTAATTTGGAAAAAGCCAAGGCCATGGGAATCAGCGATGTAGCTTTTAATAAGAAGCGCGGACTTGAAGTCGAAGAGATGACTAAAAGTCAGTATGTGTATAAAACGCTCTTTCGCTTCCGGGCAGGTATTGAAGCGGGAATTTCGTGGCTAAAGAGATGTTTTGGGCTATCACGTTGCCACTGCAAGGGTTCTGAGCGTTTTGATTCTCATTGCTGGTTATCGGTGGTCTGTTACAACCTGGTGATTCTGGCCAGACACCCGGCACCATCCTGATAGCCACCTCCACGCTACATGAAAGTACCTTTCCAGCATGGTGGGAGGATGTTTTCTGCCTGCTTTTCGCGTTTTTCTCCAATATCCGTCCCAGATTAGAGAAAAAAAGGGAAGAGTTTTTGCGGCTCTCTGGAATTTCAGGAAATATCAAAACGCACGTACAATCTAATTAGTTCTCGTCCAAAAACACAACCAATTGAAAACTGTAGATTTTATCCTGAAAAATTAAGTGGAGCCCTACTGCTATCTGGCGACTAAACTTCCCAAGAGCAAGAAACATAAGGGATTGCCAAAAACAGAGGACTCCAAATGCGCAAAAAACGCAACCCGCAGTGTAGTATGGAACTCCATTACGTACCTCATGAAATCTGCTCCCAGCTTTCCGGTATCTCGCAATGGCTTGACGCCCATCCACAGTTCAATGACTGGATTTATGAGGACTTAAGTTCTGGTGATAAACAGAACACTGGGCGGAACGGACTATCAGCAGAATCCGTTCTTCGTGCGGCACTCCTGAAACAGTATTTGAATTGTGATTATGACTACTTGTCGTTTGTTTTGATGGACTCCATGCTCTTTCGAGACTTTTGTCGCCTCGAACCAAACCAGCGCCCCAGTCGCTCCAGTTTGCATGGGCTCATCAGCCTTCTTACTGCATCTACATGGGAACGGATTAATAACTGTCAGCTAATGACCGCTAAAGATCAGGGTATTGAAAAAGGGCGCACTGTGGCTATTGACAGCACAGTCACCGAATCGGATATCAAACCTCCTTGCGACAGTGATCTTTTAGCCAGTTCCGTTAAAGAAATTTGTCGGCTGCTGGAACGGGGACAAACACTGACAGCGACACCGCTTTATGAATATACCCATCACAACCGAGCCGTAAAAGATGCGGCCAGAAAATGCATCTACGCTGGCAAAGAAGAGCGGCATCAGCATTATAAAAAACTGCTGCAGTTGACCCGAAAATCCCGGAAGGTACTTATCGAAGCTACTGTCACGCTAGCAAACGCCCGTCAGCAGGGGCAGTGTCTCCTGGCTGATGATGCCGACAAGTGGCAGGCCGATGTGGATCACCTGTTACCCCTGGTGGATGCAATAGTCTCCCAGACAGAGCGCAGGGTCTTTAAGGGTGAAAAGGTGCCAGCCCAGGAAAAAGTGGTTAGCCTGTATGAACCCCATACGGATATCATCGTAAAAGACAGGCGGCAAGTACAGTATGGCCATAAACTGAACCTGGTTCAGGGAAAAAGTCGATTGATCCTGGACCTGGTTATTGAGGAAGGTAACCCAGCGGATTCGGACCAATTCATTCCGATGATGGAAAGACAAAAAGAAATTTATGGTCGTGTACCTCGCCAGACAAGCGGTGACGGCGGATACGCGTGTCGCGCTAATTTGGAAAAAGCCAAGGCCATGGGAATCAGCGATGTAGCTTTTAATAAGAAGCGCGGACTTGAAGTCGAAGAGATGACTAAAAGTCAGTATGTGTATAAAACGCTCTTTCGCTTCCGGGCAGGTATTGAAGCGGGAATTTCGTGGCTAAAGAGATGTTTTGGGCTATCACGTTGCCACTGCAAGGGTTCTGAGCGTTTTGATTCTCATTGCTGGTTATCGGTGGTCTGTTACAACCTGGTGATTCTGGCCAGACACCCGGCACCATCCTGATAGCCACCTCCACGCTACATGAAAGTACCTTTCCAGCATGGTGGGAGGATGTTTTCTGCCTGCTTTTCGCGTTTTTCTCCAATATCCGTCCCAGATTAGAGAAAAAAAGGGAAGAGTTTTTGCGGCTCTCTGGAATTTCAGGAAATATCAAAACGAACGTACAATCTAATTATGATTGCCTGATGCGTTTTTGGACGAGAACTAATTATGATTGCCTGATGCGTTTTTGGACGAGAACTAACTATAACGGCGGGTTATTAATTGCTAAAAACCGGGATTCACTGGCAACCTACGAAAGCCTGGCCGTTAAAAGCGCGGTAGGCAAAAATACCTATCTCGGCCTTTTTTACAACTCCAGTAGTCAGACTCCTTACCCCTTCCTGGCCGCAGGCATCAATGAACATGGCGTTTCTGTGGTGCAGAACGAAGCGGCATCAATATACAACGCCGACACGTTTAATAACACTGATCAATCCGCCGTGATCTACACCATAATGGAAAATTACAGTTCGGTGGCAGAGGTACTGGCGGATAAGGAGACGTTATTTGGCAATGGACTGGCCAATTTCCTGATTATTGGTGACAAGACTGAAGCCATCCTGGTGGAAGTCGGCCCCAGCAAAAACTCCTTTCAGATTCTTAATGCCAGCAACAACGATAATCGGGTGTTTCATACCAACCACTATGTACTCAGTGAAATGCGGAACCTGAACAAAATTTACTATTCCGATTCTGAAGATCGCTTTGTTGCCATAAAAAGCCTGATGAACAATGCACCCGCACAGTTTACCGCTGATGGTAGCTATTTTAACTGGATCAGCAATGCTCAGGACGGCCTGCTGAGAAGTATTTTTCGGGAAATGACCGTTGCCAGCTGGATTGCCAGTGTTCCCGAAACCGGAACACCTGAAGTACTCATTCGCTTTACCTCACCCAGTCTGGAGTTCCAGCGTTATTCTATCCAGTTGACTCCTGAGTTCTGGAATTCCCCTCCGGCTAGTATCAGTCCAATCCCATTGAGTACCCAGGGTTTGAATCCGGAACCCATCGGTAGTGAATTACGCTATACCTATACCGGTAGCGAACTCTGATCCGCTATCCACTGGTTAACGCGACGCACTCTATGAACCAATTCACCAGTCTATGGCTATCGGTTGAGACAAATCGGTAGCCAGACATTCCGGTATTTACCAGCTATGTGCAGTAGCTTCGCGAGTCTTGACGAAAGATGTAGTGATTTGGAGGTAATGGCTTTTAACATTTCTACATAATATTGACCGAAGAGACAGCAGGCCTGCTTCAGCCATTGGTTTACTTACTGGCTACCTGGCCGTTAGGAAGCCGAAGAAAAGAACATTTTCAAAATTTTTATCACGGCGGGCAAGTTCCCCCTTTCTTTTTCTCTTTCCATTTCCATTCTCTTTTTCTTTCCTGATTACCACTGATCGTACGTCATGACACAGGGAAAGATAATTTAAGAATATACGTGCAGCTTTTCATTCTTTATGTCTATAACCCGGTAAAGAAATAATAGAACCTCTCCAGTATTACCGGTGGAGCAGGCATCATGACGGCTTGTTCTCCAGATTATCAACTAAATTCGGTTTCATAACCGCTCCGAACAAGCAAAGACCCACATCATCATTCGAAATAATGATATTAATACGTCAACTGACTTTCAATTATCGGTTGATGGCTAACCCGGTTTCCACTGGACGTCTGGCAGTTTGAGAAGTCGATCCGGCATCGGTGCTGTATTGACTGCAGCCCGACCTAGCCTTGAGATCATTGAAGGCATATCAAAACGCCGGTTAAACCGATAGTTGAACTCTGATAGATAACGGCCCAGATGCTTGGGGTCGAGCTTATGGTAAGTACCGGTAATCGCTGTTTTCACGTTTCCCAGCATGGTATTTACCCAGGTGAACAACTCATTCTCCATGGATGCATGCCCACCACCGGTAATGATGGCTGTGTGCTGGCATCCGGCATCTTCAATACCCCGGAAACAGGACAAGCCATCGCTGACGGCCCGGACACCCTTTTTCAGGGCATGTTCTGCCCACTCCTGAATGGTTTTTCGCCGGAAGTTATCAACGGCATTGAACTTCATGTAGATAGGGTGGTTATCAGCATCTGTCTGAACTGCGGCCACGAAGGGGGCTTTGTTCTCTGAGCCTCTGCCCCGGCGGCCTCCGTGGCGCTCTCCGCCCCAATAGGCGTCATCAATCTGAACAAAACCACTCAACTGCCAGCTGTTATCTCTTTCCATCATGACCTGCATGAGTTTGTGTTTCATGCGCAATGCGGCATTGTAGGAAATGCCAAGTTGTCGATGAAGCGTCAGGCAAGAAATCCCCGCTTTATTCTGGGTGACGAGATAGATACCCAGAAACCAGGTAGCTAGAGGCAGCTTTGTTGAGTCAAAGATAGTGTTACTGGTAAGCGAGGTTTGGCAACGGCAGCAATTGCACTGGAATTCAGCTTTCCGGTGAAGCTTGCAGAAACTGCGGGAGCCACACTTCGGGCATTGGAAGCCATCTGGCCAGCGCCAAGAGGACAGCGCGTTCTCACACTGCTCTTCACTGCCGTAATTAGCCAGAAATTGCATAATGCCAAGGCCTTTTTGGAACTGAATGGTGTTTTTACACATCAGTTTTACCTCCAAAACACATGACTATCGACGTTTATTATAGCAGCTGGCTCACGACGTAGGGTCGGTGGTAATCAGGTTTTCTTTTGCGGATAATTTATTACTGCTTCGTCATTAAAATTCATAGTGTACTTATTAAATTTTTCCAGTGCAGTTACTGCCATTTCATGAAGCATAGCTGTATCAGCCTTATCGATGTCTTTCATTAATTCAGATTGTAGTTCCCTATCATAGTCCAATGCTCTGTCAGCCTTATCTCTTGGACAATCAGACGGATCTTCCTGGCCAAATACACTAGATAATGTATGTAATTTAGATACATTACTTATGAAATGCAGTTTCAAGATTGAGTCTTTCCGAATGAAATCACTACAGTAGCTATGCAGACCAGGACCTTTTAAGAAACATTGACCAGCATAAAACCACTTCAGAAGAGAGGGTTCAACTGGTTTACCTTCAGGCGCTCTTCGATAATAATCGCAAAAAGTTGCTGCAATTCTATCTGATTCAGTACGAAGTCTCATTTCAGCAAAAAAACAGGCAATTTCAAACAGGGTAGGGAGGAGGTGAGTGCTCGTTGATGGTAGGCAAAACGGGCTATTTTGAGCATCCCCCCCAGAATTTACTGTATAGCCGAGCCATCCCAAAAATTGCCGACAGTAAGTGAGCAATTGCGGATAGAAACCAGTTTTATTACTGATAGCAGCATCAGCAGGAACTAACTTTTCGTGCATATCAGCTGCGTGCTCTAATAAAAGCTCAACTATCTTTGCTGCAGACTCTGCAGAAGAGTCTTGCGGGTAATTTAATGCTTGTTGTAATGGTGATTGTTGCAGTGGATTAGCCGGGTCAATGTTATTTGGATTTCCACCCTTTGAGAGCAGTTGCTCCAGAATAATGAGGTTACCATGTCGTACTGCGAGCATTACAGGAGTATACCAAAGCTGGCTTGAAGGTATTGGCTCTTGCTCTCCAAAGCTGCCAATGTCTCTGCATTGGCCATCAACAGTAGCGTAACGGATTTTGTAGTTGGGATCCGCATTGTGCTCCAACAGGATTTTCGTGGTTTCAGTGTGGCCTTTTTGTATGGCCATGGACATAGCGGTAATGCCATCTCCCCTGGGTTTGTCGGGATGATACTCTGCGGAGTAACTATTCAGCACTGAGCAAAGGCATATTACAGTAATTCCGAACAGCTCTATGAAGTGATTGATATATGTCCATTCCCTGTTTTCTGGCAGACGACAAATAGCTGCGAATCCGTGCAAACATAGAACCACCGTCTGCACTCCTGAAGCAGCCTGAGATTTTCTGCTTTAACTTGGCCATTCGAACATCCCGCTCACTGCCATTGTTATCGAAGGGAATGGTAAAATCTGACATGAAGCGCAGTGTCTCAGCCTTGAACTCAGTGAGTCGTTTGAAGAGATTGTAAGCTTTAGTATTCTTGACTTTCTTGCGCTTAAGCTCCTCTCGTTGCTTCTCCATATAGACGACTTCTTTCATTAGAGCCCGCTGAAGCAACCGGTCATAAATCTTCTCGATTCGTTCACAGACAACACTTGGCATCTGTAGCATACCTATGGTCTTAAAGCCCTTGCAGTAATGCCAGGAAAGCCTCAGTAGCTTCATCAATCGCAACGCCAGTTGATTGCTGTCCCTATCAACAACACCCAAAAGCTCCCTCAGGTGATGGGCATTGCAAAGTACGTGAGTTGCCGCATATGCAAAATAGGATTTCCAATGATCATGAACCAGAACGCCTGCAAATGTTAGCAGTATGCCCATCGTGTCCATGGCCTCACGACCTCGCTTTTCAGACAAGTAGTAGAGCGTCCATTGTTCATCCCGCATAACGTGTAGCCAGTGCAAAGAGCCCTCGGCCCGCATACCCGTTTCATCGGCTCCGGCAACAGACGATTCCCGCAAGGCGTCACGAATAACCTCTTCAGTAGAAGCCAGATTTTCATAGGTTCTGGCCACAAAATTGGCGACAGTGCCTGCACTTACACTCATTTTATAGAGAGTATTAAAATACTCTGACACGCGCTTAAAAGGCAGGAAATGGTATTGGTTAAGATAGACGGCCATAGCCTGTGTGGCTGAGCCATATTGTGCGGCAGCGGTAACACCTTCCGGGAATTCAGCCTGATTCCGACAACCACAAGTGCAGATTTTTACTTCAGCTCTATGGGCCGTTACTTCAAATTCACCCGGTCTCCCTGGTTCAAACACCTGTCGTTCAATATATTTGACCGGCTCACTATCAAGAAGAGACGCCTGACATTTATTGCATTCTTTAACCGGAAGGTACTCAATATAGTCAGGGATATCGACCTGTTTAAGACAAGTGCCCTGATGCCCTTTCTTTCCACCGGCTTTATTACCAGAAGACTGTCTCAGACTTTTAGGATTGGGTTTTTCATCCGATGGATCGGTACCTTTATCTGCGGAAAGGTCGTCAGA
The DNA here is from genome assembly GCF_023716865.1 of Endozoicomonas sp. SCSIO W0465. NCBI lineage: Bacteria > Pseudomonadati > Pseudomonadota > Gammaproteobacteria > Oceanospirillales > Endozoicomonadaceae > Endozoicomonas > Endozoicomonas sp. SCSIO W0465. The sequence goes on from NZ_CP092417.1 coordinate 1,298,428, forward strand.
ATGATCTGGAGAATTACTGTTTTTACAAGGTTTTTGATAACCATCAGACGATGGCGGCTTGCTGCTGTTTTGACTGTTCTTGCCAACCTTTTCTTCCAATTCTCGACATCGCTCTTCCAGACAGGCAACTCTCATCCGCAGCTCTGCATTCTCTTTCAAGAGAATCTCAGCCGACATAGTTGCGGGTAGTTCTGGAATCATGCTGGCGAATATTGTGGAAAAATGGTGCTTAAGAGGATGGTATAAAAATCAGAAAATTCCAGATTTATGTGGGGGTGCTGAACAGTTACTCTGCGGATTTGGCCATCATTTGAATGACCTTCACTTGATTGTTCTGCGCAGCAATAGTTAGTGCGTTACTCTGGCAGATGTTCAATGGATTGTTTTCACAGGGATTTGCCTGATAGTCGATTAATGTTGCAGCAACTGCTGCATGACCATGCCGGGCGGCATACATCAACGGGGTGTCTTTTTTTTCACTAAAGTCCAGAGGGCTGCTGAACCAATTATGTCGTGTTGTTTCATCAGTACCCAATAATAAACGAGCAAGCTCCTCGCCATCATCAGAATTGCATAGCATTTGAAAGCTAGAGGTTAAAGCATTCGATGTTAACTCTGCTGTCGAACTGGATTGAGCAGAAAGGCTGTTCATTTCAAGCCGCGCTTTTTTAGCAGGAGGCTCAGGACTAACGTCAACACGGGCTAAGTTACCGTTAATGGTTGAATCAGCTAAACTCCCATAAAATCTACGTTGTAGGGGAGTGATATGCAATCTGAACTCTTCCAGAATTTTATTGATTCCATTTCAACATTAACCAGTGAACAGCGAGACATTCTTAACAACTCGCTCCTTAGTACTCAAATAGAGGTTACCGAGGTAGTAGAAACCACTGACTCTGAACCTGTTTACAGTGAATCTATACCCAATAACGATAATGCAACACCTGACGTAGAAAAGAGCATACTTGCCCAATTTGCCGAAAACCCCAGGTGCCCCAAATGCAAAAGCCATAGCGTTGGTCGCTGGGGCATACGAAATGGCCGACAGCGCTACCACTGCAAGACTTGCGACTCAACGTTTAACGCCTTTAGTGGAACGCCTTTGGCAAGGCTCAGGCACCCTGAAAAATGGAACAAGTACCTCGCAGGTATGACTCACTCTATGGTCTTGCGACCAGCTGCTGCTGAGAATGCCATTGACTTGAAAACTGCGTTCCGCTGGCGTCACCGCTTTCTTGAAGTGATTAATAATGATCAAGCAGAAGAGCTTTGTGGCATTACTGAGCTTGATGAAACATTTTTCCGTGAATCCTTCAAAGGGCAAAGAGAAGGCCTTCCACGGCCAACCCGAAAGCGGGGTAATGATCCCAACAAAGCCCGAAAAGTCCCGGTAATGGTGGCTCGGGACCGTAATCGAAATACCGTTGACGGTGTATTAGAAAACGAAAGTGCTAATGAATTGTGCAGGCATTTAAATGGCCGCATATCGATACAGGCCACGGTCTGTGCGGATGCACACCTCGCTCACGAAAAACTTGCTGACAAGCTTGGATTTGTCTTCAAGGAGCTGGTGACATCAGCAGGTCAACATGTTGTTGAAGGCATCTACCACATCCAGACTGTAAATTCTTATCACAGTCATTTAAAACGCTGGATTGGCGGCGTATTCCAAGGGGTTGCAACTCGTTACCTTCCCCATTATCTGGCCTGGAGGCGAGAACTGACGGCAGCAAAAAAATTAACTGTTGGCCGGTTGATCAGCAGAATTACTGAACATTGGTGCTTCCAACCATTAACGGTAACTTAGCCGTCAACACGGGTTACACTAAGGTCAGACAGAGAGACGATATCAGGTGCAGATTGCCTGCCATCTCTGCGAGGAATCTGAATACCTTCCCTATTAACCGTTTTATCTGATTGCTTTCGCTTAATGCAAGGTCGAGGTTGAACGGATGGGTAATCAGTGGCAGATATTGAGGAACGGTTGCAGTTCATTAGTATTGGGTCTCGGTAATTATTTCATGAATTTTGGTCACCCCATTCGATGTAAATACCGATCTAACACAACCAAACAAAGCGCAGGACAGGCCGGATTTTGCCACAGCCAGGAATTTGTACGGGTCAGAATTTATAGGGGTAAATCACTGTTTTGACCGTTTGGACTGGCCAATCATTGAAAAGTTCCCCGATTCACCTATATGTAGTACATGGTTTCAATGAGTTTGACGTGTACAATCTCCGTTCACCCTGAGCGGAGTCGAAGGGTGCTTGGCACAATCTATCAGAGTCCGGAGTTTCCGCCCTTCGACGGCTCAGGACGAACAGAGTGCGGAGGTACGTCAACCCGTCAAACTCATTGAAACCATGTAGTAGGCTTCTTTAATAAGAAAATGGCCAAGTCTTTTAGTGAGTGGACCTAAAAATACAGCCGCTACAGATGTAAGACTGCATGGATATTGCCGCTTGACTTCAAGCCAGCGACAGCCGGCCCCTCAAAGCCAAAGGATTAACGCTGATATTTATCAACTTGCCGGATGACTAAGGAATCAGGATTCCAAGGGTTATCAGTGAGCCCACCAAAACACTCACCGAGCTGGCTAGCATTAATACTTCGGTTGTGGTCAGCTTGTCGTATTCAGGTTTCATACTTTACTTCCTTTGCTGCTACTTCAGCTATAGGAAAAGTATAGTACTGGAAGCATGGCCAGTTAATCAGAACCATTAGCCCGGTTACCGATTGATTGCAAATGAATAAATACCGTCATCACCCACCCAGATAAGCCTCCTGGACAGACTCATTTACTAACAGAGCCTGCCCGGAGTCATGCAGAACAATCTTCCCATTTTCCAGCACATAGCCTCGATCAGCCAGCTTAAGTGCCTGGTTGGCATTTTGCTCCACCAGAAAGATCGTCATCCCTTCATCCCTGAGTTTGGCAATAATGTCAAAAATCTGCTGAATCACGATGGGAGCCAGACCCAGTGAAGGTTCATCCAGAAGTAATAGCCTGGGCTTACTCATCAGTGCCCTTGCGATGGCCAGCATCTGCTGCTCACCTCCAGACATGGTTCCTGCCCGCTGGTGCAGGCGCTCCTCAAGACGTGGAAACAGCTCAAGAACATGTTTATAAATCTGTCGATAATCCTGCTCATCCGTGAAAAAACCACCCATACTGAGATTCTCTTCTACGGTAAGCCGGGAGAAGACTCGCCGACCTTCCGGCACCAGGGCGATACCGGAGCGCATGATATCCGCCGTATCTTCCCGGGTAATTTCCCGCCCCCCGTAAAAGATCTGCCCGCTGCTTGCCCGTGGATCACCACACAGAGTCATGAGCAGAGAGGTCTTTCCCGCACCATTGGCACCAATTAACGTTACAATTTCACCGGTCCGGATCTCCACACTCACATCATCCAGTGCCTGAATCTGACCATAAAAAGTGGAGACATGCTCAAGGCTTAGCAGTGGTTTATCGTTATTCATACTCAGGATTCCCCTAAATAAGCCTTGATCACTTCAGGATGGTTACGCACCGCTTCCGGTGTTCCGGATGCCAGGGGCCTCCCCTGGTTAATAACGTAGATCCGGTCCGAGATTTCCATCACCAGTTTCATATCGTGCTCAATAAGCAGTACTGATACACCATGATTTTTCCTGAGATCTGAAATCAAGTCATCCAGCTCACGGGTTTCATTTGGGTTCAATCCGGCAGCGGGCTCATCCAGCATCAACAGCTGCGGGTCGGTCACCATACTGCGGGCAATTTCCAGTCGCCGCTGCTGACCGTAGGCCAGGTTTCCGGCTTCACGATTGGCAAACTCAGTCAGGCCAACTTTATTCAGCCAGTAAGCAGCCCGCTCCATCGCTTTTGCTTCACTCTTCCGAAACGAAGGCGTTTTAAACAGTCCGGCCAACAACCCGGTGTTCAAATGACGGTGCTGGGCCACCAGCAGATTTTCCAGAACCGTCATGGCTTTAAACAACCGCACATTCTGGAAGGTTCGCACCACACCCAAACGGGCAATTTTAAAGCCAGGCAGCTTTTCTACGGCCTGGCCCTGAAAAAGAATCTTCCCGCCGGTTGGCTTATAGAAGCCGGTCAAACAGTTAAATACTGTCGTTTTTCCGGCACCATTCGGGCCAATCATGGAAACAATTTCGCCTTTACGAACTTTGAGCGCCATCTGGTCCACGGCCAGCAGACCACCAAAGCGCATACTGAGATCCGATGCTTCCAGCAAACACTGACTCATCTTATAACTCCTTAAACGCTTTCAGCGAGGGGCTGACGATTAACAGACGCATTATCTTTATCCGACTGATGCTCTTTCAACTTCAGGTGTGGACGTTTCATGGGCATTAACCCTTCCGGACGCCACATCATCATCAACACCATCATCAGTCCAAACATCAGCATCCGGTACTCCTGAAACTCCCGGGCAAATTCAGGCAGTACCGTCATAATGACGGCGGCAAGAATAACCCCCATCTGTGACCCCATGCCTCCGAGAACCACGATCGCAAGGATGATGGCTGACTCAATAAAGGTAAAAGACTCTGGACTGATAAAACCCTGTCGGGCCGCAAAGAAGGTTCCGGCAAACCCGGCAAACGCCGCACCAATAGTAAAAGCAGACAGTTTGATGGCTGTTGGATTCAAACCCAGTGAGCGACAGGCAATATCATCTTCCCGAAGTGCTTCCCAGGCCCGGCCGATGGGCATTCTCAACAGGCGGTTAATAATGTAAAGCGTTAACAACACCAGAAGCAGGGCCAGGATATAAAGGAAAATCACTTTATAGCCACTGCTGTAGTCAATCCCAAAGAACTCGTGAAATGGGACATTGCCGTCTTCTTTGGCGCGCCGGGAAAACTCCAGACCAAACAACGTTGGTTTTGGAATCTGGCTGATCCCGTTTGGCCCTCCGGTAATTGAGGTCCAGTTATTCAGCAAAATACGAATAATCTCGCCAGAGCCCAGGGTAACAATGGCCAGGTAGTCCCCACGCAGCCTTAACACCGGAAACCCCAGGATAAAGCCGAAGAATGCTGCCATCACACCGCCAATCAACAGGCAGCTCCAGAAATCGGGCCCAAAATACTGGCTTAACAGCGCATAGCTGTAAGCTCCAACGGCATAGAAGCCGACATAACCAAGGTCCAGAAGACCTGCCAGACCAACAACCACGTTAAGACCCAGGCCAAGCATGACATAAATAAGTGCCAGGGTTGCCAGGTCCACAGCGCCACGGGAAACAAAGAAAGGCCAGACCATCAGCCCGGCCACAGCAAAACTGATCAACAGCCGTTTCAGCGGCTTATTGTCATCCAGTGATGGTAGCTGAACCTGCGCTAGTGGGTTGTGTCTTTTTGTCCGCTGCCAGAAAGCAGATATCGGATTCCGGAATAATTGAACCAGGAAAACCAGAACAGCCCCCGGAAAGAATCAAGTTCCAACGTTCACTGGCAGCAAAGTGAACGACCAGCTCCGTATTCTCTGTAGATAGTTCTCGTCCAAAAACACAACCAATTGAAAACTGTAGATTTTATCCTGAAAAATTAAGTGGAGCCCTACTGCTATCTGGCGACTAAACTTCCCAAGAGCAAGAAACATAAGGGATTGCCAAAAACAGAGGACTCCAAATGCGCAAAAAACGCAACCCGCAGTGTAGTATGGAACTCCATTACGTACCTCATGAAATCTGCTCCCAGCTTTCCGGTATCTCGCAATGGCTTGACGCCCATCCACAGTTCAATGACTGGATTTATGAGGACTTAAGTTCTGGTGATAAACAGAACACTGGGCGGAACGGACTATCAGCAGAATCCGTTCTTCGTGCGGCACTCCTGAAACAGTATTTGAATTGTGATTATGACTACTTGTCGTTTGTTTTGATGGACTCCATGCTCTTTCGAGACTTTTGTCGCCTCGAACCAAACCAGCGCCCCAGTCGCTCCAGTTTGCATGGGCTCATCAGCCTTCTTACTGCATCTACATGGGAACGGATTAATAACTGTCAGCTAATGACCGCTAAAGATCAGGGTATTGAAAAAGGGCGCACTGTGGCTATTGACAGCACAGTCACCGAATCGGATATCAAACCTCCTTGCGACAGTGATCTTTTAGCCAGTTCCGTTAAAGAAATTTGTCGGCTGCTGGAACGGGACAAACACTGACAGCGACACCGCTTTATGAATATACCCATCACAACCGAGCCGTAAAAGATGCGGCCAGAAAATGCATCTACGCTGGCAAAGAAGAGCGGCATCAGCATTATAAAAAACTGCTGCAGTTGACCCGAAAATCCCGGAAGGTACTTATCGAAGCTACTGTCACGCTAGCAAACGCCCGTCAGCAGGGCAGTGTCTCCTGGCTGATGATGCCGACAAGTGGCAGGCCGATGTGGATCACCTGTTACCCCTGGTGGATGCAATAGTCTCCCAGACAGAGCGCAGGGTCTTTAAGGTGAAAAGGTGCCAGCCCAGGAAAAAGTGGTTAGCCTGTATGAACCCCATACGGATATCATCGTAAAAGACAGGCGGCAAGTACAGTATGGCCATAAACTGAACCTGGTTCAGGGAAAAAGTCGATTGATCCTGGACCTGGTTATTGAGGAAGGTAACCCAGCGGATTCGGACCAATTCATTCCGATGATGGAAAGACAAAAAGAAATTTATGGTCGTGTACCTCGCCAGACAAGCGGTGACGGCGGATACGCGTGTCGCGCTAATTTGGAAAAAGCCAAGGCCATGGGAATCAGCGATGTAGCTTTTAATAAGAAGCGCGGACTTGAAGTCGAAGAGATGACTAAAAGTCAGTATGTGTATAAAACGCTCTTTCGCTTCCGGGCAGGTATTGAAGCGGGAATTTCGTGGCTAAAGAGATGTTTTGGGCTATCACGTTGCCACTGCAAGGGTTCTGAGCGTTTTGATTCTCATTGCTGGTTATCGGTGGTCTGTTACAACCTGGTGATTCTGGCCAGACACCCGGCACCATCCTGATAGCCACCTCCACGCTACATGAAAGTACCTTTCCAGCATGGTGGGAGGATGTTTTCTGCCTGCTTTTCGCGTTTTTCTCCAATATCCGTCCCAGATTAGAGAAAAAAAGGGAAGAGTTTTTGCGGCTCTCTGGAATTTCAGGAAATATCAAAACGAACGTACAATCTAATTATGATTGCCTGATGCGTTTTTGGACGAGAACTTACTAATAGCGCTGCCTATGGCATCACCGGCACCGACCACCAGTGCGACTTTTGCACTTTGTGTCATATATATACCTTCTTTGTGTATTAATACGACAACGTTAAAGTATTCTAAAACACCATACAATCGATGATTTCTGGCCCTTTTTGTCCTCGTTCCTACGCTCGGGAGGGTTTTGCGACAACCTCTCGGCATGGGAACAAGGCTAACTGCGTAACTTGAGTTATTCAGAAGGCGTGAACTTTTTTACCGTATGGGGCGCACGCTGGTGACGAAGCTCATTAGCCATATATTCCATATACGGTTGCATATGGCTGAAAATCTTTTTATAGGAGCCACACAGGTAGTTCTGCTGATGCGTTTCACCAATATCCACAACCCGGTGCTTCGGGCAGCCGCCATTACACAGGTTGAGAAACTCACAACGACGACAGATGTCGGTCAATGTGCTTTCCTTGCTGCGGCCAAAGGCTTGTTGTTTGTCTGACGTCGCCATATCGATCACATAGTCGTCATGGATATTGCCAAGCTTAAGATCTTGATAGACAAAATGGTCACAGGGATAGAGGTCGCCGTTCTGTTCAAGAACCAGCGCGTTACCACAGGTTTTCTGGAAAATGCAGATTGAAGGCGGGAATCCCAGCGTTTGTGCGAGCACGGTTTCAAACAGGCGGACATAGATATCGCCGACATCATTTTTAACCCACTCATCAAACACCTCAGTCATGAACTTGCCATACCCTCTATCTTCAGAAGAACCGGGAACCGAAAAACCAGTCATGGCATTGTTTTCCCGATTCACCGGAAAAATAAGCTGCGCAGCCTGTTCATCAATGCGGGCATCAGACTCCATTAATTCAACAATGGGAATGTACTGGTGAAAATCTGAACCAATGGACTTGAGAAAGCGATAAACCTCAAGGCCATGATCACAGTTATGATCATTAATAACTGAAGTTACGCAGCTAACAGCTCTCTCAGCTGCCCCAACGAAGCTTTCAGCCCTGCCATATAGATTTTGGCTCTGAGCTGAAAGTGATTCAGATTTACTTTCAATGACAATACTTCCAACCTGAAGGCTGAGTAAATTGAAAGAAAGATATGATTACTCTGTGTTCTCACAGTATGCGCCGGTGACTTGGCCATTGACGCATTCGATTTCAGCGTTTTATGGAAGACCTCGACTTTCCACCGTTTCTCGTAGATTGCCTTGAGAGTCTCGGCATCACAGTCAAGATCGCTGCAAACCAGATAGAGAATGCCTGTGCTTCCGTCTTTGTTTTTAAAGACCTGACGGTATAGCAGAACAGGGAAATCGACACCTGCTATCCACCCTTGTACAGGCTTATCTTCTGAAAAATCAACAGTATCTATACGCTGTGAACGGCCTTGTAATTTGTCGTCCAGACTGAGGGATACCTTGCGGTTTGACTTCATCGCCATCAGGAAATGTTTATAGGACTTACGCATTGATGACACCGATAAATTTTGGTAGGAGGTGATCCTTCCCCTTTGCAAAACTCTCAATGAAAGCGCCTATTGTCTCTTTAAACAGCCCCCGTTGGTGCTGATAAATATTCGTAAACTCCTGCTCTATCTGCATTTTCTGGAGATAAACAAAAGCTAAAATTGCAGCAAATATATGGTTTCTGACGGGTCGTTCGCTGCGAACCTGAAAGTGCTCAATATGGCAAACCTGCTTGATCGCCCTGTGAAACTGTTCGATCTGCCAGTGCTGGTCATGGATCTGCTTGAAGTCATTGCGTTCAAAAGGGACTTCCTCTGGCAAGTAAACCACGTAGTGGCGACGCTGGTCTTTTAGCATCGTCCTGAACAACCGGATCTTACCGAAGTCTTTGAGCCATACATCCAGACCATTGTCGGGGATGTCGAGGTGTTGAACCTGCTGCCATTTACCTTTTTCCAGTGATACTGTCCTGTTTTTCTCAACGGCAAACATAAACCCAGTCTGATGGTTTTTAATCGTCTTCAGGTTAGTCGTGCAGCTGTACCAGGAGTCACCGGTAACGAACGCTGGCTTCAGCCCCCATACCAGCACTTCAATCAACATTTCACGGAAGTAGTCGTTTTTTGTCTTGTCTTCCGATTTGTCGTATATCCTGTAATTCACCGGCATATGGCGCCCGGATACGTCGGTGTAATAAAGGGTGATGAGGTTAACTCCCTTAACCACTCGGTGATGTTTACCCGACCAAAAGTGGCCAACCAGTGCCACGGAGTAGCTATAAGGTTTGTCGAGCACGCTGTCATCAACGCTCAGGGTGCCGCCAATAGGGTTTAAACTTTTGACTGCTTCATCGTACATATCTTTGGGCTGATAGTTTTCACGCTTAAGAAAGCGGTTTGCGCTATCGTGAGAAAAGTCGGTAACCTCGGCCAGTCTTGTGCATGTTGATGATTTTGGCTCACTAATCAAAAAGCCAATGTATTTTGCAAGAGTGCATCGTGCAGTGGTCGGTCGAGTGGTAGTTCTCACTTTCATCCCTGAAGACATCTGTTTTTTGGCATTATCAAATTTTAGAGCCTGTTGTCAATGCGTAAGTCCTAGTTTATTACAGTCGTGTCGAATAAACATCATATTGTCGTTTGAGCAAAACCAGCTATCTGCAAGGACATAGCGGAACATAAGCTGGTTATGGCAGTAAATCATCAGCATCTCCCGCATCATTTCATTTTTGGTTTGCTCTGCATATCGTCTTACCTTTTTTGTCTTCAAGTCGGTGTACAGGATGGTTTTCTCGATCAATTTATAGGCGACAGGAATCGACGCATCTCCGGCATGGTAGTGTGCATTGAGCAGATTTATACCTTTCACGGTGCGATTTTTTGTATGATCAAAATGCCAGGTGTTCAGGGCATTCTCTTTGCTGAACTGCTTTTCCTGAATCGTATCGTCAAAGATCAAAACCCCATCACTGCACTCAACCTGTCGCACGACGGGTTTAACGTAAAGCCATAAGTCACGACTGGTAAACTCATTGTTTGAAAGCAATCGGGTGAATTGGTCATGACTGTAGACATTATCCAAAAGCTCTGACACTCCCGTTGCAGTGGTCTTCCCAGACGACGACAACAGGTAGTCAGAATAAAGTTCTATGAGATCATTTTTCATGCCACCAATAATGGCTGATTTTCAGCAAGGTGCGTAACTTGAGTTAATAACCGTCAGGGTATTGAAATCAACCTGGTACTTTTTCATCCGCTCAATGGCGGCCATAACCTTTTTAAAGGTTGGGGTCCGGCCTTTGGAAACCCGGTAGCGGTCGTGCAGATGTTCAGGACCATCAATGGAAATTCCCACCAGGAACCGGTTTTCCGCAAGGAACCGCGCCCACTTGTCGTCAATCAGCAGGCCATTGGTCTGGATACTGTTATTAACCGGTTTACCATTGCTGTAACGCTTCTGATACTTGACGATGGTCTTGAAAAAATCCAGGCCACAGATGGTTGGCTCACCACCCTGCCAGACAAAACCGACTTCTGGCAGGCTGGCCTGAGCTTTTACCTGCTGTTTGATGTATTGACGAAGCGTGGCATCATCCATTCGTATCGGCATGCGCTTGCCATAGATGTTTTCCTTTTCCAGATAAAAACAATAGTCACAGGACATATTGCACTGGAAGCTGCCTGGCTTAGCCATGATATGGAAGACGGAGTCTGTCAAAATAACCTCTGCTTTACCTAACGTCTGCAATCCCTAAAACAAGCCCTGAGCTTATTATTTTGGGCACCCATCATATTGGCTTTATCGCTAACTGGTATTGAGTAAGGTCAAAAACCAAACAGTTCTTTGGAGCAATAACAAACTAAATGATAATGATTTGCATTCGATAGAATTTATAATTATTATCAAACTGTTGTTTATTCTCATTGTTTATTATTTCACCATGAGAATTCAGAAGTAGCAGGCGGTCTTCGTCGACTGTCAGAATAGCAATGCTGGTGGCTATCAAAGTCCACACTGGTACAGATTGAAATTAATGAAGTTTTCAAAAAATACGCTGGCGATGGCTGTGATGGCGGCCACCGTTTCTCTTGCGCAAACCACGCCTGTTCTGGCTGAAACAGCTCTCCCCGGAAAAGAAAAAGCCACCGTACTCGATAAGGTGGTTGTCTCCGCTACACGAACAGAACAAAGCATTGAAGATGTATCCTCATCTGTTGCCTCCGTTTCTTCTGAAGAGATGGATACCAACCTGGTTACCGATATTCAGGATGCGGTTAAGTATGTACCCGGTGTCAGTGTTGCCGGTAACGGTCGTTTTGGTTTGAATGGTTTTAACATCCGTGGCATGGATAAGAGCCGCGTTAAAGTGATGGTTGATGGCGTTGAGCAGCCTGTATCTTATAATCCGGGCGCCGATCAGATGCGCTTTAACCAGAACATGTATGAAACCGATACACTGGCAGCGATCGAAATTAATAAAGGACCCGCTTCCAGCCTCTATGGCAGTGATGCTCTCGGTGGTGCAGTTCTCATGCGGACAAAAAATCCTGAGGACCTTCTGGCTCCATCGGGTGATGACTCCTATGCTGGCTTCAAGACCGGCTATAGCAGTGCCGATCAGGGTTTTAAACAGACCCTGTCGTTAGCCAAGCGTGCCGGGAATTGGGAAACATTGCTGATTTATACCCATACCGATGGCAAAGAAACCAGCACTCATGGAGATGGGGCCGATATTAACGGTCGTGACCGTGGTGCTGCTGACCCGTATGACTATAACCAGAACAATATTCTGGGTAAGGTTTTCTACCAATTAAACGACGATCATCGGGTTGGTTTGACGGGTGAGTTTTTCAAGCGAGATGGCGAAGGAAGGATCCTGAGTAACGAAGGTTATGAGATGATGCCAGGCTTCACCTACACCAATAATTTTGGCATCGATGAAGACACTCGGAAGCGTGTAGGCATTGAACATGAATGGCTGGCTGGTAATGCGGTGTTTGACACACTGAATTGGCATTTTAGTGTTCAGGAAGTTGAGAGTGCCCATGAAACGCTGGATCATACCCCGTCCAATGGTAATCGCAATCGTACCCGAATTGGTAAAGATACAAGCTATCAGTTTGAAGCAGAGTTTAGTAAGGAACTTATAGCTGGCAATGCTCTGCACCAGTTAACTTACGGCGTGTCCGGCCTGAAAGACAATTTCAAGTTAGATTACACGGATTATTTGCTGGATACCGGCGTTGTTAAGCCAAAGAACCCGGAAATTCCTGAAGCAGACTCCACGAAGTGGGGTGCTTATATCCAGGATCAGGCATTCTTTATGGATGATGCCCTGATTGTCACTGGAGGTTTACGTTACGATTCATTCAAGGCTGAGCCCGATAGCAGTAGTGGGCAGCCTGATGTCAGCAGCGATGCAATCACTGGCAGATTGGGTGCTGTCTTCCATTGGAACGATAATATCAGTTCATTTGCCCAGTTCAGCCAAGGCTTTAAGGCGCCAACACTGAATGATCTTTACTATTTCCAGGATAAGCCCGATGCCAATATTATCTTGAAGCCAAACCCGGATCTGCAACCTGAAGAAAGTAATTCCTATGAGATAGGTCTGCGAGGGCAGAATCATCTGGGTAACTTTGAGCTGGCAGGTTTCTACAATGACTATACCAACTTCATCGAGTCCAAAACTGTGATGGAAAGTGGTACTGAAATTTATACCAAAGTTAACGTTGGCACTGCAGAAATCTACGGTCTTGAATTCAGCGGCATGCTCTATCTGGATGAAGCATTTGATGCGCCAACCGGTATGTACTCTCGCCTGTCCATTGCCTATGTCGAAGGTGAGAATGGTGATAATGGAGGCAGCCTGGATACGGTAGCACCATTGACCACTGTCGTTGGTATTGGTTATGACGCACCCAGTGAAATCTGGGGTGGTGCACTGGATGTCACCCACGTTTCCGGTAAAACCGGGAGCGACTGGTCTGAAGAGAATAACGACAATGTGGATGCTCCGGCCTACACCGTGGTGGATTTGACGGCGTACTATGAGCCCATGGAAAACATGATGGTTCGTGGTGGCCTGTTCAACGCCCTGGATGAAAAATACTGGCTGTACCAGGATGTTACCGGCACTCCGGTTACCGATGATCAGGGCATTGACCGTGAAACCCAACCCGGCCGTAACTGGGGTGTTAGCCTGAGTTATGACTTTTAAGCTGACCTCGTAACCTCGTTCCCACGGTCCCCCGTGGGAATGCATAGTGCGCTGGGATAAGCGGCGTATATCTTGCGGGTGAAAGTCCCGTTGCGGAAGGAGAACCAGCTCCACCGTATAGCGAGTCTTGCGTTGCTGAAGGTAACGAAAGTGATGAAGCGTAGACAGCGAAATATCCGAGCCGAAACCAAATGGTGAACGTGACAGCTCCGAAATACCACTTGTTGTGGGTGCCGATGCTCTTATGCAGGCAGCAGGCCCAAGAGTGCTGTGTAAGGTCAATCTGGGAATCCGAACAGCACTACCCTCCGGAGTCGCAGGCGTCGGCGAGTTTATAGAGATATACGACTGAACCCAGGAGATCCATAGGGCTCTCAAAGGATTGAGTATGTTAAGTACAAGTGCAAAACACGAGGCTTTACAGATGGCTCTATGGAAGTCGGAGTCAGTCATAGTAGTGATGAAGCGGGTAACGACCGTGGAGCGAAGGGCTGGCAGATAGATCGAGCGTGAGAGAGAAACAATGACCGTACTCAGCAACGACGGACAAGCATGGTTAACGAAACTTGAGCGCATAGGTGAGAAATCGGCATACGACAGACAAATGGTGTTCAATAACCTTGGCCACCTGCTAAATGTTGACATGCTGAAGGAGCAATTCCATCGGTTGAACGGGAATAAAGCCGTAGGTATTGACCGTGAGACAAAGGAGACTTACGGCGTAAAACTGGATGAAAATCTGAAACACCTTCTCCAGCGCATTCGCCGTGGGACTTACAGGCCAAAACCCGCGAGGGTCACTGAAATCCCGAAAGAGGATGGGAGCAAACGGCCACTGGTCATATCCTGCTTTGAAGACAAACTGGTGCAACTTGCAGCCAGTCAAATCCTTGGCAAGATATACGAACCGCTGTTTCTACCGTGCTCATACGGATTCAGGCCCGGCTTGAGTTGTCACGATGCTTTGAGGACTTTGCTGCAGTCCAGTTCCCGAATTCGGGATGGTGCTGTGGTAGAAATTGATATCTGCAAGTACTTCAACAGAATTCCTCACAGGGAGCTGATGAAGATTTTGCGAATGAAGATATCAGACCAGCGTTTTCTCAGGCTGATAGAAGTCCTGATTACAGCACCTGTGATGGAACACAAGCAAGTATCCGACAATCGGGAAGGATGTCCGCAAGGGGCTATCCTGTCGCCAGTGCTGGCCAATATCTACCTGCACTACGTGATAGATGAATGGTTTGCCGAGGTAAGCCGTTCTCACATCAAAGGGCGGGCGGAAATGGTGAGGTACGCTGACGATATGGTATTCCTTTTTGGGGATGCCAGTGAAGCAGAGCGCTTTTATAAAGTGTTGCCAAAACGGTTAGAGAAGTTTGGTCTGGAGTTGCATAGAGAGAAATCGCAGATAATTCCTGCAGGATGGATTGCAGCTCAGAGGGCCAATCAATCAGGTAAGCGTCTTTCGACGTTTAACTTCCTGGGGTTCACCTGTTACTGGGGTAAGATGCGAAAAGGTGGTTGGCGACTGAAGTTCACCAGCCGTAAAGATCGTTTTGCATCGAAGCTCAAAGGGTTAAGGGAGTTCCTCTGGAAGCGCCTGAGTTCTGACCGGGTGCAAACGCTGAAGAGAGCGATTCGGGGGATTAAGGGATGGATCAACTATCATGGGATCACAGACAATCAAGGACGGGTCAGGCAGTTCATTCTGCAAGGCAAACGAACGATCCACAGATGGCTTAATCGTCAGGGAGGAAAAGGATACTTGAGCTGGGGAAAGCTGGTGAAAATTCTTAAAGTGTTGGCGTATCCAGAGAGCTGGAAAACGGTGTCAATGTTCCGGTCTCACCGAACATGTGTGGGGACACGGGTCTATCGGGAGCCGGATGCGGTAATTCCGCAAGTCCGGTTCTGAGGAGGGGCTTGCCCGGGTGACCGGGCAGGTCTACTCACCCCGATCCTGCCACAAATACCACACTCGCATGGAGCCCCCGAAAACCTTGCCAGGCAGTGGTTCTTTCTCATGCTGCCAGATCCGTATGCATTCCCACGCGGAGCGTGGGAACGAGGGTTATGCGACACCCTCTCCCCCATGGGAATACATACCGATCCCGCCACAAATACCATACTCGCATGTAGCCTCCGAAAACCCTACCAGGCAGTGGCTCTTTCTCATGCTGCGAGATCCGTATGCATTCCCACGCGGAGCGTGGGAACGAGGTGTCCGGAGTGTCTGGAAGGTTTTGCGACACCCTCCGGAGCGTGGGAACGAGGTAAAGGTAAAAAGGTCAGGTACAATTTGCTTGTCTACCTGGCAGTTGCTGATCTCATCTTCTCTAATGTCCGAATATACGATTGAAGCGTATTCAGTAACGTTGAAGACTCCCGATAGAGCGCATGATTTTCGGAAGTCACTTCTTGCTGCCCTATCTCAGCGTTGTTATGTCCGTTAAACCGATCTTTTGTCTCTTTATCAAGGGCTTTTTGCAAACCCTCCAATAGATGAATGGTGTCGTTGATACGGTCAGCGTGTTGTTGCTTTTCCTGCTGGAGCGAAGGGTGAGCGTCCTGCAGGCGGTGAATAAGATCAGCGGCATAATTTACCCCTTCTGCCAGTGGCGCCAGTGCTTCTTCCAGATTGTCTGGTTGCTGGCTAACCATCCGCTCAGCCAGCGGCTTTACTTCCACACGGGGGAAACCTGCACTGGACAATAAGGTCCGGTTTACATCCTGTTGGGAGATAATTCTCCGCTTGTTAGCTACAGAATTTTTCTGGTCACCGCGCTCATTAGCGCTTTTTTCAGCATTGTCCTTGTCCATGACTATTCAATCCTGAATCAGAGATAAAAGATCCTTTTGCAACCGCTGTATCGGCTATTTTCGAAACAACCAGAACGAAAAAATTTTGGTCATGGCCGGCATAACAGCCCAGGTCATTAGCAGTACGGTACACAGGCAGCTCACCAGAATGGCCAGGAAGCGAGGCACATCAGCCGGTAACAGCATGGAAACCAGCGGGGGGATAAACAAAATCTGTGGATAAATGGCGAGCAAGGTCACCAGGGCCATCCGGTATTTGGGGGGCTTCTGCTGTTGTTCCGCAAAAGGCGTGTCCGGTGGTTCAAACCAGAATTCGATACCTTCAATCTTCTCTGCCTGTCTGGACTCTACCAGTTCAGGAAGCTTATCGAGCCATTGCTGACGAATTCCGGACTCTTCCCAAGCCGACAGGGAAACATGATCCCGAAAACGAATCATGGCATGAACGGTATGATCATCTTCCGTTGGAGGCTTGATGAACTGGGTTCCTTCATAGCCATCAAACTGTCTGGCGGCATCACTGATGCCTCTTACCCAGATTCGGTACTCATCCAATTTGCCGGGCTTTATGGCATTGGCAATCATCAGGGTAACCGGATCCGGGTTGTTAGCCATCAGTGTCCTCTCAACAGGGTCTTTTATTTCTGTCCGCCATAATACCGGATGCTTTTTTCAACCGCATCCACCACGGTCTGGTACCCTGTACAACGACACAGGTTGCCAGCATGCTCTTTGCGAATGTCGTTGCGGTCGATGCCGTTACCACCACTCTTATTGCCATTCTGGCAGCAACCACCGGCCGATTGTGCAAGTCCTTCGACATAAGCGGTGGTTTTCATTACCAGTCCGGGTGTGCAGAAGCCGCATTGAACGGCACCAGCATCCACATATGCCTGTTGTACCGGAGATAGCTCACCATTGACGCTTTCTCCCTCAATGGTACGTATCTCCCTGCCTTCCGCCCTGACCGCCAGGGTAATGCAACTATCAACAGGGACTTCATCAATCAACACTGTACAGGCACCGCATTCGCCAACACCACAGCCTTCCTTGCAACCGGTCAGGCCGTGATCTCTCAGTGCTGCTAATAATGATTGGCGCACATCGATGACCAGTTCCACTGGTTTACCATTCAGCTGACATTGAATAATCTGTTTCATAGCTGGCCTCCAGCCCGAACAATGGCTTCGCTGATCACTCTGTCAGCGAGCGTACGGATGATGTGTTCCCGGAAATCCTTGCTGGCCCGCCAGGAGTTTCGGGGTGAGAGCTCTTCAAGCACCATAGAGGCTATCTCGGCAATCAGTTTTCCGGAAACCGGCTGACCAATGACCTGTTGCTCAAGCACACGACAACGTTTGGGTACCGGGGCGGCAACGGTGTAGGCCAGGCGCAGGCTATCGATGCGGTTATCTGCCAGTTTGCAGGCCGCCGCACAGCCTATAGTGGCGATATCCATCGCCTTGCGCATGGCGTATTTATAAAAATGACTGCCGGTGTGTTGATGGCTTTCAGGATTTATGGTGAAGCAAGTCACCAGTTCATCATCCTCAATATGAACTTTTCCCGGACCTGCGTAAAATTCTTCAACCGGTACCTCCCGTGTCCCCCTGTGGCTTTGCAGGGTCACTCTGGCATCAAACACCAGCAGAGGTGCAGCGCTGTCACCACTGGGTGCACCGTTGCAGATATTGCCGCCAAGGGTCGCCATATTGCGCACCTGTGGCCCCCCAATTGAGGATGCGCCTTCCACCAGGGCGGGCAGTAGACCGTCATTTTTGAGGAAATTGATCAGCCGGGTAAACGTGACGCCGGAGCCAATCTGCAGTGTGCCATCCGGGGTATGGGTTATCCGGGTCAATTCATCCAGTCCATGGATATCCACAAGAGAACCAAAACCGGATTTACCTTCCCGAAGTCTGATAAGTACATCGGTTCCCCCGGCAATCAGTTTGCTGCCGGGATTTTCAGCCAACAGGTGACAGGCGTGTTCAATGCTGCTGGCTCGATGATAGTGATCAATGGGGAACATGCTTTCTCTCCACCTTCTATAACGCTCCAAGGCTGTTTATGCGCTCAAGGCTGTCCTAAATTAATGCTGCATCACGAAATGCGGTGAATAATGCCTTGGGAGACATGGGCAGTTGGTTCATG
This sequence comes from Endozoicomonas sp. SCSIO W0465, assembly GCF_023716865.1. Lineage (NCBI taxonomy): Bacteria > Pseudomonadati > Pseudomonadota > Gammaproteobacteria > Oceanospirillales > Endozoicomonadaceae > Endozoicomonas > Endozoicomonas sp. SCSIO W0465. The sequence continues at coordinate 1,316,800 of NZ_CP092417.1, forward strand.
GCAACCCCGGTGGCATCGAGAATGGCATTGCGAATGGCTGGTGCCACAGAAAGCAGAGGCGGTTCACCCAGGGACTTGTTACCAAAGGCGGCTGTTGGCTCATGGGTTTCCACAAAATCACAGCTGATGTCCGGCGCATCCATCATGGTGGCGATTTTGTAATCCAGCAGGTTATTGTTGTAGATCCAGCCGGTTTCCGGATCGGCCAGCAGCTCTTCACTGAGGGCACCGGAAATACCCATACCGACACCACCGTAAACCTGTCCGGCGGCCAGGTCAGGGTTGATGATTTTTCCAGAATCATGAACGTTGTGAATGCCAAGGATTGACACCTGACACAGGGCAATATCCACTTCCACTTCCACCAGCGTACAGCCGTAGGAATAGGCGTTTGTGGTCACCTTTCGGGAGACTTCAGCGGTCAATTGTTGTCCACGGGTTTTGTGATAGTAAGCATCAAGGGCCAGTTCGTTTAGGGAGAGACGGACCGTTTCGTCCTGATTGACCACTGCATCACCGGAGATGGTCAGCTGTTCAACAGGCAGCTCAAGCATGGTGCTGGCATGCTCAAGGATACGCTGTCTGAGCAGGTCCCCGGTTTCGGCCTCAGCCTGGCAGACAATGTAGGTCTGTCTTGAGGCAAAGGAGCCCGGGTCAAAAGGCGTTGTATCGGTATCCTGGGTGGACAGCACGCGAATGGCGGAGACAGGAATACCCAGTTTCTCTGCCGCCATCTGGGCAATCACGGTATCCGAGCCCTGGCCAATTTCAGTTGCGCCAATTTGAATGGTAACCCGGCCGTCCTGGTTAAGGATCATCCGTGCGCCGGCAATTTCTACCGATGCCGGGTAGGTTCCGCTGCCGTAAGAGAAACAGGCAATGCCAAGTCCCCGTCGTATATTTCCCGTCTTGAATGCGCTATGGAATCGAGAATGTTCCAGCTTTTTCTGATCCCAGCCAAACGTCTCACGGCCTTTTGTCAGGCATTCACGAATGCCTGCACTCTCAATGACCTTGCCGGTCAGTGGGTTGATATCGCCGGTGCGGGCAACATTCTTCAGGCGAAAATCAATGCTGTCCATGCCGACCTTTCTGGCGGCCTCTTCCATTATGGACTCAACGGCATACACCAGCTGGGGTGAGCCGTAGCCACGCATGGCACCGGCAGATGGCAGGTTGGAGTAGTGAGTGATTGCCTGATAGGAAAGCGCGGCATTGGGATAAAGCGGAACGACTTTGGAACCGGCCGCTTTGGCAATGGAGTGACCATGGGAGGCGTATCCCCCGGTATTGGAAGAGACATCCATGGCCAGGGCTGTCAGTGTGCCATCATTGTTCACAGCACAGGTCATATTCACCCGGAATGGGTGACGAATCCGGGTGCTGCTCAGGCACTCCTCACGGGTCAGTTCCAGCATCACCGGAATACCGCCCAGTCTTTTGGTGAGAAAGGCCACCATGGGCTCAAGCACCACATCTTGCTTGTTACCAAAACCACCGCCAATAGCGGGCTTGATCACCTGAACGGTGCTCATGGGAATATCCAGAGCCTGGCTGACAATCCGACGACAGATATGAGGAATCTGTGTGGATGACATGATTACAATATGATCAGTGTCGTCCATATAGGCCCAGGCAATGTGGTTTTCCATATGGCAGTGCTGAACCATCTGGGTCTGGAACTGACCTGTCAGGGCGTGATCGGCTTCAGTAATGGCTGCCTGAACATCACCACATTGATAATTATGCTCACCGACACGGTTGCCACTGCCTTCGTGTAACTCCCTGGCCTGCTCATCCAGCGCCTGATCATGATTCAGAATGGCCGGATACTCTTCATAGGTGACTTTGATTTTTTTCAGCGCCTTGCTGGCCGTTAAACCATCCACCGCCACGACGATGGCAATCTCGTCGCCGTGGTAACGGACATAGTCCGTCAGCAGCAGGCGGTCTTCCTTATCCCTTGCTGCCGGGTCAAGGTTGAAGGCATGGCCAGCGGTGGCAAAGGGGATTTCAGGAATATCCGCAAAGGTGAAGACAGCTTCAACACCGGTCATGGCCAGGGCTTCAGTGGTATCGATATCGACTACCCTGCCGTGAGCTATGGTGCTGTGAAGATATTTGGCAATGCGTGTACCAGGAAGAGCCAGATCAGCAGTAAAACGACAGCGGCCGGTTACCTTGGCTTTGGCATCCAGGCGCTCCTGTGAGAGTCCGACAGACATGGTTTATTTTTTCCCTGACGACGTTGTTTATTAAAACCGACCTGCTTCCCGGAAACGGGATAAGACAGGCTCACTTTTCCCAGTAACGGAAGCATTCGTTCAACGGTTGACGGTGCATGAACTGTCCATGACCCGGCTTACCGGTAAATTGTCCGTCCCGCACAATAATTTTGCCCCGTGACAGGGTCATGATCGGATAGCCCTGCAATTTCATACCTTCATAGGGGCAGTAATCCGAGCGGCCATGCATCAGTCGCTGGCTGAGTGTTACCTCTCGTTTCGGATCAATGATCACCAGGTCAGCATCGGCTCCCTCGGCGATCAGGCCTTTGCGTGGATAGAGTCCGAACAGCTGAGCCGGGCGTGTACTGACCAGTTCGACAAAATGGTTGATGGAAATGCGGTCTTTCATCACCCCTTCGGAGAAAAGCAAAGGCACACGATTCTCGACGCCGGGAATACCATTTGGACAGTATTGGAAGCCATCCCGGCCGGCACATTTCTGCGCCATGGTAAACGCACAATGATCAGTCGCTACCGTACTGATGGTGCCATCCATTAACCCCTGCCAGAGTTGATTCTGGTGATAGCTGTCGCGCAGGGGGGGCTCATGATGTATTTCAACCCTTCATCATAAAGGTGTTCTGCCGCACCCTCCTTGTTGGCGGAACTGTTGTATTTATTGATATCCAGTGACAAATACTGTGGGCAGGTTTCGGCAAAGACGGCCTGGCCTCGCTGGTGTGCCTGGCGGATATATTCCAGGCCAATGCCATTGGAAAGATGAACAATATAGATTGGTGCACCACCGGCGAGCGTCGCAAGGTTGATCATACGTCCAACGGCTTCGGCTTCACACTCCGGTGGACGGCTTAATGCGTGATAAATTGGGGCATTGGAGCCTTGGGCGAGCAGCTTTTGTTTCAGAAAGCGGATAGCCCCGTCGTTTTCCGGATGAACGCAAGTGAGGGCGTTAAGCTGGTTTAACCGTTCCAGTGCCGCAAGCACCTGACTGTCATCCAGTTTGTAACCATAGGTCAGATAGAGCTTGAAGCTGGAAATCCCTTCTTCCAGCACCATGGACTCCATCTCTTCAAGAATACTGTCGTCTATATGCTGGATGGTGCCATGGAAACTATAATCAATCACCGCCTTGTCACGGGCAAATTCGTGGTAGCGTTCCAGCTGATGATGCAGGGAGCATCCGGCAGGGCCAAAACCCATATGGTCAACAATCGTAGTGGTTCCACCGCAGGCGGCTGAAACAGTGCCGCTGTAAAAGTCATCGCAGCTCTGGGCGATGCCAACATCAATATTCAGGTGCGTATGAACGTCAACGCCGCCGGGTATGATGTAGTGACCGGCGGCGTTGATGATTTCGACAGGTCCCTCAGGGCTGTCTTTGGGTAAATCGATATTTGGGGCAATACACTCAATAATACCGTCACGGGTCAACAGGTCCGCCCGCTCACTGGTATCGGCATTCACCAGCGTTGCATTTTTTATAAGGACGTTCATGGTCCCGTACCTTTTGTTGCGTTAAAGGCTTGTCAATTTGTTTGCATACAACTCGCATACAACCTGAGGGCAGGATTCAGGCCAGATTTGTGCATTGCCCACCGGGTGAGATGCAATACGTTACCATGTAATGACTTGCAGCAAGTTTGTTGAAGAAATGTCGGAAGGCACAGGGTTGTTTGAATAGCCAGGGAAACCGTAAATTTTCATAAAGCCCGTCACTATAGACAGATAACTAATACAGAAAAGCGCTAATACCCATACAGCCAGACCTCTCGTTCCCATGCTCTGGAGGGTGTCGCAAAACCCTCCGAACACTCCGGAGATCTCGTTCCCACGCTCTGCGTGGGAATGCATACCGATCCCGCCACAAATACCATACTCGCATGAAGCCCCCGAAAACCCTGCCAGGCAGTAGCTCTTTCTCATGCTGCCAGATCCGTATGCATTCCCACGCGGAGCGTGGGAACGAGGGTTTCGCAACACCCTCTCTGCGTGGGAACGAGTTGAACACCCTTCGACTCCACTCAGGATGAACGGCGATGGTACACGTCAATCTCATTGAAATGATGTACTGGTTAAACAACGAAACCAGCCTACTCTTACTTTATTATCATGTTGATGGATCATCTTGATAATTTTTACCTGAATCCATACTTGGCTCTATTTTGATTACGAACTGCTCTACAGTGAAAACTGACTGTAGGTCACGAAAAACAAGGATTGAGCAACATTACCGGACAATATGCTGACAACCTTTGTAGATAAAGGGCTTCAGCAATGTTCAACCCAGTAGCAGTCTGAAATCCTACAAGAGCCTCCATACTTTTTTGATTTTCCATAATAAAAAAACTTGAGCTTTTGATTGTTAAAGCTATTTTCCATGCTCATGAATTTCAGGTTCTGGTGTTGTTGATTGCAAACAATATTTTTTGAAAATCACCTTATCACCAAACACCTTTTGCTTGGTCATCATTATTTTTAAAAATAAATTGAGATATCACCGGTATGATAGAATCAGGGTCTTATTTGAGCCTTATGACTCAATTACCACATGATGTTTTTCCATTAACATCTGTTGAACATTCAGGTCGTTCAGGTCGTTCAGGTGATGTTGAACCTCTCTCTACCCGGTTTGCTGATAAACTGCCCCATCAAATTGCCGTTGAACTCAGGGAGGAAGGTACTCTGCGTGGTCTGCAAGTGAAAGAGAGGCCGGAAAGCAGGGTTGAAAGCATGGCAAAAAGATTAAAAGCAGGTCCCGTCAGCTTTATTATTCAATCAAAAGACAACAGTGTTGACTTTGATAATCGCCCTGATAATAACCACCATGTATTGATGATTACCTGCTCCTTGAACCGACCAAAGCCGGGTTGCTTTATCTGCAGAAATGATAACGACATCATTGTCAATGTAAAAAACACGTCAGGTGATGTTTATGAAACGAAGGCAAGGGGAGGGTTCTGGGTCATTGGCGGGCAAGAGAGTGATGGGCAAGAGTGTGGCGGGCAAGAGAGTGGTGGGCAGGAAAGCGGTGGGCAGGAAAGCGGTGCCGGGGAAATTCACTGCATTCTTGATTTCGGGGGGCAGCGGGTTATGGGCTATCAACTAACGGAATCAGAGTCAACCAATGCCGGGACTGTCAGCCATCAGGTGGTTGATTCAACCCTGCAGGTAACAGGATTTATCATTCCCGGCGTGACCCATCTGGAATGCGCCGATCATGATGATGGCCGTTATCGCACACACAATGCGGTTTTTATCAATGGCGAAGCGACGCCTACCGCGCTGTTTGAACACAACTTTGAACAATGGAACAGCCATTCACAAGCCTGCAAAATGCTGTGCAGATCGATCGGTGGCGCTCTGAGCCATGCATCAAAAAATCCGGAGTTTGACCTCAGAACATTTTTGCATGCCTTTGTTGCCACCTGTATCGGTGCAGGATCGATTCTGGGAGGGGATGAAGCCGCTGCCGCCATACAGACGACGTTAGGCTTTCCCAGTACCAGTGTGCTCGGAACCCCGTCAGATAACCCCTTGTTGGAGCGGTTCAAGTATGCCGGTACCTTTATTAGCCTGGCCAGTTTTTTTGGTTTTCAGACCACGAAGAATGCCCTGGGAGTGAGTAGCCAATTTGTTGTCAACCCCTCTGAGAAACGCTGCATAACCGCAAAAATGTGGGTGATGGAAGTTTTTGGCAGTCAGATTCTGTCGATGCTTACCGTTGCCGCCTCCATTGTCGGGGGGGAGTATCTGGTTACCGGCAGCACTGAAAAAAGTAACCCCCGCAAGTTGTTTACTGACCTGTTGTTAGCCCAGACTTTTGTGCTTGGTTTGGGCGCTGCCGTGCAGTCCAGGCTTATTGACAAAGGGGTGTCTCCGGCAAAAGCATGGTTGTTTTTTGTCCTCTTTCGATTTGCTGTATTCAGAAGTGCCGTTTTGGGGGTGCAGGTGATGACCGATTATCTGTTTGCCGATGGTCTGAAACCGGGGAAAATTCAGAGTATCGTGATCGCCAATGTCATTAATGAGCTGATGATCACTGTTCTGAGCGGGATGGCTTATCTTTCCGGAAAATCGAAAGCCACTGATGGTTCAGAAGAGCAGCTGATGGCGTATGAGCAGGATATCAGGGAATCGGTACTTGAATCTGAGGCAGCAGGTTGTCTGGACGCCTACGCCCATGATCATCAAATTGCTGTCCATCCATTGAACAGGCTCCGGTTGAATCTAAGCCGGTCAATTGATGCCGCGCCAAAATCACTCTGGAGTAAAGTTGCCTGTTACTGTTTGCATCGGAACCCACAGGGCATGCTGTCCAGAGTGGTTACCAGTCCGTTTGTCAGTGCACTCTCCGGTCAGTCAGACGCTGAATACCGCGATGTTTTGACATTGCATCAAGCATTATTAACAGATCGTTCAGTATCCCTGCCGGTCAATAAACCTCTGTTCAGGGAGACACCAGTATAATCTGATGACGTGCAAACAATGTTATTAATGATACTGCTGAAATTACTTTTCAGAAGCACCTTTTACTTTGTCACTGTCTTTGTCGTTAAAAATAAAGGCTCTTGTAGGATTTCAGACTGCTACTGGGTTGAACATTGCTGAAGCCCTTTATCTACAAAGGTTGTCAGCATATTGTCCGGTAATGTTGCCCAATCCTTGTTTTTCGTGACCTACAGTCAGTTTTCACTGTAGAGCAGTTCGTAATCAAAATAGAGCCAAAATAAATTGAGATGTTATCGGTATGATCGAACCAGAAGCTTCCTTGAGCCTTAGAATCCAGTTACCACACAATTCGATGGCATTAACATCCATTGAGCGCTCAGATGAAGTAGCCGATGAAGCAGTGTCCTTCTGTCAGCAGTTTGCTGGTAAACTACCCCACCAAATCGCGGTAGATCTCAGGCAAAAAGGCACCCTGCCCGGCATGGACATGAAAGAGAGGCCGGGAAGCACGGTGGAAAGTATGGCCGAAAAATTAAAAGAAGGTCCTGTCAGCTTTACTATTCAATCAAAAATCAGCAATTGCAGCCCTGATGTTGGCTCTGATTTTGGCTCTGATATTGGCTTTAATGACAGCCCCGATATATTGACGATTACCTGTTCCTTAAACGGGCCAAAACCAGGTTGCTTTATTGGTAAAAATGATAATGAAATCATTGTCAAAGTGACAAGCACGTCAGGTGATACTTGTGAAACGAAGGTGAAAGGTGGTTTCTGGGTTAGTGTTGGGCAGGAAAATGAGTCCAGTGAAATATACTGTGTTCTTGATTTCGGGGAGCAGCGGGTTATGGACTATCAACTAACAGAATCAGAGTCAGCCGATGCCGCGACTGCCTGCTATCAGGTGGTTGATTCAACACTGCAGGTCAATGAATTTATCATTCCCGACGTAACCCATCTGGAACGCGCCCGTCATGATGATGGCCGTTATGGCACACACAATGCAGTTTTTGCCAATGGTGCAGCCATTCCTGCGGCACTGTTTGAGCACGACTTTGAACAATGGAATAGCTACCCGGAAGCCCGAAAAATGCTGTTCAGATGCATCGGTGGCGCTCTGAGCCATGCATCGAAAAACCCGGAGTTTGACCTCAGAACATTTTTGCATGCCTTTGTTGCTACCTGTGTCGGTTCAGGATTGTTCTTGGGAGGTGATGAAGTCGCTGCCGCCATACAGACGGCTTCGGACTTTCCCAGTACCAGTTATCTCGGAACCCCATCGGATAACCTTTTATTGGAACGATTGAAATACGCCGGTGTATGTCTCAGCCTGGTCACCTTTTTCGGTTTTCAGACCACCAAGAATGCCCTGGGAGTCAATAGCCAATTTATTGTCAACCCCTCTGAGAAACGCTGCATAACCGCAAAAATGTGGCTGATGGAAGTGTTTGGCAGCCAGGTGCTTACCATGCTGATTGTTGCTTCCTCCATTGCCGGGGGAGAGTATCTCGCTACCGGCAGTACTGAAAAAAGTAACCCCCGAAAACTGTTTACCGACCTGCTGTTAGCGCATACCGTTGTGCTTGGATTGGGGGCGGCCGTGCAGTCCAGACTGATTAACAAAGGGGTATCGCCAACAAAGGCATGGCTGTTTTTTTCCCTCTTTCGAGTGACCTTATTCAGAGGCGCTGCCCTGGGCGTGCAAATGATGACCGATCATCTGTTTGCTGATGGTGTGAAACCGGGGAAAATCCAGAGTATCGTGATAGCCAATGTCATTAATGAGCTGGTAATCACTGTTTTCAGCGGGATAGCTTATCTTTCCGGGAGATCGAAAGCCACCGATGGTTCAGAAGAACAGCTGATGGCGTATGAGCAAGATATCAGGGAACCGGTAGTTGAATCCGGTTCCGTACGCTGTCTTGATACTTACGCCGGTAAGCAGCAAATTGCTGTCCATCCATTGAACCGGTTCCGGTTGAATTTAAGCCGGTCAATTGATACCGCACCAAAAACACTCTGGGGTAAAGTTGCTTATTACTGTTTGCATCGGGACCCACAGGGCATGCTGTCCAAAGTGGTCACCAGTCCATTTATCAGCGCACTCTCGGGTCAGTCAGACGCTGAATACTGTCATGTTTTGAAATTGCATCAGGCATTATTAGAAGATCGTTCAGTATCCCTGCCAGTCAACGAACCTGAATTCATGGAGACACATCTATAACCTGATTACATTCAAACAATTTTATTGCCAATGTCATTTCAGAAACTATCTTTTCAGAATACCGTTATTATTGGGTTGGAAGCTGCCGTGCAGTCCGGGCTTATTGACAAAGGCGTATCGCCAACAAAGGCATGGTTGTTTTTTGCCCTTTTTCGATTAACTCTCGTTAACTCTAAGTACAATCTGATTATTGGCAGATGCCAGCAGAGGTGATTGTAGATCATGGATTATGATTCTTTTCAGGAAAAATATTTTTCACTGTTTCGGGATAATTTCGGTCTTACCGAGGACGATCTTACGGTATCAGAAACCGATACCGTTATTGAAAGGGAGCTTAAGCAGTTTATCAAAGACAACCATCTGAACTCAGAAACAGAACCCCTCTCCGGTACAAGCAATCCTTCCAGTATTGATAAAGACATAAGTCAGTTGAAGCAGCTGTTAACAGGATTGCTTGAGTCGGGCGATATCGACCGGGAGGTTGTCCTTGAAGCACTCAGTTATGGACTGACAGAAATGGCCGGGTTTATTCACCACGAACCGGATCATCACTATTCATTCAGTGATCAGGAGAAGGATGAACTGCACAATATGATGAAGACTATTCTTCAAAAGACAGAAACAGAGGAGCATCAGGCCATCTGTGAATCCCTGTTCCCGGATATGGTTAACCATCTTGAGTCTGTGGTGGCTAAAATCAGGACACCAAGGTTTTAGTGCACTCCGACGGAAAGAGGGTGTCGCAAAACCCTCGCTCCCACGCTCCGGAGGCTGTCGTTCAGAAAATGAAGCGGGGACGGGGGCATGCCGCATCGTATAAGCCATCAGTATTGGTCAACAGCCAAGGCTGCTCTATAAGCCCGGGAACCCCGATCGGCCAAGGGTGCAATGGGTTTACGGTGGAGCGCCTTGTGATCACTGTCCCCTTCGAAACAAAACCGAATTTTTATCCTCAATTTTCTGCCGACCTCGCTGATAATGAGGCTTTAGCGACAGCCTTGAGACCGTGGGAACGAGGCAAGGGTACTCTATTACCACTCTATGACTCGGGGGCGGTAAAAGTAGGTGAGGTCCGCCCCGGCGTTGATCAGGACTTTCAGGCACTCAGTGTGACCGTTACAGGCAGCGATGTACGCCGGGGTGGTGCCGTCGGAAGTCAGGGACGCGTTGGGGTCCGCCCCCGCGTCGACCAAGGCTTTCAAGCACTCAGTGTGACCGTTACAGGCAGCGATACTCAGCGGGGTGGCGCCGTCGGAAGTCAGGGCGGCGTTGGGGTCCGCCCCGGCGTCGATCAGGGCTTTCAGGCACTCAGTGTGACCGTTACAGGCAGCGATGAACGCCGGGGTGGCGCCATCGGAAGTCAGGGTGGCGTTGGGGTCCGCCCCGGCGTCGAGCAGGGCTTTCAGGCACCCAGTGTGACCCATCTGGGCAGCAATGTAAGCCGGGGTGACGCCGGAAGTCAAGGCGGCGTTGGGGTCCGCCCCGGCGTCGATCAGGGCTTTCAGGCACAGAATGTGACCGTTCTGGGCAGCGATGTACGCCGGGGTGTCGCCATCGGAAGTCAGGGCGGCGTTGGGGTCTGCCCCGGCGTCGATCAGGGCTTTCAGGCACAGAATGTGACCGTTACAGGCAGCGATGAACGCCGGGGTGGCGCCGGAAATCAGGGCTGCGTTGGGGTCCGCCCCGGCGTCGATCAGGGCTTTCAGGCACAGAATGTGACCGTTCTGGGCAGCGATGAACGCCGGGGTGGCGCCGGAAGTCAGTGCGGCGTTGGGGTCTGCCCCGGTATCGATCAGGGCTTTCAGGCACAGAATGTGACCGTTCTGGGCAGCGATGTACGCTGGGGTGTCGCCGGAAATCCGGGCGGCGTTGGGGTTCGCCCCGGCATCGATCAGGGCTTCCAGGCACTCAGTGTGACCGTTACAGGCAGCGATGTACGCCGGGGTGGTACCGTCGGAAGTCCGGGCGGCGTTGGGGTCCGCCCCGGTGTCGATCAGGGCTTTCAGGCACTCAGTGTGACCGTTACAGGCAGCGATGCTCACCGGGGTGGCGCCGTCGGAAGTCCGGGCGGCGTCGGGGTTCGCCCCCGCGTCGATCAGGGCTTTCAGGCACTCAGTGTGACCATTACAGGCAGCGATGCTCAGCGGGGTGGCGCCGTCGGAAGTCCGGGCAGCGTCGGGGTTCGCCCCCGCGTCGATCAGGGCTTTCAGGCACTCAGTGTGACCCTCATGGGCAGCGATGAACGCCGGGGTGGCGCCGGAAGTCAGTGCGGCGTTGGGGTCCGCCCCGGCGTCGATCAGGGCTTGCAGGCACTCAATGTGACCCTTCTGGGCAGCGATGTACGCCGGGGTGGCGCCGGAAGTCAGGGCGACGTTGGGGTCCGCCCCGGTGTCGATCAGGGCTCTCAGGCACTCAGTGTTATCCTCCTGGGCAGCGATGTACACCGGGGTGGCGCCGTCGGAAGTCAGGGCGGCGTTGGGGTCCGCCCCGGCGTCGATCAGGGCTTTCAGGAACTCGGTGTGACCGTTACAGGCAGCCATGCACATAAGATTAATACTCTCGCCGGACACGGCAGACCGGAATGTCTGCCGGACAATCCCTGGATCAAGTACCAACAATCTCTGCAATGCCTTGAGATCACCTGTACGGGCGGCCTGCAAAGGCAAGGGCTCACAGTAAGGGGAATCTTCATAGAGGCGAGCACCCGTCTCACGTACCAGAGGCAACGCCTCTTGCCGGCATAGCGCACAACTCCGTGTGGCGACACCCTTCTTTTGCTGTTCGTCGAACCACCTGGAAAGACAGCTAAGATCGTAGCGATGGCCACAGTCGGTTTTGACAACCGTGGGCGCCACAGTACGACCATGAAAAGCCTCAAGACAAATAACACAGGTATTATGCTCTGTAGGCGCATTCGTATCTGTAGGAATGTGAAAAGGCGATCCGACAACAGTATCCATAAACAAAAAAAACCAGTATCAATAAATTAGTAATGCAGATAGGACTGAAAAAAAGAACAATAGTTCAATAAAACTAACCACCTTCTTCTATGCCGTAACGGGCGGCATCTTCTGCGCAGAAAGGTTGAGCCTGTGTTTGGTTATCTGAGAACGGTGCAGGGCTTAAATCGATTTCGCCGTCGGGGTTGGAATTTAGTCTCCACTTGCTGGCTGGAGCCGGGTAGCAGCGGCTTATTTCACGGCTATTTTGTGGCCCATTGGACGCAGCATAAGGGCACCTGGACTATATACAAAAAATAATGCAGCAACGTTACAGTTATACAATGATGGCAGTATGACCAAATGAAGGTACTCATAGCCTGCCAGATGGCAGGCTATGTTCCTGATAATGAGGCTTTAGCGACAGCCTCGAGACCGTGGGAACGAGGCAAGGGTACTCTATTACCACTCTATGACTCGGGGGCAGTAACAGTAGGTGAGGTCCGCCCCGGCGTTGATCAGGGCTTCCAGGCACTCAGTGTGACCGTTACAGGCAGCGATGTACGCCGGGGTGGTGCCGTCAGAAGTCAGGGCGGCGTTGGGGTCCGCCCCGGCGTCGATCAGGGCTTTCAGGCACAGAATGTGACCGTTCTGGGCAGCGATGTACGCCGGGGTGGCGCCGGAAGTCAGTGCGGCGTTGGGATCCGCCCCGGCGTCGATCAGGGCTTTCAGGCACAGAATGTGACCGTTCTGGGCAGCGATGTACGCCGGGGTGTCGCCGGAAGTCCGGGCTGCGTTGGGGTTCGCCCCGGCATCGATCAGGGCTTCCAGGCACTCAGTGTGACCGTTACAGGCAGCGATGTACGCCGGGGTGGTGCCGTCGGAAGTCCGGGCGGCGTTGGGGTCCGCCCCGGTGTGGATCAGGGCTTTCAGGCACTCAGTGTGACCGTTACAGGCAGCGATGCTCACCGGGGTGGCGCCGTCGGAAGTCCGGGCAGCGTCGGGGTTCGCCCCAGCGTCGATCAGGGCTTTCAGGCACTCAGTGTGCCCCATCTGGGCAGCAATGTAAGCCGGGGTGTCGCCGGAAGTCCGGGCTGCGTTGGGGTTCGCCCCGGCATCGATCAGGGCTTTCAGGCACTCAGTGTGACCGTTATAGGCAGCCATGTACGCCGGGGTGGCGCCGTCGGAAGTCCGGGCGGCGTTGGGGTCCGCCCCGGTGTCGATCAGGGCTTTCAGGCACTCAGTGTGACCGTTACAGGCAGCGATGTTCACCGGGGTGGCGCCGTCGGAAGTCAGGGCGGCGTTGGGGTCCGCCCCGGCGTCGATCAGGGCTTTCAGGCACTCAGTGTGACCGTTACAGGCAGCGATGTTCACCGGGGTGGCGCCGTCGGAAGTCAGGGCGGCGTTGGGGTCCGCCCCGGCGTCGATCAGGGCTTTCAGGCACTCAGTGTGACCGTTCTGGGCAGCGATGTTCACCGGGGTGGCGCCGTCGGAAGTCAGGGCGGCGTTGGGGTCTGCCCCGGCGTCGATCAGGGCTTTCAGGCACAGAATGTGACCGTTACAGGCAGCGATGAACGCCGGGGTGTCGCCGGAAGTCCGGGCGGCGTTGGGGTTCGCCCCGGCATCGATCAGGGCTTTCAGGCACTCAGTGTGACCGTTACAGGCAGCCATGTACGCCGGGGTGGTGCCGTCGGAAGTCCGGGCGGCGTTGGGGTCCGCCCCGGTGTCGATCAGGGCTTTCAGGCACTCAGTGTGACCGTTACAGGCAGCGATGAACGCCGGGGTGGCGCCGTCGGAAGTCAGGGCGGCGTTGGGGTCCACCCCGGCGTCAATCAGGACTTTCAGGCACTCAGTGTGACCGTTACAGGCAGCGATGAACGCCGGGGTGGTGCCGTCAGAAGTCAGGGCGGCGTTGGGGTCCGCCCCGGCGTCGATCAGGGCTTTCAGGCACTCAGTGTGACCGTTCTGGGCAGCGATGAACGCTGGGGTGGCGCCGTCGGAAGTCAGGGCGGCGTTGGGGTCCGCCCCGGCGTCGCTCAGGGCTTTCAGGCACTCAGTGTGACCGTTCTGGGCAGCGATGAACGCCGGGGTGGCGCCGTCGGAAGTCAGGGCGGCGTTGGGGTCCGCCCCGGCGTCGATCAGGGCTTTCAGGCACTCAGTGTGACCGTTACAGGCAACAATGAACGCCGGGGTGGCGCCGTCGGAAGTCAGGGCGGCGTTGGGGTCCGCCCCGGCGTCGATCAGGGCTTTCATGCACTCAGTGTAACCGTTACAGGCAGCGATGAACGCCGGGGTGGCGCCGTCGGAAGTCCGGGTGGCGTTGGGGTCAGCCCTGGCGTCGATCAGGGCCTTCAGGCACTGAATGTGACCGTTCTGGGCAGCGATGAACGCCGGGGTGGCACCGGAATTCCGGGCGGCGTTGAGGTCCGCCCCGGCGTCGATCAGGGCTTTCAGGCACTCAGTGTGACCGTTACAGGCAGCGATGTACGCCGGGGTGGTGCCGTCGGAAGTCAGGGCGGCGTTGGGGTCCGCCTTGGCGTCGATCAGGGCTTTCAGGCACTCAGTGTGACCGTTACAGGCAGCGATGTACGCCGGGGTGGCGCCGGAAATCAGGGCGGCGTTGGGGTCCACCCCAGCATTGATCAGGGCTACCAGGCACTCAGTGTGACCGTTACAGGCAGCGATGTGCGCCAGGGTGGTGCCGGAAGTCAGGGTGGCGTTGGGGTCCGCCCCGGCGTCAATAAGAGCTTTCAGGCACTCAGTGTGACCGTTACAGGCAGCCATGCACATAAGATTAATACTCTCGCCGGACACGGCAGACCGGAATGTCTGCCGGACAATCACTGGATCAAGTACCAACAATCTCTGCAATGCCTTGAGATCACCTGTACGGGCGGCCTGCAAAGGCAAGGGCTCACAGTAAGGGGAATCTTCATAGAGGCGAGCACCCGTCTCACGTACCAGAGGCAACGCCTCTTGCCGACATAACGCACAACTCCGTGTGGCGACGCCCTTCTTTTGCTGTTCGTCGAACCACCTGGAAACGCAGCTAAGGTCGTAGCGATGGCCGCAGTGGGTTTTGACAACCGTGGGCGCCACAGTACGACCAGGAAAAGGCTCAAGACAAATAACACAGATATTATGTTCTGTAGGCGCATTCCTATCTTCTGTAGGAATATGAGAAGGCGATCCGACAACAGTATCCATGCACAAAAAAACAGTATTAATAAATTAGTAATACCGATAGGACTGAAAAAAAATACGATAGTTCAATAAAACTGACCACCTTCCTGTTGGAAATGGAAAGCCTATTCGCGTGCACCGGCAATTTTTGACCTATGTGGGTTGAGCCCGAGGCTGTCGTTCAGAAAATGAAGCGGGTACGGGGGTATGCCGCATCGGATAAGCCATCAGTATTGGTCAACAGCCAAGGCTACTCTATAAGCCCGGGAACCCCGATCGGCCAAGGGCGCAATGGGTTTACGTTGGAGTGCCTTGTGATCACTGTCCCCTTCGAAGCCAATGTTCGGAGGGTTTTGTGACAACCTCGAAACCGTAGGAATGAGTCCGGAAATCAACAATACAGGCCAGCCCCCTTATCGGGAACCGGCCAGTGTGTTTTTGTTTTTCAAGGTTTTTCAAGTTCAAGGTTTTTCAAGATTGTGCAGGTACATACCGGGAATAGCGGCATACATGGCAGCACACTTCACCAGGTGGTCTTTCCAGGTCTTCTCATTTGGCGCATGGGCCTCAGGCTCTTTACCGGGACCAAAACCAACCACCGGGATACCATAGCGACCCATGATGGAAACGCCATTGGTGGAGAAAGTCCACTTATCCACCAGCGGCTTCTTATCGAAGAGAAGTTCGAAGCAATCGCTGGTGACTTTGGTGACCAGGTGGTCTTCTGGCAGTACCCATGCAGGGAAGTAGCACTCGGTTTCATAAACCAGACCGGTGTAGGCAGGGCGGTCATAGTTGTACATGGAAACTTTGGCATCTGCAGCCTTGACGGCCGGCAGTGCACGGATCTCATCCAGCGCACCCTCCCAGGTTTCGCCCCAGGTCAGACGACGGTCGATGGAGATAGCGCAGCTATCCGCAACGGCACAGCGGCTTGGTGAGGTGAAGAAGACTTCCGAAACGGTCAGGGTTCCTTTGCCCAGGAACTCATCATCGCCCAGATTATTGGACAGTTCATGGATCTCGTTCAGGATCGGGTCCATCTTGAAGATGGCATTGTCACCACGTTCTGGCGCCGAGCCGTGACAGCTGATACCGCTGACATCAACGCGGATTTCCATACGGCCGCGCTGGCCACGGTAGATATTGCAGTCAGTAGGTTCAGTACTGACCACAAACTCCGGACGCAGGCCGGTTTCATTGATGATGTACTGCCAGCACAGACCATCACAGTCTTCTTCCTGGACGGTGCCGGTTACTACCAGTGTGTAGTCGTCTTCCAGGCCCAGGTCCTTGATGATCTTACCGGCGTAAACCATGGAAGCCATACCGCCTTCCTGGTCAGATGCACCACGGCCACCGATGGTTTCTTCATCTTCGTAACCTTCATAGGGGTCGAAGGTCCAGTTGTTCAGGTTGCCGACACCAACGGTATCGATATGGGCGTCCATGGCGATAATGTGCTTGCCGTGGCCGATATAGCCAAGCACGTTGCCCTGTGGATCGATATCGACCTTATCGAAGCCCACCTTTTCCATCTCTTCCTTGATGCGCAGAACCACTTTCTCTTCATCACAGGATTCACTGGGAATAGCGATCATGTCCCGCAGAAAGCGGGTCATATCGGGTTTGTACTCTTCGGCTTTTTTCAGGATTTCAGCAAATGGGATTTTTAATTCTTTAGACATGGTCGTGTTTCCTTGTTTGTGTTTTCTGTCTTCTTCTGGTTCCCGCGTTTTTAGGCCATGTGGGTCTTGCGTGGGAATCCATAACGGAAATGTTTATATCTCCCCAACTGTCAGAGTGATCTGAGAGTTGGTGTATGCATTCCCACGCGGAGCGTGGGAACGAGAGATGTTTGTTTATCAGATGCCGTATTTGCCTTCCCAGACCACATCCTGGTAATTAACCGGGTCGGTGTCGCCCTCGGTATTGAACAACAGGACAACCGAATTCTGGTCAAGCCCCAGGTCTTTCATGAGGGTTTTGGCATCGGGGTGGTGTGCGATGGCGTAAAGCGTACCGACTCCGATAGCACCGGATTCACCCGCGATAATCCGTTCATCACCAGGCAATGGACTGGCCTGGATACGCATACCAAGCGCTGCGGTACGGTCTTCAACGGACATGAAGTGACGGCTGCAGTTTCTCATTACCTCCCAGCCCAGAGGATTCGGCTCACCACAGGCCAGGCCTACCATCATGGTATCCAGATCCCCGGTAACATTGACGGCGGAACCATCGCCACTGCAGCCCGACTGATAAATACAGTCCGCCTGATGGGGTTCTGCGGTAATGCCGGTAAAGCGGTCAGCCCCGAAACGGTTGGCCAGGTAACCGAGGACACCACCGGCCATGGCACCCACACCGGCCTGCAGGATGGTATGAGTGGGTCGGTCAATGCCCATGACCTGCATCTGCTCAACGGCTTCATCAGCCATGGTCATGTATCCCTGCATGATCCAGGTCGGGATTTCGGTATACCCTTCCCAGGCCGTGTCCTGAACCATCAGCCAGCCATTTTCATCGGCATTTTTGCAGGCAAGTCGGACCGCATCGTCATAATTCAGGTCGGTAACAATGCACTCGGCACCTAAACGACGAATGTTCTCTACACGTTCTTTGGCTGCTCCTTTGGGCATGTAGACAACGGCATTCTGGCCAAGCTGCATGGCAGCCCAGGCCACACCACGGCCATGGTTGCCATCGGTTGCTGTGGCAAAGGTAATAGGCTCCTGTCCTTTCAGGCTATCAAAGCTGAATTGTTCAAGAGGGATGCCCAGTTGGTTACTGACACACTGACCAATGGCGTAAGAGCCACCGAGCACTTTGAATGCGTTCAGGCCGAAACGGTAGGATTCGTCTTTGACCAGAATGTTTTTCGTAACTGTTCAGCACCCCCACATAAATCTGGAATTTTCTGATTTTTATACCATCCTCTTAAGCACCATTTTTCCACAATATTCGCCAGCATGATTCCAGAACTACCCGCAACTATGTCGGCTGAGATTCTCTTGAAAGAGAATGCAGAGCTGCGGATGAGAGTTGCCTGTCTGGAAGAGCGATGTCGAGAATTGGAAGAAAAGGTTGGCAAGAACAGTCAAAACAGCAGCAAGCCGCCATCGTCTGATGGTTATCAAAAACCTTGTAAAAACAGTAATTCTCCAGATCATTCTGACGACCTTTCCGCAGATAAAGGTACCGATCCATCGGATGAAAAACCCAATCCTAAAAGTCTGAGACAGTCTTCTGGTAATAAAGCCGGTGGAAAGAAAGGGCATCAGGGCACTTGTCTTAAACAGGTCGATATCCCTGACTATATTGAGTACCTTCCAGTTAAAGAATGCAATAAATGTCAGGCGTCTCTTCTTGATAGTGAGCCGGTCAAATATATTGAACGACAGGTGTTTGAACCAGGGAGACCGGGTGAATTTGAAGTAACGGCCCATAGAGCTGAAGTAAAAATCTGCACTTGTGGTTGTCGGAATCAGGCTGAATTCCCGGAAGGTGTTACCGCTGCCGCACAATATGGCTCAGCCACACAGGCTATGGCCGTCTATCTTAACCAATACCATTTCCTGCCTTTTAAGCGCGTGTCAGAGTATTTTAATACTCTCTATAAAATGAGTGTAAGTGCAGGCACTGTCGCCAATTTTGTGGCCAGAACCTATGAAAATCTGGCTTCTACTGAAGAGGTTATTCGTGACGCCTTGCGGGAATCGTCTGTTGCCGGAGCCGATGAAACGGGTATGCGGGCCGAGGGCTCTTTGCACTGGCTACACGTTATGCGGGATGAACAATGGACGCTCTACTACTTGTCTGAAAAGCGAGGTCGTGAGGCCATGGACACGATGGGCATACTGCTAACATTTGCAGGCGTTCTGGTTCATGATCATTGGAAATCCTATTTTGCATATGCGGCAACTCACGTACTTTGCAATGCCCATCACCTGAGGGAGCTTTTGGGTGTTGTTGATAGGGACAGCAATCAACTGGCGTTGCGATTGATGAAGCTACTGAGGCTTTCCTGGCATTACTGCAAGGGCTTTAAGACCATAGGTATGCTACAGATGCCAAGTGTTGTCTGTGAACGAATCGAGAAGATTTATGACCGGTTGCTTCAGCGGGCTCTAATGAAAGAAGTCGTCTATATGGAGAAGCAACGAGAGGAGCTTAAGCGCAAGAAAGTCAAGAATACTAAAGCTTACAATCTCTTCAAACGACTCACTGAGTTCAAGGCTGAGACACTGCGCTTCATGTCAGATTTTACCATTCCCTTCGATAACAATGGCAGTGAGCGGGATGTTCGAATGGCCAAGTTAAAGCAGAAAATCTCAGGCTGCTTCAGGAGTGCAGACGGTGGTTCTATGTTTGCACGGATTCGCAGCTATTTGTCGTCTGCCAGAAAACAGGGAATGGACATATATCAATCACTTCATAGAGCTGTTCGGAATTACTGTAATATGCCTTTGCTCAGTGCTGAATAGTTACAAAAAAGTTAACAAGCAAAGTAACATCACCAGGCCGGTCACACAGTGGTGGTAGTTCCAGGGGAATCACATTCAGACGGTAAAAAAGATCCTCTCTGAACTGTTTAGTGCTGAGCAGGCTTTCGAAGTTTTGGTGAGTGGCTGAAATAACCCGGATATCCACTGGAATAACATTGGAGGCACCGACCGGAGTAATTTCCCTTCGGTCCAGGACTCGCAGCAACTTTGCCTGCAGGTGCAGAGGCATATCGCCGATTTCATCCAGAAAGAGTGTACCCCCATCGGCCTTTTTCACCAGACCTTCCCGCCCCTGGTTAGATGCACCGGTAAACGCGCCCCTGGCATAACCAAACAACTCACTTTCCAGAAGCTGCTCGGGAATGGCAGCACAGTTAATAGCAACAAATGGCCGGTCTGCACGGTTGCCTGACTCATGAATCATTCGCGCCACCACCTCTTTGCCGGTACCGCTTTCTCCACGGATCAACACACTGGAGGGACTGGATGCAATTCGTGCAATCTGCTTGCGCAGTTTTTTTACCGCAAAAGATTCGCCGACTATCTCCGTTCGTAACTGTTCAGCACCCCCACATAAATCTGGAATTTTCTGATTTTTATACCATCCTCTTAAGCACCATTTTTCCACAATATTCGCCAGCATGATTCCAGAACTACCCGCAACTATGTCGGCTGAGATTCTCTTGAAAGAGAATGCAGAGCTGCGGATGAGAGTTGCCTGTCTGGAAGAGCGATGTCGAGAATTGGAAGAAAAGGTTGGCAAGAACAGTCAAAACAGCAGCAAGCCGCCATCGTCTGATGGTTATCAAAAACCTTGTAAAAACAGTAATTCTCCAGATCATTCTGACGACCTTTCCGCAGATAAAGGTACCGATCCATCGGATGAAAAACCCAATCCTAAAAGTCTGAGACAGTCTTCTGGTAATAAAGCCGGTGGAAAGAAAGGGCATCAGGGCACTTGTCTTAAACAGGTCGATATCCCTGACTATATTGAGTACCTTCCGGTTAAAGAATGCAATAAATGTCAGGCGTCTCTTCTTGATAGTGAGCCGGTCAAATATATTGAACGACAGGTGTTTGAACCAGGGAGACCGGGTGAATTTGAAGTAACGGCCCATAGAGCTGAAGTAAAAATCTGCACTTGTGGTTGTCGGAATCAGGCTGAATTCCCGGAAGGTGTTACCGCTGCCGCACAATATGGCTCAGCCACACAGGCTATGGCCGTCTATCTTAACCAATACCATTTCCTGCCTTTTAAGCGCGTGTCAGAGTATTTTAATACTCTCTATAAAATGAGTGTAAGTGCAGGCACTGTCGCCAATTTTGTGGCCAGAACCTATGAAAATCTGGCTTCTACTGAAGAGGTTATTCGTGACGCCTTGCGGGAATCGTCTGTTGCCGGAGCCGATGAAACGGGTATGCGGGCCGAGGGCTCTTTGCACTGGCTACACGTTATGCGGGATGAACAATGGACGCTCTACTACTTGTCTGAAAAGCGAGGTCGTGAGGCCATGGACACGATGGGCATACTGCTAACATTTGCAGGCGTTCTGGTTCATGATCATTGGAAATCCTATTTTGCATATGCGGCAACTCACGTACTTTGCAATGCCCATCACCTGAGGGAGCTTTTGGGTGTTGTTGATAGGGACAGCAATCAACTGGCGTTGCGATTGATGAAGCTACTGAGGCTTTCCTGGCATTACTGCAAGGGCTTTAAGACCATAGGTATGCTACAGATGCCAAGTGTTGTCTGTGAACGAATCGAGAAGATTTATGACCGGTTGCTTCAGCGGGCTCTAATGAAAGAAGTCGTCTATATGGAGAAGCAACGAGAGGAGCTTAAGCGCAAGAAAGTCAAGAATACTAAAGCTTACAATCTCTTCAAACGACTCACTGAGTTCAAGGCTGAGACACTGCGCTTCATGTCAGATTTTACCATTCCCTTCGATAACAATGGCAGTGAGCGGGATGTTCGAATGGCCAAGTTAAAGCAGAAAATCTCAGGCTGCTTCAGGAGTGCAGACGGTGGTTCTATGTTTGCACGGATTCGCAGCTATTTGTCGTCTGCCAGAAAACAGGGAATGGACATATATCAATCACTTCATAGAGCTGTTCGGAATTACTGTAATATGCCTTTGCTCAGTGCTGAATAGTTACCTCCGTTCTTTTGTCAGAAAAAGGCTTTACTCCTTGTGCAGATACCTGCGCAAGAAATTGTGCTTTAAGGACCAGGAAGCGGGGCTAAGTTACCGTTAATGGTTGAATCAGCTAAACTCCCATAAAATCTACGTTGTAGGGGAGTGATATGCAATCTGAACTCTTCCAGAATTTTATTGATTCCATTTCAACATTAACCAGTGAACAGCGAGACATTCTTAACAACTCGCTCCTTAGTACTCAAATAGAGGTTACCGAGGTAGTAGAAACCACTGACTCTGAACCTGTTTACAGTGAATCTATACCCAATAACGATAATGCAACACCTGACGTAGAAAAGAGCATACTTGCCCAATTTGCCGAAAACCCCAGGTGCCCCAAATGCAAAAGCCATAGCGTTGGTCGCTGGGGCATACGAAATGGCCGACAGCGCTACCACTGCAAGACTTGCGACTCAACGTTTAACGCCTTTAGTGGAACGCCTTTGGCAAGGCTCAGGCACCCTGAAAAATGGAACAAGTACCTCGCAGGTAGACTCACTCTATGGTCTTGCGACCAGCTGCTGCTGAGAATGCCATTGACTTGAAAACTGCGTTCCGCTGGCGTCACCGCTTTCTTGAAGTGATTAATAATGATCAAGCAGAAGAGCTTTGTGGCATTACTGAGCTTGATGAAACATTTTTCCGTGAATCCTTCAAAGGGCAAAGAGAAGGCCTTCCACGGCCAACCCGAAAGCGGGGTAATGATCCCAACAAAGCCCGAAAAGTCCCGGTAATGGTGGCTCGGGACCGTAATCGAAATACCGTTGACGGTGTATTAGAAAACGAAAGTGCTAATGAATTGTGCAGGCATTTAAATGGCCGCATATCGATACAGGCCACGGTCTGTGCGGATGCACACCTCGCTCACGAAAAACTTGCTGACAAGCTTGGATTTGTCTTCAAGGAGCTGGTGACATCAGCAGGTCAACATGTTGTTGAAGGCATCTACCACATCCAGACTGTAAATTCTTATCACAGTCATTTAAAACGCTGGATTGGCGGCGTATTCCAAGGGGTTGCAACTCGTTACCTTCCCCATTATCTGGCCTGGAGGCGAGAACTGACGGCAGCAAAAAAATTAACTGTTGGCCGGTTGATCAGCAGAATTACTGAACATTGGTGCTTCCAACCATTAACGGTAACTTAGCCAGGAAGCGGCGTTCATCGAGTATTAACATTCGCCCCGGCAGTATTTTTTCCTGGTCGGCTATCTGAACAATAAACTCTTCCTGTTGGTGATTTCCTTCTTTTGTTCTGCCAAAAGGCCTGACCTGTACACTGTTTATCTGGTTATAGGCATTGGCCCGGTTATTAGACTCAATCCCCAGTAACATTCGGGCCGCTGCATTCATATGCTGGCAGAACCCCTTGCTGTCCAGCTCCAACAGTCCTTCCACCAGATCTTCCCCTACCTCCTTGAGCATCCTTTCACTGCGGCGTACTTTATCGTGGTAAATACTCTCCATGGTTTTGGCAATAAACAACTGTGCAGTGTTTTCAATGGACTCAATATAGAAGTCAATGTTACCCAGCAGTTTTTCCCTCTGCTCTTCACTGAAACAGACCAGACTGATCACACCAATACAGTCACCGTGAAAGATAACCGGTACCCCAAGAAATGCTTTTTCCCTGCAGCCCACACGTCGGCTGCACATCAAACACTCCGGGTCCTTGCCAGCGCGTTCGATCACTTTATGACGGCGGGTACTGATGACCGACTTGAACGCATTGGTTCCCGTAGTCAATGGACGACCAAGGTCGCTGGAATAGGGGCCAGTACCGGCAATCCGCACCAGATTGTCATCCACCACTTCCACATCCAGATTCAACATTCTGGAGAGGACCTGGACAAAACGGAGCACCGTGGACTGGATGGACATCAAGCGGGAAGTGGACTGCATCTTTGGGGTTCTTCTTGTGTGATTAGCCCTTTATTGTCCATTTCAGAAGGGCTCAGTGCTTTGAGCCAGAGCAGTTTTTCCCGATTTAAATGATCGATACGTTCATTGCCTACAGCGGTTGACATTCATCCGAACGATGGCCCCCGGTAGCCTCCCCCGGTGTCACTGACTTTTTCCATTCGGTATGAAAATAATAGCCTCATCAAGAGCTCCAACATACCTGCCATGATATTGTGGGAATTTACAAGCAGTAAAATAAGTATTCAGATGATAATGAAATGAATGACTGCCCGTGGAAAGGTTTTTACCATCTTTATTGGGACGTTCACCCACGAATAATACGGGCTTTTCCACACCCCATGACACAAGTACCTGGTAATCAACGGGCGGAGCTAACAACTCTTCTGGAGAAGGGGGTGGTGTTGCGCGTGGAGGCCAACTGATCACCAGAAAATCAGCCGTGTCCTTAAAGGCTTTCACTGTCTTGCATGGATTTTCTTTGCGAATAAATCCGGCAGGGGAAGCAGCATCAGAGCGCTGGTAACTAACCGTTCTATCACTCGCTCTCATCTTAAAACCGTACGTGTTAATAAGAAAGTAAGAGAGATATCCTTTACCCGCCATTACTTCGATCCCGGTTTTACACCCTAGCGATCTCAGTTTATCCGCAACGGGATCCAGCCACATGGATGATAGTGTAAATTTAACACCAAACTCTTTTCTTAACCTGCTTTTACCGATGGCTTCCTTCAACAACATTTCTTTGCACAACTGATATTCCTCAGGGCTATCTTTATTCTCCAGTGACTGATATATCCTGAGATCTTCTTCGTGCCCCAGAGTATGAAGCCCACTGGGCAACTCAGATGCTTTGAGCTGATCAAAATAACATTCGTTATTATCCTGATGACTGGCCAGCTTTAAAATGGACAAGTAATCATCTTTTACAAATAATTTAAGACCTTCCATTATCATTTCATGACCCAATGTTTTAAGGTTATTTTTATAGAAACGATTTTTAAGTTCTTCGACCTGTTTCAATTGATTTTCATTAACCGATGTAATTTGATAGAGATCGGTACTTTTTGTGCCCGCCTCATTGGTTGAGGTGTGGTCCGGTTTTGGAAATTGATTCCTCCCCCCTGCTAATGCCATAGACTGACAATCAGCAAATCGACCGGATTTAGAGGCTTTACGGCCAAGGGGTTGACCGACATCAGGAGAACTCTCCGCCAATAGGGGCAATAAAGGGGAGGACGATACAGACGTATTGGGTTGCATATTGAATCACCTGTTTGAACCAATTACTGAAGTAGATTTAATCAGTTTATTAAACTGGAAGGCAACAAGCAGGAAGTGGACTGCAGTTCTTACATCTGTTTACATTCATTTTGCTGATTGTCGTTCACTGTCACTATTTTTTTTCCATTCGGTATGAAAATAATAGCTTCATCAACGGAACCAAGATGTCTGCCCTGATATTCTGGAAATTTGCAGGCAGTAAAATAGGTATTCAGATGATGATGAAAAGAATGACTTCCGGTGGCACCATTCTTTCCATATTGATCTAGCCGTTCACCCACATATAATACCGGCTTTTTTTCTCCCCATAATCTGAGTATCAGGTAGTCGTGGGGCTGAACAAATTGCTCTGTAAGAAAATCTGATCTCACCTGAGGAGGCCAACTGATAACCAGAAAGTCAGCAGCGTCCTTAAAGGCTTCCACTGTCTTGTATGAATCTTCTTTTCTGACAGATACCGGAGGGGAAACAGCATCAGGGTGTTGGTGGCTTTCCTGATTATCACTGACTTTCATTTTGAAACCGCAGGTCTTGAGAAAATACGAGAGATAACCTTTCCCCCCCATTACTTCGATCCCGGCTTTACACCCAAGTGACTTCAGTTTGTTCGCAACCGGGGTCAGCCACACAGACGATGGGGTAAAATAAACGCCAAACTCATGTTCTAATCTATTGTTGCCGATGGCTTCGATCAATAACAGCTCTTTGAACAGAAAATAACTTTCAGGGCTGTCACGGTTATCCATTGCCCGATATATCCTGAGATCTTCTTCGTGACCAGAAGAGTGAAGTCCCCCAGGCAGCTCAAACGCTTTGAGCTGTTCAAAATAGCATTCATTATTATCCTGATGACTGGCCAGCTTCAAAATGGCTAAATGGCTAAGTTACCGTTAATGGTTGAATCAGCTAAACTCCCATAAAATCTACGTTGTAGGGGAGTGATATGCAATCTGAACTCTTCCAGAATTTTATTGATTCCATTTCAACATTAACCAGTGAACAGCGAGACATTCTTAACAACTCGCTCCTTAGTACTCAAATAGAGGTTACCGAGGTAGTAGAAACCACTGACTCTGAACCTGTTTACAGTGAATCTATACCCAATAACGATAATGCAACACCTGACGTAGAAAAGAGCATACTTGCCCAATTTGCCGAAAACCCCAGGTGCCCCAAATGCAAAAGCCATAGCGTTGGTCGCTGGGGCATACGAAATGGCCGACAGCGCTACCACTGCAAGACTTGCGACTCAACGTTTAACGCCTTTAGTGGAACGCCTTTGGCAAGGCTCAGGCACCCTGAAAAATGGAACAAGTACCTCGCAGGTATGACTCACTCTATGGTCTTGCGACCAGCTGCTGCTGAGAATGCCATTGACTTGAAAACTGCGTTCCGCTGGCGTCACCGCTTTCTTGAAGTGATTAATAATGATCAAGCAGAAGAGCTTTGTGGCATTACTGAGCTTGATGAAACATTTTTCCGTGAATCCTTCAAAGGGCAAAGAGAAGGCCTTCCACGGCCAACCCGAAAGCGGGGTAATGATCCCAACAAAGCCCGAAAAGTCCCGGTAATGGTGGCTCGGGACCGTAATCGAAATACCGTTGACGGTGTATTAGAAAACGAAAGTGCTAATGAATTGTGCAGGCATTTAAATGGCCGCATATCGATACAGGCCACGGTCTGTGCGGATGCACACCTCGCTCACGAAAAACTTGCTGACAAGCTTGGATTTGTCTTCAAGGAGCTGGTGACATCAGCAGGTCAACATGTTGTTGAAGGCATCTACCACATCCAGACTGTAAATTCTTATCACAGTCATTTAAAACGCTGGATTGGCGGCGTATTCCAAGGGGTTGCAACTCGTTACCTTCCCCATTATCTGGCCTGGAGGCGAGAACTGACGGCAGCAAAAAAATTAACTGTTGGCCGGTTGATCAGCAGAATTACTGAACATTGGTGCTTCCAACCATTAACGGTAACTTAGCCTGGCTAAATAATCTTCATTAGCAAATAATTTAAGACCTTCCATTATCGATTTAAGGCACATTTTCGGGATCATTGTTTTCAAGAAACGATTTTTAAATTCAATGATCTGTTTTAATTGATCGTCGTTAACCGTTGTAATCTTGTACGTAGATGTATTTTTTGTACCAACATCATTGGTAAGGGCAGGATCTGATTTTGACAGTTGATTGGCCCTTGCCATTGCCTTGGGCTGGCAATGAGCAAATCGACCGGATGTTGAAGCATCCCGGGTAGGGGGGTTATCCGTGTCAGGAGAACTCGCCGCCGGTAGGGGAGATAGAGAAGAGAACGATGTTGCCGCATTAGATTGCATGTTGAATCACCTGCCCGGAACCCATTACTGTGCAGTCCTGGTAATTCTACCCGGAAATTTAACCAGTAGGCTGCCTGAGTATAGACTGCCCTATCACTGAAAGGGATTTAATCTAAAAACACCTCACATCACTCTGACAGGTTTATAAGGCCAAAGTTCCACTATTTTTAGCAGTGACGAATTTTGACATGTATCACAGAAACTGTGTCTTGATACTGTCATGCTAACTGCAACTGCCGGTAACGATCTGGTGTATCAATATCCTGGTGAATAGCGTCAGTGCCCACTGAGATAAAACGATGGGAGCCCGCCAGCAACAGGGATTTCATCCGTGACTGAGGAGGAGCGTCCAGTACAGCGCCAAACGCACTGCGATACAAAAGGACAGGGTGGCCCGGTCGCTGATCATCAGCACTGACGACGGGAAAAAGGGTATCAATATCCCGTTGTCGCCAGAGTTCGGAGAATACCGTGGGAGGGATCAGCGGCATATCACCGTGGGTAATGAACAGATAATCGGTTTCGCAATGGCGGATACCCGCTTGAATCGAGCTGAAAAGTCCGAGGTAATACGCGGGATTATGGATCAGTTTGATTCGCGGGTGATGCTCATAACGTGTGTGAATTTCTTCACCCCGGTAGCCGGTCACCAGAATAACCCGTTGGCAGAAGCAGAGCGCGTTGGCAATGCTGCAGTCAAGAATGGTTTCACACTCTTGCGCTTCGCTGGAGTCTCTGCCGGGCGTTCTTGTGGACTCTTTTGTGGACTCTCTTGTTGACTCTTTTGTTGAGAAAGGGAGCATCATTTTCCAGCGCCCCATCCGTGATGAGAGCCCTGCTGCAGTGACCAGGCAATCCACAGGTTTGGTTGAATCCGTTGACATACTGAAGGTCTCATCAGTTTAGAAGGCTGTCTGAGGGAAAGTCTTATGCTCAATTTTCCGGGTAGCCTGTCATGGATAGACCCGGTCGAAGATCGCATTATTGCGGCAACCGGCGCCGGAGGAAAGACCAGCTGTCTGGAATATCTTGCTCTTCAGCTCAAGCAGTCTGGTCACAGCGTACTGCTGACCACGACAACACGGATTTTCCGACCTGCTCCCGGGGGATTTGGCCAGTACGTTGATCGGCTGATTGAACAGAATTTACTGAATCAGATTCAGATTAAACCCAAGGGGGCGTCCATCACGCTGGCGGGCTTCCCAGACAAAAACCCTCAAAAGCTGCGAGGACTGTCCCCAGCCACCATTCAGCGGCTGATCAGCCTTGATGTATACGACAATATACTCATAGAAGCGGACGGTTCCAGGCAACGTCCATTAAAAGCCCCTGGAAAAAATGAACCCGTCATCCCCAATGGCTGCCAGGTCATTATCGGTGTGACCGGCTGGAGCGGTATGGGTAATACCATCAGTCCACATAATATCCACCGGTGGGAGGAGTTCACCAGCATTACCGGGCTATCAGATGGAGAAAACTCCACTGCTATGGCGATATATCAGCTACTTGATCATCCGCAAGGTCTGTTCAAAAATTCACCGGGCAATGCACGCAGGGTCTGGTTACTCAACCAGGTTGATAACCTTTCGGCGCAACTGCATGCAAGAGAATTTATAGCATCTGTGCAGCGTTTTGCACCCTCACTCCATCACTATGTCATCAGCAGTTTCCGGCAACAGCCAGTTCCCTTTATAGAAGAGCTACCCGGAGCACTGAATTCATCTAAAAACAATGCGTTAATTTGCTAATGGGGGAAACCAATGAATATTTTTGCCGAAGCGGCACGACTCTATGAACAAAACACCCCTTTTGCCCTAGCTTCTATTATAGAGACCAAAGGGTCCGCCCCCCGGCATGATGCCATTATTCTCGTTCTGGAAGATGGCACTACCCGGGGAACCATCGGTGGCGGCATGATTGAGCGTCATGTGATCGGCGCAGCCATTGACGCATTAAAGGAAGGTCGCTCAAGAGTCATCAAAGGCAGTATGTCCAGAACCGGCAAAGATGCCATGGATATGGATTGTGGTGGCACCATGACCGTCCATATAGATGTGCAAGGCATCCGCCCGGACATGCTATTGATCGGTGGCGGGCATGTGAACCGGGCAGTGGCAAAGCTGGCTTCCGAGCTGGGTTACCGGATCACCGTTGTCGACTCCTGGGAACCCAATCTCAATGCCAGGCTGTTTCCACCCAATACTCAACTCATTCTGGGAGCAACGATCCAGGATGCCATCAGCCAGGCCACGATAAGAGATAACACTCAGGTCATTATCGCAACGAACCATGAAGACACCATTGCACTGCCCACCATTCTCAACAGTTCGGCCCGGTATATTGGCCAACTGGCCAGTCGTCGCAAGGTAGAAACACTGCATAAAAAATGTCTTGAACTCGGCATCAGCGAAGCACGGTTTCAGGAAGTGCGCACGCCGGTAGGTCTGGATATTGGCGCAGAAAGCCCGGAAGAAATTGCTGTCAGTATTATGGGGGAGATTCTGGCCTTATCTCGAGGTAAATTGTCCCGGGGTAAAGGGCTCAGAAAAGGGGATGAACAATCAGCAACACGGTCCTCAACAAACAGCCGTAACGATAATCTGGTGATGATCCGTGGTGCCGGTGACCTGGCATCCGGTACTGCCGTCAAACTGCATAACAGTGGCTTTAAAGTGGTTATGCTGGACCTGCCAAAACCAACGGTGATTCGTACCAATGTTTCTTTTGCCGGTGCATTACTGAACGAGAGTGGTCAGATAACCGTGGAGGGCATCACTGCGCACAAAGCACGATCCGTTGCTGATGCAGTGCGAATAATGAGTGATGGTCGTATCCCGATCATGGCCGACCCGGATGGCCAGACCCTCCGTCAATTTAAACCTGCCATACTGGTTGATGGTATTCTGGCCAAGCAAAATCTGGGCACCAACCGGAACATGGCCCCCATTACCATCGCGCTTGGCCCCGGATTCCATGCAGGACAGGATGTAGATGCCGTTATTGAGACCTGTCGGGGCCATAACCTGGCCAGAGTCATTTACCAGGGAGCGGCTGAACCCAATACCGGCAAGCCCGGCACGATCATGGGCTACGCTGAAGAGCGGGTATTACGTGCACCCTGCGCGGGCACCGTCACACCGGCAGTCGCCATTGGTGACCTGGTCGAAGAAGGGCAGGTGGTTGCACAGGTCCGTTCAGACAACGGAACTCAGCCGGTAATTACCCGCATCGGTGGCAAGGTTCGCGGTATGATCAGCACAGGATCTGAAGTCACCCCGGGATTCAAAATTGGTGATATTGACCCCCGTGGAACCAGTGTTGACCATACCACCGTTTCTGATAAAGCCAGGGCCATAGCCGGCGGCGTCCTTGAAGCCATATTGAAACTGTCTGCGGTTTGAATCTTCTGAACCACGGGGATCACCCTGAGCACAGAGGAAAAAATGCTTCTTTGTGCGCTTCGTGATTTCCGTGGTGCAATTGGCGCTTTCTAAAACAGGTAGATATAACCGATTTAAGCCACACCACCATTCCACTATAAAACGCTCTTTTTATTTCTCTCATCAATAAAACCGATGACATTCTGAAGCTCTGCTATGCTGATCATGCAGTCAGTGCGCAGCTTATTCGATATAACCCACCAGCTGAAGATCAGGCTGAGAAACAGCACTCTTTTACAACAACTTCTAATACGAGTGCTCCATGGCTGTCTAACTACAACATGGTTTAACACAAGGCTTTATAACACAACAAAAGACAGGTAGCTGTATGTCGCTAGAAACAAGAGTTGATATGCTGGAGAAGCAACACCAGTCCCTCTACAACACCATTCATGGTCTGGTAAAAGCGATGGCGGATATCAAACACATTGCACTTAAAAACCAGCATGAAATCATTGGCGTCAAAGTCAACATGTCGGGTATTCAGGCAGAAGTGACCGGCGTTAAGGAAGATGTCTCTGAGCTGGCTCAGGCCACGCTGTCCGGTTTTGAGCGTACCAGTGAGTTAATGAATAACACCCACAAAATTCTCGATGATATCAGCGAACATCTGGACACCATCAATGGTCGGCTGGATGAGACCAATAAACTGGTCGATGGCACTCATGAACGCGTCGATGAAACTTATGAGCGATTAAATGAAACCAATGAACGCCTTGGTGAAAATAACGAACGCCTTGATGAAACCAATGAACGGCTGGATGAAAATAATGAACGACTCGGTAGTACTAATGAATGGCTTGGTGGCATTAACCAGCGCCTTGAGGGTGTGGAAAGCCAGGTTAAAGAGGTTCGAAAAGATATTCTCACCCTTGGGCAGATGATCAAGCACCGTCTACCAGAGAAATAATTGTTATTCAATCTCCTCTGTTGATGTCTTTGGCAGGTGACGTAAGGCCTGCCGTATTCAACTGCGTTGCTGTCACTTTGATTGTCTGCGTACTTCGCAATTATCAAACTGATAGATCAAAACGAACCAATCGCACTGTTGTGGTAAATAAGGGGTACATAAAAAGTTGCTGCAAATCACTTTTTTTCTTTGCCAGACTCACTGCTATTGACCTGTTTTTTAACTGGCTCCCCCAAACCCCACGGTTATCAACGGCTCTGGGCATAATAAGGTTCAGAACAGATCCAACGCCACCCCGGGTTTTCCTTTTCTCACAGCCGCTTCACCAAAGTTGGCACGTAAGTTGGCTATTAAAAGCTACCAGATAACCACCTGACTGATTTACCTGGGTCGCCTCTCAACTGCGCCAGACTCAGTCAAACAATAACCCCAGATCCGAAAGCGCTGTTTCAGTGCGTGCAGTTTTGGCTCGTGCAGTTTTGGCTCGTGCAGTCTTAGTTCGGGCAGCCTTCGCCCAAAGGATCTGATATTCAGAAAAGGAAATACCGTGAGCAATTTCGACCAGTTACTGCAAGATATCAAGGCACTGAACACCAAACTGCATACCAAAGACTTTCTCCTGACCTGGGAACAGTCTACGGATGAATTGAAGCAGGTATTGAAAGTAGCAGAAGGCCTTCGTCTGCTGCGCAACGAAAACATCTCTACCAAAGTTTTCGACAGCGGCCTCGGTGTATCCCTGTTCCGTGATAACTCTACCCGTACCCGTTTCTCCTTCACCTCAGCCTGTAACATGCTGGGTCTGGCCATTCAGGACCTGGACGAAGGAAAGTCCCAGATTGCCCATGGCGAAACCGTTCGTGAAACCGCCAACATGATCTCTTTCTGTGCCGATGTGATCGGTATCCGTGACGACATGTACCTGGGTTACGGTAACCAGTATATGCGTGAAGTGGGTGCCGCCCTGGATTTTGGTAAGGAGCATGGTGTTCTGGCCCAGCGTCCGGGCATGGTTAACCTGCAGTGCGATATCGACCACCCGACCCAGAGCATGGCTGACCTGGCATGGCTGATCGAACACTTTGGCAGCCTGGAAAACCTGAAAGGCAAGAAGATTGCCATGACCTGGGCTTACTCCCCAAGCTACGGCAAGCCGCTCTCTGTTCCACAGGGCATTATCGGCCTGATGACACGCTTTGGTATGGATGTCACCCTGGCTCACCCACAAGGCTATGACCTGATTCCTGAAGTGGTTGAAACAGCTGGTCGTCAGGCGGCAGAAAGTGGCGGCAGTTTCACCCGGGTCAGCACCATGGCTGAAGCCTTCAAGGATGCCGATATTGTCTATCCCAAGTCCTGGGCGCCTTACCACGTCATGGGCCGTCGTACTGACCTGCTGAAAGCAGGCGACCACGCGGGTCTGAAAACGCTGGAACAGGAGTGTCTGGCCCAGAACGCCCTGCACAAAGACTGGCACTGCACCGAAGAAATGATGAAGCATACCCGCAATGGCGAAGCACTTTACATGCACTGCCTGCCAGCAGACATCACCGGCGTTTCCTGTAAAGAGGGTGAAGTAACCGAAGGGGTATTCAACAAATACCTGATCGACACCTACAAAGAAGCGGGCTGGAAGCCTTACATCATCGCTTCCATGATCCTTAACCGCCGCTTTGCCAACCCGGACGTTGTGCTGGAAAACCTGATGAAAAAAGGTGCCCGTCGCGTTGACGCCTGATTTTTCGGGAAACGCTCCCTGACCGCCAAACTGGCAGCAGGGAGCGCTGCCAGACCAGCATTTGTGTTCGGGAGGCACATGCCATGTCAGAATTCAGTTTATCCATAAAACAGGAGCCTAACCGCTTCTTTAACGGTGAATCTTCACCACTGTTCAGTACTGAAGTGGCCAGAATAGCCCGTGAATTCCACCAGCGCATTCCCGGTTATCAACCGACACCACTTCGCTCTCTTGACCAACTGGCTCACCAGCTGGGCCTGAAAAACAGTAACTATTCAGCACTGAGCAAAGGCATATTACAGTAATTCCGAACAGCTCTATGAAGTGATTGATATATGTCCATTCCCTGTTTTCTGGCAGACGACAAATAGCTGCGAATCCGTGCAAACATAGAACCACCGTCTGCACTCCTGAAGCAGCCTGAGATTTTCTGCTTTAACTTGGCCATTCGAACATCCCGCTCACTGCCATTGTTATCGAAGGGAATGGTAAAATCTGACATGAAGCGCAGTGTCTCAGCCTTGAACTCAGTGAGTCGTTTGAAGAGATTGTAAGCTTTAGTATTCTTGACTTTCTTGCGCTTAAGCTCCTCTCGTTGCTTCTCCATATAGACGACTTCTTTCATTAGAGCCCGCTGAAGCAACCGGTCATAAATCTTCTCGATTCGTTCACAGACAACACTTGGCATCTGTAGCATACCTATGGTCTTAAAGCCCTTGCAGTAATGCCAGGAAAGCCTCAGTAGCTTCATCAATCGCAACGCCAGTTGATTGCTGTCCCTATCAACAACACCCAAAAGCTCCCTCAGGTGATGGGCATTGCAAAGTACGTGAGTTGCCGCATATGCAAAATAGGATTTCCAATGATCATGAACCAGAACGCCTGCAAATGTTAGCAGTATGCCCATCGTGTCCATGGCCTCACGACCTCGCTTTTCAGACAAGTAGTAGAGCGTCCATTGTTCATCCCGCATAACGTGTAGCCAGTGCAAAGAGCCCTCGGCCCGCATACCCGTTTCATCGGCTCCGGCAACAGACGATTCCCGCAAGGCGTCACGAATAACCTCTTCAGTAGAAGCCAGATTTTCATAGGTTCTGGCCACAAAATTGGCGACAGTGCCTGCACTTACACTCATTTTATAGAGAGTATTAAAATACTCTGACACGCGCTTAAAAGGCAGGAAATGGTATTGGTTAAGATAGACGGCCATAGCCTGTGTGGCTGAGCCATATTGTGCGGCAGCGGTAACACCTTCCGGGAATTCAGCCTGATTCCGACAACCACAAGTGCAGATTTTTACTTCAGCTCTATGGGCCGTTACTTCAAATTCACCCGGTCTCCCTGGTTCAAACACCTGTCGTTCAATATATTTGACCGGCTCACTATCAAGAAGAGACGCCTGACATTTATTGCATTCTTTAACCGGAAGGTACTCAATATAGTCAGGGATATCGACCTGTTTAAGACAAGTGCCCTGATGCCCTTTCTTTCCACCGGCTTTATTACCAGAAGACTGTCTCAGACTTTTAGGATTGGGTTTTTCATCCGATGGATCGGTACCTTTATCTGCGGAAAGGTCGTCAGAATGATCTGGAGAATTACTGTTTTTACAAGGTTTTTGATAACCATCAGACGATGGCGGCTTGCTGCTGTTTTGACTGTTCTTGCCAACCTTTTCTTCCAATTCTCGACATCGCTCTTCCAGACAGGCAACTCTCATCCGCAGCTCTGCATTCTCTTTCAAGAGAATCTCAGCCGACATAGTTGCGGGTAGTTCTGGAATCATGCTGGCGAATATTGTGGAAAAATGGTGCTTAAGAGGATGGTATAAAAATCAGAAAATTCCAGATTTATGTGGGGGTGCTGAACAGTTACAATCGATGAGTGTGATGTTCATAATAAGGAGGCTCAATCAAGCGTACAAAATCAGGAAGCTTTTAATCTGGAGAGAATGGAAAAGCATCTGGTAAGCCGGGCTCTTCGCTCTTTTTGCAAAAATGAAGGGAAGCAACGTGTAGCAGATGAACTGGGAATAGGCATCGCCACACTGTATCGTAAAATAAAAAAATACGATCTTGAGCATGAAATGAGTGAGCTTTCATAATTAAAATTGACTGAATTTATTCTGTTTTGCATGATTCAATGGCTCAGGACGAACGGAGTTTCGAGTCTCTGAAATGTCGGAATTATTTCGGAACAATTCCTAACGCTTACCTCGGGATAACTCATTTGGGAGGTGAGTGAATATAAAAGCTGCTTTGAATCTTGTTGATTACCCGCAGCTCGCCCGAGGTTACTCAATGCCTTCAGGAACCTACGCATATACAGGGTTGTGTCTATCTAAACAGCCGTCTCTCTAACAGGGGTGGGCTGTGATGCGTACTTCATCTGGGTAAATAGTTCCATATCATTGGCAACACGATCCAGTCGTTGAGACAGAAACCCGGAAAAATCATCCGTTGGCAGTGGAGGAAGTGGTTCTTGTTCAGTAGCCGTGTTGGGGAATGCCTGACTCCACAGCGATGGATTAGACACGAAAATATACAACAGTAACAAAGCCTTTTCGATATCTGATTGACGAGCGGCTTTTTCCAGATTTTCAAACGTGGATTGGTCATGACCGGTGGTACCGGCACTGTCAACCAGCGTTGCCATGGTGTCGGTATTGGTTGTATTCAGGTTCCACAAGGGGAGTGCCGGTGCGGAGGTGACGGAGCGACCGATAACATTCCAGGCGGCGAGCAAAAAATAGCGAGAAATATTTTTCCACCCATGTTGCATGGCAAATGTACCAATATTCAGAACCTCCAGCGCTGGCCGGTAAAAAAGCTTATAGATGAGCCCGACATCCATGAGTCCCACAGATGTCTTGAACAGCGGATCCAGTACTGACTTCCCATCCGGGTGCCTGACTGCTGTTATAAAGTCAGCGAACAGCACGCCAAGGTGGAATAACATAAAGACAGCAGTTAAGGCGGAGTTCACTTGTTTGGTGAAGCCATAACGCGAGCCCAAGCGGGAACCCATTACGCCCTTCATAAAGTCCTCTTCTTCCGCAGTGAGCTCCTGCCCGTCAATAAGCTTGCCAAGGCAGCCAATGACTCGTGACTTCTCCTGCTGGGACATCATCTCGTCGATCACTCCGCGGTTTTCAATAGCCGACAGAGGTATAATAATTTTTGAGCAGACATTATTATAGAACCAATCCCTCTTCTCGTTATCCTGACTCTTGATCACATCTCTCCAGCGCTGAACTGCCGGGCTATCTGCCAGGTTTTTACCCGATCCTGCAATTTCGCCCAGCCTTCCCATACCACTAACCAGCCGGGCTGCCCTGTATGCTTTGAATCACCCCAACCACCAAGCCGAGCAATCGTTTGAAGCAGCCAAGTGACTGTTGGCGGCTTATCGGGCAACGCTTTTTTTTCATAGGTTAGCCAGAGAACCTGCCATTCATCATCACTGACCACCTCATTCGCGAGTGTTTTTTCACTCCAAAGCTTTCTGTCTTTGTGCTGCCTGTCATTCGGTAACATTAATGCTTCACGGATTTGCATTAGTCTGACAGCGACAAACATTAATATGACCGCAAGTCGTTCAATGTTATCCGGAGATTGCAGACGAAGCCTTTCTACTCCTGCTCCCGATTTCCAAGCCTTGTGGAACTCTTCTATTCGCCATCGGAGCTCGTAAAATCGAATGATAGAGCGACAGTCTTCGAATGTTTCAATATCTTCAGTTGTCAATAGTACCCAGTGCAAACGGTCTTCGGAGTCATTGCCAATCTCTTCAGCCGACACAATATTCATAGTTACCGGTTCCGGCCTGCCGCCTGGCCTTTGCGGCGCCTGTATTGTCATCTTCTTTCTTTTGACCTGCAGCGTTGCCTTTCGCTTCTTTCTACCTCCTTTTTGAGGAACCACTATCGTATATTTCCCCAACACTTCAGTCTGAGCTAAGGAATCAAATAATAAGAGTTCGCCATCTACCAGGATTCTGTTTTGTGTAGCTCTTACAACAAACCGCTGTCGGTTATCCAGTTTGTAGTGCATATATTCGTATATATCCGCCTCCCGGTCGCAAACACTGATGATGTCAGGCATTTTACCCCCCATCCTTTGTTCTGTGTTTTCAGAGGCTCTTTGCCACTTAAAGCTTTCCTTTCCCTCGTAAGGTAGCTGACGACGTTGGTTCTTTTTCCCCCGCTGAACGTCCTCTCTAACCCATCGTTCTTGATCAATAAGCCCAATGCTTCGCTCTGTATCCGCATCAACCAAGAAGACAGAGTGGACGTGGAATCCTCTGGTTTTAGAGCCTTCAGGACCTCCAAGATCACCAAGCTCGGATCTGACAGCATGTTTATAACCCAGGGTTGTTGTATCTTCGAGAGCCAGAAGTAGGCGAGACTGTCTCGCTATTTTGGCAGTTGCCTGAAAGCCTGCCTCAGCTATTGCTTCAGGCTTTACGGCCTCATTCTCAATCAGCCGGTAAGCTCCAGTTACCAGTGCGGTATAACCTTCGCATGAAGATGACAAAGAATTACCGGTATGAGCTGAAAGCTCGGCAGCAACTTTGACAAGTCGTTTTGTACGTCGAGTATCGCCCAAATCAGCACATCCAAAAGTTAGTTCTGACCATGGTTTAGGAGAAAGTGGAAGCATGACCTGTTTTATCAGTGAGAAATGATAGAACAAGGTAGCTATTTGTGATCAAGAGACAGCTCGTTATCCGGGGTCGCATCCTTACCTTCAAAAGCAACATTATTCATTGCACGGACGCCAATCAGGGCACCGGCAAAGAATTTGTACACCACCTCCAGCTTACTTTCCCGTGATCCGGACAGTGTATTGAAGTAGGCACGGGCAATAGCAGCAGATTTGAGGTGGTCGGGCTGGCTGGCGATATCTTCCAGATTGACCGTAACAAAGTCGCCTTCAGTGGTGGTTTGGGGGGGAGTATTTGCATTAGGGCTGTGGGCGTCAGTCAACGGTTCTGATTCGTCGGGTTCCGTAGCCTCGATTGGTTGTGTATCTGACGTTTCAGGTTTTTGCAGAAGGGGTTGATAACCCTCGGATCGCAGCATAGCAGCCTCTTCGGTTCCTGGCTGGACACCTGCCGATACAGCGGCTCCATCCGCTTTATCGGATGCCGTGAGCATTAACCGATATGTATTGAGTAGTTCAGCCATTCCCTGGTCAACAAACGTTTCATGTTTTTCCGGAGAACTCAAATTAAAACCCAACCTGAGGGTGCTGAGAAAATAGAGGCTGATTGCCATAGCGGTTGGTAACAGGTTGCCCCACTTCAGGCTGAATTCATCGACCGTATGAGTGGTGAAATAATTTTCGGCAAAGAGCTTGACATCCTGCAAATCTGGGAGATGGCCGTATCTCTCATCCATAAATTCATTGAATCTTTCTGTTTTGACCGCACCAGAGGCATTACGGTCAATAATAAGATTAGCAACAACAAACATATAGATAAAAGGCACTGTGCTCATCAGGAAATCGGTGGATTGATTCAGGACTTTTCTGACCATATCCAATTTACTGAGTTCCTTTTTGGTAGCGGCTTCCATCAATTTCATATTGGATAGAGACTTTGCGTAAAGTGACATTGTGAAGTGGTTTAATGACTTAGGACACCTCGTTAAGCACAATAGTGCAGTTAGTGACGAGGTAGAAAGTGACAAAGCAGCGTAAAAATTATTCTCCGGAATTCAAGCGTAAAGCCATTGCCATGGTAGTGGAGCAGAAGCAGGCTGTAACAGAGGTTGCCAGAAGTCTTGGTATCAATGATGGCAACCTGAGACGCTGGATACGGGAACAGGATGAAAAAAAGGAAATGTCTTTTCCAGGCAAAGGGCAGCAAGCTTTGACGCCTGATCAGCAGCGAATAAAAGAGCTGGAAGCTGAAAACCGCCAGTTGAAAATGGAACAGGAAATATTAAAAAAGGCGACGGCCTTCTTCGCGAAAGACCTGTTGTAAGATTTGCATTTATACAACAGGAGAAGGAGGCCTATCCGGTGCAGGTGCTCTGTAAAGTAATGCAGGTTGGGCGCAGTGGCTTTTATCGCTGGCAGAATCAACAGGAACATCAGAAGGACTCTCTGGCCAAGCAGTTCCGCCTGGATTCTGATGCACAACAAATTTTTATCGACTCCGATCGCTCATATGGCAGCCGGAGAATGGCAAAAGCCCTGCAAGGCAAGGGTTACAATATTGGCCGCTATCAAGCAGCAACACTGATGAAGCGCTTGGGACTGGTTGTGAAGTATGCAAAAAAATTCAAGGTGACGACGAATAGCAAGCATAAGCTTCCGGTAGCAGAAAATCTTCTGAACAGGGAGTTTGCTGTCACAGAGGCAAACAGGGTCTATACGACTGATATCACTTATCTATGGACTCGCGAAGGCTGGCTGTATCTGGCAGTGGTTATGGATCTCTATTCCCGGAAGATAGTAGGCTGGTCAATGGACAAGCGTATGACCACAGAGCTGCCGCTGGAAGCCTTGAGAATGGCGTGGTGGAGTCGTAAGCCTGGTTCGGGAGTGCTTCACCACTCAGATCAGGGAAGCCAGTACGCCTCGCTGGACTATCAGGCTCAGCTCAGGGAATACGGCATGATATGCAGTATGAGTCGTAAGGGAAATTGCTGGGATAATGCGGTAACGGAGCGATTTTTTGGCAGTATGAAACGAGAAAGGACTGACCATTATATTTTCGAAACAAGGGCAGATGTTGAGGCGACAGTTGTTGATTATATTTTGTTCTACAACAACCGCAGACTTCACTCTTATCTTGGTTACATGAGCCCTGTGGACTTTGAACAACAAGAACTCAGGAAAGCGGCTTAATCAGGTGTCCATTTTTACTTGACCACTACAGTAGCTCAAGGCCTGTGGGTGTGATCAATATGAGACTTTCACCCATCCTTAATGAGAGCGTAATCTACCTTCTCCTTCTGACCATTTTTTGTAACTGTTCAGCACCCCCACATAAATCTGGAATTTTCTGATTTTTATACCATCCTCTTAAGCACCATTTTTCCACAATATTCGCCAGCATGATTCCAGAACTACCCGCAACTATGTCGGCTGAGATTCTCTTGAAAGAGAATGCAGAGCTGCGGATGAGAGTTGCCTGTCTGGAAGAGCGATGTCGAGAATTGGAAGAAAAGGTTGGCAAGAACAGTCAAAACAGCAGCAAGCCGCCATCGTCTGATGGTTATCAAAAACCTTGTAAAAACAGTAATTCTCCAGATCATTCTGACGACCTTTCCGCAGATAAAGGTACCGATCCATCGGATGAAAAACCCAATCCTAAAAGTCTGAGACAGTCTTCTGGTAATAAAGCCGGTGGAAAGAAAGGGCATCAGGGCACTTGTCTTAAACAGGTCGATATCCCTGACTATATTGAGTACCTTCCGGTTAAAGAATGCAATAAATGTCAGGCGTCTCTTCTTGATAGTGAGCCGGTCAAATATATTGAACGACAGGTGTTTGAACCAGGGAGACCGGGTGAATTTGAAGTAACGGCCCATAGAGCTGAAGTAAAAATCTGCACTTGTGGTTGTCGGAATCAGGCTGAATTCCCGGAAGGTGTTACCGCTGCCGCACAATATGGCTCAGCCACACAGGCTATGGCCGTCTATCTTAACCAATACCATTTCCTGCCTTTTAAGCGCGTGTCAGAGTATTTTAATACTCTCTATAAAATGAGTGTAAGTGCAGGCACTGTCGCCAATTTTGTGGCCAGAACCTATGAAAATCTGGCTTCTACTGAAGAGGTTATTCGTGACGCCTTGCGGGAATCGTCTGTTGCCGGAGCCGATGAAACGGGTATGCGGGCCGAGGGCTCTTTGCACTGGCTACACGTTATGCGGGATGAACAATGGACGCTCTACTACTTGTCTGAAAAGCGAGGTCGTGAGGCCATGGACACGATGGGCATACTGCTAACATTTGCAGGCGTTCTGGTTCATGATCATTGGAAATCCTATTTTGCATATGCGGCAACTCACGTACTTTGCAATGCCCATCACCTGAGGGAGCTTTTGGGTGTTGTTGATAGGGACAGCAATCAACTGGCGTTGCGATTGATGAAGCTACTGAGGCTTTCCTGGCATTACTGCAAGGGCTTTAAGACCATAGGTATGCTACAGATGCCAAGTGTTGTCTGTGAACGAATCGAGAAGATTTATGACCGGTTGCTTCAGCGGGCTCTAATGAAAGAAGTCGTCTATATGGAGAAGCAACGAGAGGAGCTTAAGCGCAAGAAAGTCAAGAATACTAAAGCTTACAATCTCTTCAAACGACTCACTGAGTTCAAGGCTGAGACACTGCGCTTCATGTCAGATTTTACCATTCCCTTCGATAACAATGGCAGTGAGCGGGATGTTCGAATGGCCAAGTTAAAGCAGAAAATCTCAGGCTGCTTCAGGAGTGCAGACGGTGGTTCTATGTTTGCACGGATTCGCAGCTATTTGTCGTCTGCCAGAAAACAGGGAATGGACATATATCAATCACTTCATAGAGCTGTTCGGAATTACTGTAATATGCCTTTGCTCAGTGCTGAATAGTTACCATTTTTTTTAATAGCTGTGTCAGCCTCAAATTCTGGGCAAACCTCGCTAGGGTTCCATATGTCATAGCCCAGAGCCTCTATGATCGGCAGGATCATGGCCTGCTTTGTGGCTTCTTCCCCACGGCCTTTAACCGCATCGACTCTCTCGACTACCAGCAATTCCCGATGAATTCTGAAGCACTACAGCCAGAAGGGATGCAGACAAGGTAAAAAAATCATATCCGCACAATTCTTCGACTAAAATTGCCTAATAATCAATCGTTGACGTCAGGTCAGTCATGGGTACCGCTATTAAGAAAAATATCAGGCATTTCAGCGCCTCTTACTTGATAAAAACGGTGTCAGAATGCTTCGAAAACATCCCAGATCACCGTCCAAATAAATGCGTTATCCCATTTCCTAACTTCCTGAAATCTGCCTTTGCGATGATGCACCAGAAGTTCGATTCGCTATTAGGATTTGATGAAGAGCGGCTGGATGATATTTGCTGTCATAATCTTGAAAAACTCTATCATGTAAAAGGCGGCAAAGTTCCTTCCGATACTCGAATGAGAGAGGTTATTGATCCGGTTAATCCCATTGGGTTGAAGACGCCGTTTAAAGAACTGTTTTCTGTCGTTCAGCGCAATGGTGCTCTGCAGGGTTATGCATTCAACTGCGGCAAGTTGAAAAATTGTTATCTGCTTCCTATTGATGGCACTGGTCTCTTTTATTCGGGAACCTGCCGCTGTGATGACTGCTGCATTAAAAATGAGGGCAAAAAAACGAAATCTTTTACCACAACATTATGGGGGGCTGTATTGTCCACCCATCCAGAAAAACCGTCATTCCATTAGCGCCCGAAGCGATTTGTCGGCAAGATGGTTTCACAAAGAATGATTGTGAAAAAGCGGCAATAAGGCGTTTTCTGGCTCAGACAAAACACGACCATCCGCGCCTGAAACTGGTGATTCTGCTGGATGGTCTATACGCGGAGAACCCTACCATTGCTATGATCAGAGAGTATGGGTGGAAATTTATCATCGTGGCCAAGGATGGTAACCATGTGTCGCTTATTGAGGCCATGAACACCCTTTATGATGAAGGTCAGGTTCATCATCACAAAATCGTTGATGAGAAGAATAACACGACTCATAAATTTCGCTACGCCAATAACGTTCCCCTCAATCTTCAGGATGAAACTGAGCGGGTTAATGTTCTGGATTACATTGAAATTGACAAAAAAGGAATTCAGCATGTCTGGTGTTGGATAACCGATATTGAATTAACAGATGATACCGTTGAATCAGTAATGCGAGGAGGTCGTTGTAGATGGCGAATTGAAAATGAAACGTTTAATACCCTGAAAAATCAAGGCTATCAACTTGAGCACAATTACGGTCATGGCGAAAAACATCTGGCTAAGAATTTCGCCTACCTCACTTTTCTGGCATTCCTGGTTGATCAGATACAGGAACTGGCTTGTCCAAAATTTCAACAGGCTTTAAATAAGCCAAAGAAGCCTACACGCAAGCGATTATGGAGAAAGATCACCAGTTTCTTTCTCACGTTGATGATTGATAGCTGGGTAATTTCTCAAAAAGTGCTGGAAGCAGGATAATTTCGGTCAGTCGTCTATCCTCTCACCATGGCTTTTCTAGAACACCAGCAGTTACAACCTGAAGATCTACTGAGATTCATCACTCAGCAGCAAGAGCAGATCATTCAGCTCAAAGAGCAGATAGAATTGCTTGAAGCAGAGATTCGTCGTCTAAAAAAACTGCCCGCAAAGCCTGACATCAAACCAAACACCAAACCTCCCGATGATGACACCGGCAGCCCTGATGGAGATCCATCCGCTCCTGAGGGTAACGATGGAGCCAGCCCAGACACCTCGTCAAAGCAGAAGGTTAAGAAGCCCAACGAGAAAACCAGAAAGCAGCGTAAACAGCCCCGAAAGCCATCGGCGGAAAAATCCATACCCATTGCTGCCACTGATGTTCCGGAGGGATCAATCAGGAATGGAACCACCCCTTTTCATGTTCAGGAACTGACAATACAAACATCCAGTATTGAATATCTTTTAGAGCAATGGGTGACACCCGATGGACAAACCATTACGGCCAAACCGCCAGCCAGCCTTCATGGACATCATTACGGGCCAATGCTGCAGGCCTACGTTCTGCACCAGTATCATGGTTGCTCCGTTACCCAGCCAGAACTGCTGGACTGGCTATGGGACATTGGAATCTCTATTTCCAGCGGGGAACTCAGCCAGCTTCTGACGAAAGGACACGAGCAGTTCCATGCTGAGAAAGATGAGCTGTTGACTACAGGTATTCGCTGTTCAAGTTATATCCAGACAGACGACACGGGAACAAGGCATA
Organism: Endozoicomonas sp. SCSIO W0465; assembly: GCF_023716865.1. NCBI lineage: Bacteria > Pseudomonadati > Pseudomonadota > Gammaproteobacteria > Oceanospirillales > Endozoicomonadaceae > Endozoicomonas > Endozoicomonas sp. SCSIO W0465. The sequence goes on from NZ_CP092417.1 coordinate 1,361,131, forward strand.
AGGGGAAGAACGGTTACTGCACCATCATCAATAACGAGTCCTTTGCCTGGTTCGAGAGCACAGACAGCAAAAGCCGGGAAAATTTCGTAAGCCTACTGCACCGCCCATGGTCAACTTACACGTTCACCGACGATGCCTTGATCTATCTGGAAAAACTGGATTACCCCAAAAAGTGGCTACGCGTTCTTAATCCATACAGAGGCGTCACCTTCCTGAGCCATGAAGCCTGGGAAGAATGTATGAAAGACCTGAGACTAACTGGTAGACGGCGCCAGCAGGCCAGTGAAGCCATGATTTATGGCAGCCTGATACAGCATGGAGCAGGACATCTTACCACCTTCAGTGATGGGGCAAGGCAGTTCGACGTTTTCAAACACAGCCAGTGCTGGATACATGCAGAGCGAGGGCTGGCAAAAGTTCATCCGGTCAATGATCAGCAGGCCATGGCTCAGAAATGGCTTCGGACATGGTTCTGGGCCATTTACGATGACCTTAAAGACTTCAAGACAGAGCCAACTGAAAAAAAGGCAATAAAAGTACGACAGGGGTTCCAGGCGCTGATCCAAACCCAAACGTGCAGTGGGCTTCTTCAGGATGCTCTGTCAGGGTTGGCTGTAATCAAGGAAGAGCTATTACTGGTTCTGGATGACCCGAGCTTACCGCTGCACAACAACCTGAGCGAGAGTCAGATACGAGAATATGTTAAACGACGAAAGATCAGTAGTGGGACGCGAAGCGATTTGGGGCGGCAATGTCGCGACACCTTTGCCAGCCTGAAAAAAACGTGTCGCCTGTATGGTCTCTCTTTTTGGGATTATCTGAAAAGCCGACTAATGGGCGATGGGTTATTTCCGAGATTGAGTAACCTGATTGAGGAGGCTTCACGTCATCTTCCGTGTGGTGCTGCCAGCAGTTTTTGAGAAATTACATAGCTGGGACAGTTTGTTTAAAGCGATTGCCCATGGTGCTAAAGCACAGAAGATAGCTTTTGACACATCATGATTTAGCAAGATAGCCAGAACTTTTCAGGGTAGTGATAGTTATTTCCCATAGCAGCGCAAGCTGCGGCCTTTCTACGTTATCAGAAATTATGAATACACCGGTTTTCAGGTTAGGTCCTCTGACGTGTATTCGTCGGGAGTCGTTGCTCGACTACTTTCTTTACTGCAATCTCTAATTTTTCAACGGACATCGTTCTATTCCCAATAGAAAGGCAAACGCAGGCGTTTATAACGGCAATAAGTAAATCATTATTTTTTAAGAAATAACACTTACTGTCTCTGATTGTCGATATGGAAGGAAGATGGAAGTGTTCTTAACAGGGGAAGGAAAATAAAAAGCCCACATCCCTAGATGTAGGCTTCTGTATGGTGGCCCCAGCAGGACTTGAACCTGCGACCAACCGATTCAACTTATCCAATATTTTCATACTGGGCTGGACTATATCATCATCCTCGCAGTGCGATAGGATGCCGGACGCTAGTAGTGTCTTACACAGCAAGATCGTGCTGAACCACTTAGTCTCTGAACCTTCACTTCACGCCTGAAGTGCTTGGCTGCTGATTGGCATGGGATATCTCTATCCTTTAGCTTTCCAGCAATTCATCCGGTTTTTCCATATGCCATTACTGGCACAGGTCACAATTTCTCATGAGTCGGGTGCTCTAACCAACTGAGCTATAGGGCCGAACTTCCAATTTGCACAATATCAATTAGTACATATTTTTAAGGCGACCAACAAGGACGCTTTAAAAATCCATACTATAACAAACAATTTTAGCTGTATTTCTGTCTAATCCTATGTTTATCAGCATGTTAGGCTCGATTCTAATGTAACAAACAACTTCGCACCACATAAGAACCCGGGACCAACGGATTATGAGTCCGCTGCTCTAACCAACTGAGCTATAGGCCCTGAAGGGGTTGGATTATACGCATAGATTTACCCTACCGCCAACCCTGTTATCGCCTTTTTAGGACTTACGCATTGATGACACCGATAAATTTTGGTAGGAGGTGATCCTTCCCCTTTGCAAAACTCTCAATGAAAGCGCCTATTGTCTCTTTAAACAGCCCCCGTTGGTGCTGATAAATATTCGTAAACTCCTGCTCTATCTGCATTTTCTGGAGATAAACAAAAGCTAAAATTGCAGCAAATATATGGTTTCTGACGGGTCGTTCGCTGCGAACCTGAAAGTGCTCAATATGGCAAACCTGCTTGATCGCCCTGTGAAACTGTTCGATCTGCCAGTGCTGGTCATGGATCTGCTTGAAGTCATTGCGTTCAAAAGGGACTTCCTCTGGCAAGTAAACCACGTAGTGGCGACGCTGGTCTTTTAGCATCGTCCTGAACAACCGGATCTTACCGAAGTCTTTGAGCCATACATCCAGACCATTGTCGGGGATGTCGAGGTGTTGAACCTGCTGCCATTTACCTTTTTCCAGTGATACTGTCCTGTTTTTCTCAACGGCAAACATAAACCCAGTCTGATGGTTTTTAATCGTCTTCAGGTTAGTCGTGCAGCTGTACCAGGAGTCACCGGTAACGAACGCTGGCTTCAGCCCCCATACCAGCACTTCAATCAACATTTCACGGAAGTAGTCGTTTTTTGTCTTGGTACGCCCGGCATGGGCATGAACTGATGGGGTGAAAGTCCCCTGTGGGAGAACCTACATCTGACTGGCGGTAAAGACGCCTGCTGATGACAACCACTAGCTTAAGGCAAGTGCAGTCCCGCGAGGGGCTGTGCGGAGGCAGTCTGAGTGCAAAGGTGCGAGCCGACGTACAGAAATCGCATATAAGGCTGAGTCTCTGGGCGAGTGAGCCAAGGATCACAAAGCCCTATGGTTCGTGAGACACGGTAAATGCGGCGGTTGTGCACTGAAAGTTCATGTCCTTATCCGGGGAGATCTGTTCAACATGCGATTGGTAATTCCCAGTTCTCAGCCACTGGTTACAACAGGCTCGGCGAACAGGTCTCATCATCCTGTTCGAGCAAACCCGATGGCAACCAATAGCGCCAGCAGAGGTAACTCCGCGTGGTGATTGGACAGAAGTCAGCAGAGGCCATAGTAGCTGTACGACAGAAGCCATTAACGGATGGGAAGTCGTTAGCGAAGGGCCGAACATCGACGACAAAGAGGAGACTGATTCCCTCAAGGCGATGCAGCCGTCCGGCGACTCACCGTACTTGGCGACAGAATCTTTAACCAGCTTTGAACCATGATCTACTAAATTGCGTACTTGAACCGGCTAATCTGGCAAGTGCATGGAAACAGGTCAAAAGCAACAAGGGTGCTCCGGGTATTGATGGAGTCACTATTGAAGCTTATCCAGACTTTGCCAAACAGCATTGGCCTTCAGTGCGTCAAGCCTTATTGGACGGAACCTACCAGCCATCACCCGTGCGCCGACATGTTATAGAAAAGCCGGACGGCGGTGAGCGTTTGCTGGGAATCCCTACCGTGATGGATAGGGTCATACAGCAGGCCATTGTGCAGGTGCTGACCCCTGTCTTTGATCCGGGTTTCTCTCCAAACAGCTTCGGCTACCGACCGGGACGGTCAGCACACGACGGAGTCCGTCAGGTTAAGCAGTTGATCAACCGGGGGCTTCATTACGCTGTTGACGTTGATCTGAGTAAATTCTTTGATACGGTTAATCACGACGTTTTGATGTCGAGGGTCTCCCGTAAGGTCCGCGACAAACGCCTTCTGAAACTGATTGGTAGCTACCTGCGCTCCGGTGTCATGATTGAGGGCAATGTCTACCCGACCAGGGTTGGCATGCCACAGGGTGGGCCTTTATCACCCTTGCTGTCTAATGTGGTCCTCGACGAACTCGACAAGGAGCTTGAATATCGGGGTCATTGCTTTGCAAGATACTGTGATGATTTTGTGATTCTCGTCAAAAGTCAGCGTGCAGGGGATCGGGTGATGCACAGCATTACCCAATTCATTGAACGCAAATTGAAACTGAAGATTAACTCCCGGAAAAGTAAAGTTGTGAAAGCAACAGAAAGCGAATTCCTGAGTTTCACCTTCACAGGGAAGAAAGTTCGCTGGGCCCAGAAGTGTCTGGACCGATTCAAATACCGGATACTCAAGTTGACCAGTCGTCGCTGGGGTGTCTCAATGCAACATCGGTTACGCAAATTGGCACAATATATCCGGGGTTGGATGGGGTATTTCCGGTTATCGGAATATCACCGACCAATTCCCCTGCTGGATCAATGGATACGTCGGCGAATCCGTTGCTGCTTTCTGAAGCAATGGCGCAAGCCGAAAACCCGTTTTAAGAATCTGGTCAGGTTAGGCGTTGATAAAATTAACGCCGCCAAGATCGCAGCCAGCAGCAAAGGGTATTACCGTCTGAGTAAAACCTATGCGGTACAACAGGCACTGAATAACAGTTACCTCGCGAAAATTGGGCTTGTTTCATTGAAAGACTTATGGATCAGGTTTCACCATCATCGTTGAACCGCCCGGTGCGGACCCGCATGCCGGGTGCTGTGGGGAGGGCTGGAGAAAGACCGGCCCTTACCCGATTCTTCCGATTTGTCGTATATCCTGTAATTCACCGGCATATGGCGCCCGGATACGTCGGTGTAATAAAGGGTGATGAGGTTAACTCCCTTAACCACTCGGTGATGTTTACCCGACCAAAAGTGGCCAACCAGTGCCACGGAGTAGCTATAAGGTTTGTCGAGCACGCTGTCATCAACGCTCAGGGTGCCGCCAATAGGGTTTAAACTTTTGACTGCTTCATCGTACATATCTTTGGGCTGATAGTTTTCACGCTTAAGAAAGCGGTTTGCGCTATCGTGAGAAAAGTCGGTAACCTCGGCCAGTCTTGTGCATGTTGATGATTTTGGCTCACTAATCAAAAAGCCAATGTATTTTGCAAGAGTGCATCGTGCAGTGGTCGGTCGAGTGGTAGTTCTCACTTTCATCCCTGAAGACATCTGTTTTTTGGCATTATCAAATTTTAGAGCCTGTTGTCAATGCGTAAGTCCTACTTTTGACGGTTTTTCCTTACAGTCCCCTCTGATTACTGCCGATTCTATAGAAGATCAGGAATCGGTTGGAATATTCTGGATGCTATCTCAGCTGTTTCACTTTTTTCTATCCAATTGGGGACAGTTGTTCTTTGCCGTTGTTTTCGCCGGCAATCTGGTGGTCGGTAAAGCCCTGGTGGATAGTGCCCGTGAACTCTATGGTATTGCTGCTGTTGAACGACTTACCCATTGGCAAAATCTGATGATCTACAGCAAGAAGCTGCCAGAGCCCCAAAAGCTGGTTGAAGTGAATGACTTCTTTAACCGCATGCGATTTATGAATGATATTGATCACTGGGGGGAAGAGGATTTCTGGGCGACGCCTGTGGAGTTTCTGGCCAGTGGTGCCGGGGATTGTGAAGATTTCTCGATTGCCAAGTATTTTACCCTGCGCGAGCTTGGCGTGTCCGATGAGAAGCTGAGGATAACTTATGTAAAGGCGGTTGAGTTTGATCAGGCCCATATGGTGCTTAGTTATTTTGCCAGTCCGGGTCAGGAACCACTGATTCTGGACAATCTGGTCAGTGAGATTCGTCCCGCCAGCCATCGTCAGGATCTGGTTCCCGTTTATCACTTTAACGGTGATGGACTCTGGCTGTCCCGTCAGCGTGGTGAAGGGGTTCGAAGTGGTCAGTCCAGTAAAATAAAGACCTGGACTGAGTTGCGCAAACGGTTGCAGAAATCAAACCGTCAGGGAAGACTGAATAAAGGGGGGGGGCTGATGGATAGATTTGCCTCCGAAAAACCAACAGGGATGCCACCATGACACTACTGCGTGAACTGGCTCTATACCTTACGCTGCTTTTGATCCTGTTATTTGCCGGGAGCTTTGTACTGACGGTTAATGATGCTCGTCACTATCTTCAGGAGCAGTTGAACTCCCACGCGCAGGATACAGCGACCTCCCTTGGTATTGCGATTGCTTCAGCAGGGACAGGCAACAGTGCCGCAATGGATTCGATGATTGATGCGGTTTTTGACCGGGGGTACTACCGGCAAATTCGTTTTACCGATAGGTCAGGAAAAATACTGGTAAATAATGAGCATCCAATCGCTTTAGAAGGTGTGCCTGACTGGTTTGTGAAACTGATTGACCTCGAAGCGCCGGAAGTCACCAGCGAGATTAACAGTGGCTGGGTGCCAATGGGACAGCTGTTGGTGGCGAGTCATCCGGGTCATGCCTATCGAAGTCTCTGGTCCAAGGTAAGTGGGGATGCGCTGTTATTCAGTTTTGGTTTGATTCTTGCCATGGTCGGATTGAACACGCTGCTGGGTGTGGTTCTCCGGCCGTTAAAAAAAATGGAGCATCAGGCGAACCGTATTTGTGAACGTCATTTTGAGATACAACCCGAGCTGCCAAAAACCAGGGACTTACGCCGGGTGGTTCAGGCCATGAACCGGATGGCAGAAAAGCTGGATAATGCGTTCTCTGAGCAAGTGGCGCTCATAGAAGAGCTGCGTCGAAAGTTGGTCAAGGATCCATTGACCGGATTACTGAATCGAAAGGCCTTCGAGCGTCGGATGAATACTGTGTTGAGTGAGGATATTGGCGAAGCAGGGGGTGGTTTGATCCTGATTCAGGTGAGAGGGCTGGAGATGCTGAACCGTTGTCATGGACAGAAATTTGTTGATGACCTGTTGTTGACCACCAGTTACTGGGTAGGAAAAACCCTGTTGCCCTGGCCAGCAGCTTTTGCTGGCCGTCGTAATGGATCAAGTTTTACGGTGTTTGTTCCCGCCTGCCGTGTCAGTGAAGTCCGTAAGGTTACTGAATTGTTATTCAAGGCCCTGGTGACAATGGAGTTTTTTGCTTCACCAGAAGGCAGCAATAACCTGCACATTGCGGCAGTTACCCACCAGGGACGCTGTTCAACGGCGCTTCTTCTCGACCATGGTGATAAGCAACTGCTTGAACAGGAGATCCGGGTTAAAAATTGTTGGGATGTGACGGATATCAGTGGTGAGTCTGGTTACCCGTACATGGGATGGAGTGACACACATTGGGTCGAAGCGCTGGAAAAAGTGATGTCAGAAGGCCTTATCGAGCTGTATGGTCAGCCCATTATGGGAGCGGATGGTGCAGTCGCTTGTACGGAGATACTGGTACGGATAACCCTGGATGGTGAAGTCGTGTCCGCAGATTCTTTTATGCCCGTTGTTGAGCGCTATGATCTTTATGGCAAGTTTGATCGCGCCGTATTTTTTGCCCTGGCTGATTACATGGATGACCGGGATGACTATCGAACTTACTGTCTGAATATTTCACCTTATTCTCTGCTGGATGATGACTTTTATCACTGGTTGCTGGATGCCCTCAAACTGCGTCAGGATCTGGCCAGACGTCTTATTCTGGAAACGGCCGAACGCTCGCTGATGCTGGTGGGGGAGCGGGTTGCAGAACGGGTGGATAAGCTGGTGGCAACGGGTTGTCAGTTTTCTATTGATCATTTTGGTGTATCCAGTCAGGCACTGACATTTCTGCAGATGATGAATACCCATTACCTGAAAGTGGACGGTAGTTTTACCAGAGACCTGACTGCCAGCTATGAGAATCAACTGTATATAAGAACACTGGCCATGCTGGCTGAATCCCGGGACATTGGTGTTCTGGCCCAGGGCGTTGAAAATAAGGAAGCATGGGAGGCCTTAAAACAGTTGGGTGTTACTGGTGGTCAGGGTTATTATCTGGGGCATCCAGAGCTACTTGTCTGAATGGTTAGGTGATCAATGGGTTTTATGGTTACTTGTGACACCCATCACAGAGACTCGCACAAGCACCATTATTAGAGGATAATGGCTGCTCGGTAAGCGCATCCATATTGGAACGCCATATTCAGGATAAAAAGTCTGAGCGGTGACGAACGAGGAGATTATGGCGCTGGAAAAGATTAAAGCGGCTTTTCAGTCGGGTACCCGGAATAGTTTGGGTTTTACTTATGGTAAAGCCCTGTTTATTGGTGTTGGCATTCTGATTCTGCTTCTGTCTCTGATTGGCTGGTACTGGAGTCAGGAACCAGACCTGTTTTCAGTAAAGGCCAATGCAGAAAAGCTGGCGACTGATCATGCCCAGAATGTTGTCACTGGTTATACCACAACAGCAACGCTCTACACCCTGGCGGATACGCTTCTGAATAAGCCGGGAGGTTTCCTGCGTAATGACATCATGCCACCAAGCGTAGTGATGGATAATATGCCCAATTGGGAGATCGGTGTTCTGATTCAAGTGCGGGATATGGCCCGGGCACTGCGCAAGGACTTCAGTCGCTCTCAGTCGCAGTCAAGAGAAGACCCGGACCTGGCGGTTGCCGAGCCACAGTTTAATTTTGATGCCAAAAGCTGGATTCTGCCTTCCAGCGAGCGGGAATATCAGCGGGGCATTAACAAGCTGCAAAGCTATATGACCCGCTTATCAGACCCCAATGACCCGGCGCAATTTTATGCCCGGGCAGATAATCTGACTCGCTGGCTGGGGGATGTGGAGACACGTCTGGGCAGCCTTTCCCAGCGTCTGAGCGCCAGTGTTGGTAAACCGCGTTTGAACACTGACCTTTCGGGGGACAGTGGGGCTACTCAATCGACGGATAGTGCGGTTTTGGTTGATGTCAAAACACCATGGTCGCAGATTGATGATGTTTTCTATGAGGCCAGGGGGACTTCCTGGGCCCTGATACATCTGCTAAGGGCTATAGAAGTGGACTTCGCCGACGTTCTGGCCAAGAAAAATGCCACCGTCAGTGTCCGACAGATTATCCGCGAGCTGGAGGCTACTCAGGATACCGTCTGGAGCCCGATGATTCTGAATGGCTCCGGCTTTGGTTTTCTGGCCAACCACTCTCTGGTCATGGCGAATTATGTTTCCCGGGCAAATGCGGCGATTATTGACCTTCGGCGATTACTGGAACAAGGGTAGTGATGCTGTTGTGTGGGGGTGAAATTAAAGCCCCCGGTTTTTATTTAATTCTGAATCCATCCTTTTGTAGCATTGAACAGATTTACGGTCATATCGGTGACAGACTTATAGGGTTTGGTCGCTTGATAAGTGGCGCTGTAAACTTGTTCATACACACTCATCGGGATTTGTTTTCCCGGAATAGCTACCGTTTCAAAGATAAAAAGAGTGATGCTTGTAATCACAGGAAATACTGAACCGATAACCATGTCGGGCAGTTTCTCATAAGGCAGAGCCAGCCATTTAAATACCTTTTGTCGATAACTGACGGTGTATTGTTTAATTGATTTTTCTGTCGGGGAGAGTGTAAGGCTGGCTTTTACTTTTGCACAGACACCTGCCATAGCTCCGGTAAGAGCTCCAATACCGGTAATGGTCATTACTGTGACGTAATAACCGGCAAAAATGCCGACATGCAATAAAGTGTTACAGACTTTTAGCGGCGTGCACAGAGCTTCAGGAACTGTTGAAAGCAAGCGCTTACCTTGACGTTTTACCTTGGCTATGAATGTTTCTGTGGTTTTGATGACCTCACACTTTCTAACGGATAGCGCACCGCTTTGCTCTGCAGGCAGGTTAGTGTCTGTGGAAGTTTCAGTTGATGTACTTGAACTATCTCCAGATATTCCATCGTTGTGATCCAGGTTCAATGGAGTGAGACTGTGAGAACAGGGAGTCCTGGTTGCTAAGGCAATAGATGAGATCATCAGGGAATACCAGATGGTGAATTCGGTAATGTATAAAGTATTCTGAATGTTCTACTCGATCGGTTGTACTTGCTGGCTGACTTTTTACCTTCTTGATTTTTATGCTAATTGTTAGCTGAAAGCTTAGTGTTTTGTTAGGATTCGTTCTCTTAGATTACATATTCGTAATATGGTTCAAAATTTATGTCTGTCATTTCCTCAAGGCTTGAGCAGCAACTGGTTTTTATCAGGGAACTGGATAAACTTAAGGCGGTTTATCGAAAAACCATGGTAAAGCCTGATAACAGCCGACAGGAGAACAGTGCCGAACATAGCTGGCATATCGCTGTACAGGCGATGACGCTGAAAGAGTACGCTGAAGAGCCGGTCGATATTGGCCGTGTGATTAAGATGTTGCTGCTGCATGACATTGTCGAAATTGATGCAGGCGACACCTTTGCATTTGCCGGGACTGCCGAGCTGGCTGGCCAGGGAGCCAAAGAAATGCAGGCGGCAGAGCGCCTGTTTGGGCTACTGCCCCGGGAGCAGGCGGATGAGTTCAGAGCGCTCTGGCTTGAGTTTGAGCAGGTAGATAGCCCGGATGCCCGCTTTGCCAAAGCCATGGACTGTCTCTTACCCGTGATTCAGAATATGGACAGTGAGGGGGGAACCTGGGCGAAGTATCAGGTTACCCGTAGCCAGGTGTTGAGACGGAATCAGTATCTGGAGAGCCTGGCACCCAGGCTGTGGCGTTATGTCCTTGAGCAGGTTGATATCTCTCTCCGTAATGGCTGGCTTCAGGATGGTTGACCTTATTCGTGGAATCTTCGAAGAAGCTGCTATCGACGTTTTTGAGGTTATGTTTTTGAGGCTTTAATCATAACCGGGCATAACAGTCTACTTATCGGGGAACCCTCAAACCGCCGGGCACTCCATGAGGGCTAAACACAATCTGCCAGAGTTGAAGATCCCTGGCCCGGAATCCTCCGGCACAGGACAACAGATAGTATCGGAACATTCGATAAAACGAGCGACTGTAATTGCCGTAACTATTCAGCACTGAGCAAAGGCATATTACAGTAATTCCGAACAGCTCTATGAAGTGATTGATATATGTCCATTCCCTGTTTTCTGGCAGACGACAAATAGCTGCGAATCCGTGCAAACATAGAACCACCGTCTGCACTCCTGAAGCAGCCTGAGATTTTCTGCTTTAACTTGGCCATTCGAACATCCCGCTCACTGCCATTGTTATCGAAGGGAATGGTAAAATCTGACATGAAGCGCAGTGTCTCAGCCTTGAACTCAGTGAGTCGTTTGAAGAGATTGTAAGCTTTAGTATTCTTGACTTTCTTGCGCTTAAGCTCCTCTCGTTGCTTCTCCATATAGACGACTTCTTTCATTAGAGCCCGCTGAAGCAACCGGTCATAAATCTTCTCGATTCGTTCACAGACAACACTTGGCATCTGTAGCATACCTATGGTCTTAAAGCCCTTGCAGTAATGCCAGGAAAGCCTCAGTAGCTTCATCAATCGCAACGCCAGTTGATTGCTGTCCCTATCAACAACACCCAAAAGCTCCCTCAGGTGATGGGCATTGCAAAGTACGTGAGTTGCCGCATATGCAAAATAGGATTTCCAATGATCATGAACCAGAACGCCTGCAAATGTTAGCAGTATGCCCATCGTGTCCATGGCCTCACGACCTCGCTTTTCAGACAAGTAGTAGAGCGTCCATTGTTCATCCCGCATAACGTGTAGCCAGTGCAAAGAGCCCTCGGCCCGCATACCCGTTTCATCGGCTCCGGCAACAGACGATTCCCGCAAGGCGTCACGAATAACCTCTTCAGTAGAAGCCAGATTTTCATAGGTTCTGGCCACAAAATTGGCGACAGTGCCTGCACTTACACTCATTTTATAGAGAGTATTAAAATACTCTGACACGCGCTTAAAAGGCAGGAAATGGTATTGGTTAAGATAGACGGCCATAGCCTGTGTGGCTGAGCCATATTGTGCGGCAGCGGTAACACCTTCCGGGAATTCAGCCTGATTCCGACAACCACAAGTGCAGATTTTTACTTCAGCTCTATGGGCCGTTACTTCAAATTCACCCGGTCTCCCTGGTTCAAACACCTGTCGTTCAATATATTTGACCGGCTCACTATCAAGAAGAGACGCCTGACATTTATTGCATTCTTTAACTGGAAGGTACTCAATATAGTCAGGGATATCGACCTGTTTAAGACAAGTGCCCTGATGCCCTTTCTTTCCACCGGCTTTATTACCAGAAGACTGTCTCAGACTTTTAGGATTGGGTTTTTCATCCGATGGATCGGTACCTTTATCTGCGGAAAGGTCGTCAGAATGATCTGGAGAATTACTGTTTTTACAAGGTTTTTGATAACCATCAGACGATGGCGGCTTGCTGCTGTTTTGACTGTTCTTGCCAACCTTTTCTTCCAATTCTCGACATCGCTCTTCCAGACAGGCAACTCTCATCCGCAGCTCTGCATTCTCTTTCAAGAGAATCTCAGCCGACATAGTTGCGGGTAGTTCTGGAATCATGCTGGCGAATATTGTGGAAAAATGGTGCTTAAGAGGATGGTATAAAAATCAGAAAATTCCAGATTTATGTGGGGGTGCTGAACAGTTACTAATTGCCTTTGAGTTCTGGCCACCCGGCCTGGAAACGTTTTTCCCATGCCACCAGCGTCAGGTCGTAATCAGCACCGAAATTATGCCAGTCTTCAGTAACAAACAGGCCCTCGGTACTCCTGGCGATTTGCAGCATTGAGGGCAGGCAGCCATTAGGAAAAATATACTTCTCGATCCATGGATTAACACTTAAATCACTCTGCAGAGAACCAATGGTGTGTAAAAGAAAAAGACCACTGTCGGATAGAACCTTTCTCACTGTCTGGAAAAAAGTATCGTAGTTACGTGGCCCAACGTGCTCGAACATACCAACGGAGACAACACGATCAAATGTATCATTCAGGTCCCGGTAATCCTGGAGCCGGACTTCAACATCAAGCCCTTTGCATCGAGTGCGAGCCAGTTGATGCTGTTTTTTTGAAATGGTGATACCTACCACCGATGCGCCGTATCGACTGGCGGCAAACTCTGCCAGGCCTCCCCAGCCACAGCCGATATCCAGTAGTTTCATTCCCGGTTTGAGATCCAGCTTTCGACAGATCAAATCCAGTTTGGCTACCTGAGCCTCTTCAAGCGTATTCGCCTCTTTCCAGTATGCACAGGAATATTGCATCCTCGAATCCAGCATAACCTCAAACAGGTCATTGCCCAGATCATAATGCTCCTCCCCAACGATCCAGGCCCGCTGCCTTGATTGCAGATTGGCAAGGCGTGCCCAGATCAGACTGAGCAGAACAGAGAGTTGTTGTGGCATCTTTTCATTGAGGTGTGCTTCCACTAAACGGGTGAATAACTGATCCAGCCTTTCACATTCCCACCAGCCTTCCATGTAGCTCTCGCCCAGCCCCACGATGCCATCCTGAACAACCCGTTGATAAAAGCCGGGGTTATGCACCTGGATATCCCACGGATGCGAGCCATTCAATCCAACGCCGGCACTTTCTGCCAGCTGTTGAATAGCAGAAGACCAGCGATCATTTGCCTTCGATGGCGTATTTGATGGCGTCGTGGGGGAGTTCATAACTGTGCCTCTAAGTACCCAGAGCAAGTATCCAGAAACAGCCGGAGGGAAAGTTTTCCGGTCAATGACAGTAAGAAGATAAGGGTGCGTATTCTGGTTAACTTGAACACCTATTCTGTTTCATTTGAACACCCTGAACTCCTTACACATTGCCCAGTGTGATTTTTAGACCAGGTGTTCAACTGCGTCCAATTTTCCAAGCTTTTTGCGCATGGATTCGCCTTTGAGTTCAATCCGGTGGGCATTGTGCATAAGCCGGTCAAGAATGGCGTCGGCCAGAGTTTCATCACCAATGCTGGCATGCCACTTCCGGGTGGGCAATTGACTGGTAACCAACGTGGAACCTTGCTCGTGCCTGTCATCCATGACTTCCAGCAGATCGTTCCTTTGTTGCTGCGTCAGTGGTTCCAGGCCCCAGTCGTCCAGAATCAGCAAGTCTACTTTTGCCAGTTGTTTCAACTGCCTGCTGTAGCTGCCATCACCGTGGGCAAGGATCAGTTCATCCAGTAGCCTGGACATCCGATAGTACCGGACACTGTAGCCTTTCAGACAAGCCATGTGCCCAAGGGCGCAGGCCAGGTAGCTCTTACCGGAACCACAAGGTCCGGTGATCAACAGGTTCCTGTACCGGTCAAGCCAGCCTCCTCCAGACAGGCTGGCCATCTGGTTCTGTTTGAGACCTCTGGGGTGTTCATAGTCAATGTCAATGTCGTGTATCCGGGCAGCCAGTTTAAACCGGGCGCTTCTGAGCAGCCGAGCCAGACGTTTATTGTTTCGCTCTGTTTCTTCCTGCTCAGTAAGCAACGACAGTCGTTCTTCAAAGCTAAGGCTACTGTAGGTGCCCGGCTGGTCCAGCTGTTGATTGAGGGCATCTGCCATTCCGGTCAGTCGCAGTGACCTAAGGCGAGCCAGTGTTTCATTGATCATGTTCGCCTCCGGTTATTGATAGCAAATAGCGCCACGAATATTTTCGTGATCATCATGCAAGGGACCTGTCGTTTGTTTTAACTGTGGCTCCAATGGCATCAGGTCTTTGCCTGACTGGAGGATTGATCGGACATTTTTTAACCGATAACCCCCGATGTTCCTGGCATGGGCGCAGGCGTTGTTGAGTCGTTCAGTTCCATATTCCCGCTGCAGGTTTAGCAGCCCCAATGAAGCTCGATAGGCTTGTTCAGGATGCTCCTTGCTATCCAGCAGTGATTGAATAAAACAATAGACTTCCTGACCAATGTCGTTAGCCCAGTTAAGTAAACGCTCAGGCGTCCAATCCTGATGGTGACGATGTCGTTCCGGCATATGAACTGCTAACGTCGTAAATCCACGTGTGTGCTTGCGAGCGTGGCTGGCCACCACTTTACCGTTAGCGTAGATCGTGACGCAGTGCTCAGTCGCCTGTACTTCTACTTCCTGCCTGGCAAGCTGATGGGGAACCGAGTAGGCGTGCCCCTTGCAGATAATATGATAATCCACATTCACCCGGGCCTTGATAAACTCAGCGAACACAAAAGATTGCTTCGGCAGTGGCTTGAGGGCTGGTTCATCCAGTTGTTCAAACGCACTACGTCGCGTTCCTGGCAACTGCTTAAAGGGCTTCAGGTTCAGTTCGATTAACAGCTCACGTATCCGCAGGTTCAGCTCTGCCAGGGTAAAGAACATTTCATGACGAAGCCTGGCCAGTATCCACCGCTCCACTACCTGTACACCGACTTCTGCTTTGGCCTTGTCTTTGGGTTTGTAGGGGCGTGCCGGAATGACTGCCACCTGGTAGTGACAAGCCAGGTGCTGGTATGATGGGTTGAGATCCGGCTCGTACCGACAGGCTTTGATAACTGCGCACTTTGGGTTGTCTGGCACAACAATTTCTGGCACCCCACCAAAGAACTCAAAGGCCCGTTCATGAGACCCTGCGTATTCTGGTTAACTTGAACACCTATTCTGTTTCATTTGAACACCCTGAACTCCTTACACATTGCCCAGTGTGATTTTTAGACCAGGTGTTCAACTGCGTCCAATTTTCCAAGCTTTTTGCGCATGGATTCGCCTTTGAGTTCAATCCGGTGGGCATTGTGCATAAGCCGGTCAAGAATGGCGTCGGCCAGAGTTTCATCACCAATGCTGGCATGCCACTTCCGGGTGGGCAATTGACTGGTAACCAACGTGGAACCTTGCTCGTGCCTGTCATCCATGACTTCCAGCAGATCGTTCCTTTGTTGCTGCGTCAGTGGTTCCAGGCCCCAGTCGTCCAGAATCAGCAAGTCTACTTTTGCCAGTTGTTTCAACTGCCTGCTGTAGCTGCCATCACCGTGGGCAAGGATCAGTTCATCCAGTAGCCTGGACATCCGATAGTACCGGACACTGTAGCCTTTCAGACAAGCCATGTGCCCAAGGGCGCAGGCCAGGTAGCTCTTACCGGAACCACAAGGTCCGGTGATCAACAGGTTCCTGTACCGGTCAAGCCAGCCTCCTCCAGACAGGCTGGCCATCTGGTTCTGTTTGAGACCTCTGGGGTGTTCATAGTCAATGTCGTGTATCCGGGCAGCCAGTTTAAACCGGGCGCTTCTGAGCAGCCGAGCCAGACGTTTATTGTTTCGCTCTGTTTCTTCCTGCTCAGTAAGCAACGACAGTCGTTCTTCAAAGCTAAGGCTACTGTAGGTGCCCGGCTGGTCCAGCTGTTGATTGAGGGCATCTGCCATTCCGGTCAGTCGCAGTGACCTAAGGCGAGCCAGTGTTTCATTGATCATGTTCGCCTCCGGTTATTGATAGCAAATAGCGCCACGAATATTTTCGTGATCATCATGCAAGGGACCTGTCGTTTGTTTTAACTGTGGCTCCAATGGCATCAGGTCTTTGCCTGACTGGAGGATTGATCGGACATTTTTTAACCGATAACCCCCGATGTTCCTGGCATGGGCGCAGGCGTTGTTGAGTCGTTCAGTTCCATATTCCCGCTGCAGGTTTAGCAGCCCCAATGAAGCTCGATAGGCTTGTTCAGGATGCTCCTTGCTATCCAGCAGTGATTGAATAAAACAATAGACTTCCTGACCAATGTCGTTAGCCCAGTTAAGTAAACGCTCAGGCGTCCAATCCTGATGGTGACGATGTCGTTCCGGCATATGAACTGCTAACGTCGTAAATCCACGTGTGTGCTTGCGAGCGTGGCTGGCCACCACTTTACCGTTAGCGTAGATCGTGACGCAGTGCTCAGTCGCCTGTACTTCTACTTCCTGCCTGGCAAGCTGATGGGGAACCGAGTAGGCGTGCCCCTTGCAGATAATATGATAATCCACATTCACCCGGGCCTTGATAAACTCAGCGAACACAAAAGATTGCTTCGGCAGTGGCTTGAGGGCTGGTTCATCCAGTTGTTCAAACGCACTACGTCGCGTTCCTGGCAACTGCTTAAAGGGCTTCAGGTTCAGTTCGATTAACAGCTCACGTATCCGCAGGTTCAGCTCTGCCAGGGTAAAGAACATTTGTAACTGTTCAGCACCCCCACATAAATCTGGAATTTTCTGATTTTTATACCATCCTCTTAAGCACCATTTTTCCACAATATTCGCCAGCATGATTCCAGAACTACCCGCAACTATGTCGGCTGAGATTCTCTTGAAAGAGAATGCAGAGCTGCGGATGAGAGTTGCCTGTCTGGAAGAGCGATGTCGAGAATTGGAAGAAAAGGTTGGCAAGAACAGTCAAAACAGCAGCAAGCCGCCATCGTCTGATGGTTATCAAAAACCTTGTAAAAACAGTAATTCTCCAGATCATTCTGACGACCTTTCCGCAGATAAAGGTACCGATCCATCGGATGAAAAACCCAATCCTAAAAGTCTGAGACAGTCTTCTGGTAATAAAGCCGGTGGAAAGAAAGGGCATCAGGGCACTTGTCTTAAACAGGTCGATATCCCTGACTATATTGAGTACCTTCCGGTTAAAGAATGCAATAAATGTCAGGCGTCTCTTCTTGATAGTGAGCCGGTCAAATATATTGAACGACAGGTGTTTGAACCAGGGAGACCGGGTGAATTTGAAGTAACGGCCCATAGAGCTGAAGTAAAAATCTGCACTTGTGGTTGTCGGAATCAGGCTGAATTCCCGGAAGGTGTTACCGCTGCCGCACAATATGGCTCAGCCACACAGGCTATGGCCGTCTATCTTAACCAATACCATTTCCTGCCTTTTAAGCGCGTGTCAGAGTATTTTAATACTCTCTATAAAATGAGTGTAAGTGCAGGCACTGTCGCCAATTTTGTGGCCAGAACCTATGAAAATCTGGCTTCTACTGAAGAGGTTATTCGTGACGCCTTGCGGGAATCGTCTGTTGCCGGAGCCGATGAAACGGGTATGCGGGCCGAGGGCTCTTTGCACTGGCTACACGTTATGCGGGATGAACAATGGACGCTCTACTACTTGTCTGAAAAGCGAGGTCGTGAGGCCATGGACACGATGGGCATACTGCTAACATTTGCAGGCGTTCTGGTTCATGATCATTGGAAATCCTATTTTGCATATGCGGCAACTCACGTACTTTGCAATGCCCATCACCTGAGGGAGCTTTTGGGTGTTGTTGATAGGGACAGCAATCAACTGGCGTTGCGATTGATGAAGCTACTGAGGCTTTCCTGGCATTACTGCAAGGGCTTTAAGACCATAGGTATGCTACAGATGCCAAGTGTTGTCTGTGAACGAATCGAGAAGATTTATGACCGGTTGCTTCAGCGGGCTCTAATGAAAGAAGTCGTCTATATGGAGAAGCAACGAGAGGAGCTTAAGCGCAAGAAAGTCAAGAATACTAAAGCTTACAATCTCTTCAAACGACTCACTGAGTTCAAGGCTGAGACACTGCGCTTCATGTCAGATTTTACCATTCCCTTCGATAACAATGGCAGTGAGCGGGATGTTCGAATGGTCAAGTTAAAGCAGAAAATCTCAGGCTGCTTCAGGAGTGCAGACGGTGGTTCTATGTTTGCACGGATTCGCAGCTATTTGTCGTCTGCCAGAAAACAGGGAATGGACATATATCAATCACTTCATAGAGCTGTTCGGAATTACTGTAATATGCCTTTGCTCAGTGCTGAATAGTTACGAACATTTCATGACGAAGCCTGGCCAGTATCCACCGCTCCACTACCTGTACACCGACTTCTGCTTTGGCCTTGTCTTTGGGTTTGTAGGGGCGTGCCGGAATGACTGCCACCTGGTAGTGACAAGCCAGGTGCTGGTATGATGGGTTGAGATCCGGCTCGTACCGACAGGCTTTGATAACTGCGCACTTTGGGTTGTCTGGCACAACAATTTCTGGCACCCCACCAAAGAACTCAAAGGCCCGTTCATGAGACCCCAGCCAGTCCTCTGTTTTTTGTGACAGAGTCGCTTCAGCGTAGGTATAGTTGGACGCTCCCAGCACTGCCACAAATATCTGGGCATTGTGGGCAATTTCGCCGGTGTCCGGGTTGATGATTGGCATGGTTGGCCCGGCATAATCAACAAATAACTTTTCACCTGCATTGTGCAGCTGTCGCATAGATCGCTTTTGACAACCACGCCACTGATTGTAACGGTGACAGTACTGGGCATAGCTGTAGGCATTGAGGGGGTGGGCCTGACAGTATTCTTCCCAGAGTCGTTGTTTGGTCACTTCCTTGCGCTTCAGTTCCTGATGCACCTCAGCCCAGTCAGGATCAATCAACCCTTTTCGATTGGCTATCGAGGCATCGGGAAACAGCGCCTGAATAAGCTCAGGCTCAGATATATCCTCTGCCAGGGGCCAGCTTAATTCCGATTCCTGAAAGGCCTTAACGTAGTTGGATACCGTCCCCACACTGACCCGTACACTGCGGGAAATTTGTCGGAAGCTGAGTTGGCTGCCAAACCGCATCCGGAGTATTTCTAGTAGCTTACGCATGGTAATCCTGTTTTCTGTCATGGCCGGTTCCCTCTCTTGGTACAGATAAGAACGGCCAAAGTTATGGAAAATCAATGCATAAGAAGATATTTGTTAGCTGTATTAGACCGGTTTATGGTCTGTTGAACAGCGTTTCTGGAAGCTTGAACGGTGATTCTGGAAATCATCAAAAAGTGTTCAAAAGAAACCAGAATAGGTGTTCAAGTGTTACCAGAATGGGTGTTCAAGTGTTACCAGAATGAGTGTTCAAGAGTTACCAGAATATGCAGACCCCAGCCAGTCCTCTGTTTTTTGTGACAGAGTCGCTTCAGCGTAGGTATAGTTGGACGCTCCCAGCACTGCCACAAATATCTGGGCATTGTGGGCAATTTCGCCGGTGTCCGGGTTGATGATTGGCATGGTTGGCCCGGCATAATCAACAAATAACTTTTCACCTGCATTGTGCAGCTGTCGCATAGATCGCTTTTGACAACCACGCCACTGATTGTAACGGTGACAGTACTGGGCATAGCTGTAGGCATTGAGGGGGTGGGCCTGACAGTATTCTTCCCAGAGTCGTTGTTTGGTCACTTCCTTGCGCTTCAGTTCCTGATGCACCTCAGCCCAGTCAGGATCAATCAACCCTTTTCGATTGGCTATCGAGGCATCGGGAAACAGCGCCTGAATAAGCTCAGGCTCAGATATATCCTCTGCCAGGGGCCAGCTTAATTCCGATTCCTGAAAGGCCTTAACGTAGTTGGATACCGTCCCCACACTGACCCGTACACTGCGGGAAATTTGTCGGAAGCTGAGTTGGCTGCCAAACCGCATCCGGAGTATTTCTAGTAGCTTACGCATGGTAATCCTGTTTTCTGTCATGGCCGGTTCCCTCTCTTGGTACAGATAAGAACGGCCAAAGTTATGGAAAATCAATGCATAAGAAGATATTTGTTAGCTGTATTAGACCGGTTTATGGTCTGTTGAACAGCGTTTCTGGAAGCTTGAACGGTGATTCTGGAAATCATCAAAAAGTGTTCAAAAGAAACCAGAATAGGTGTTCAAGTGTTACCAGAATGGGTGTTCAAGTGTTACCAGAATGAGTGTTCAAGAGTTACCAGAATATGCAAAGGGTAAAGTAAATCTACTTTAGCACATGAAACTTTATTACCACCCAAATTACACCATAATGAGTACATAGGACTCATTTACCGAGTGGTAAAAAGGTATTTACCAGCTGACGCGGTCAATCAAAAGTGACATACTCCGGCACTTTTCTGCTTTGCCTGATTTACTATGCAATCGTCTTTCACCAGCAACTACCTTCCTGAAAACCGGCTCAAGATTGGCTTTGGACGCTTTGTCCTGTGGTTACTCGGAGGATGGAAAATTGCAGGAAGCCTGCCGGACAACCTCAATAAATACGTGATCATCGTCGCTCATCACACATCAAACTGGGATTTTGTCATCGGGGTTGCTGTTAAGCTGATAACCCGTATACGTGTCAGGTTTTTTGCCAAACACTCACTGTTCTTCTGGCCTCTTGGTATGTTGATGCGCCGGTTGGGTGGTATTCCGATTGAGCGGGATAAATCCATTAATCGGGTTGATCAGGCCATCACAGAGATCAAAAACTGTGATCACTTCGTGCTGGTTATTGCACCTGAGGGTACCCGGTCAAAAGTACAAAAGTGGAAAACCGGCTTTTATCATATAGCCAATGGCGCAGGCGTTCCGGTTGTACCCATTGCCTTCGACTTTCAGAAGCGAAAAGTCATCATGGGCACACCCATGTCCATGTCCGGCGATATTCCTTCAGACTTTGCCAGAATGCATGAGTTCTTTCTTTCTCATCCGGGCAAGCATCCCGAACTTGGCTGTGATGGACCGTTTGAAACCCCCAATATATACAACAAATGATGTCCGGCTGCTCAGTCGAAAGGTGGTATCTTCGGGCGTTGTTTTTCTTTCAATGCTAAGAATCCGGTAAATTCATTATTGGTTGCTCGCCAGGCTCACGTTCTATCTGCCAAAAAAACAGGATTTTATGGTCTCTATCCATAGATATGGATTCGACCATTATCGAGTGACCGCAAGGGCTAAACCTGAAGTCGGTAATGTCGCCCTCCGTTTGCAGGAGACCCCTTTCCCGCCAGAAGCCATCCGAGGTTATGCCCAACACAACCAGGCACGATCTGTCATCAACAGTGAGGCCGGCAAAAAGGTAGCCCCCTTGATTAAAAACCAGTTTACTGATTCGTAAATCACCGTCCGGGGTTTGCTGACTCCATTCACCGTGTTGCTTTTGTACCCGGATATTCAGCCTTCCCCGATCATCAGTACAAACAATCGTGTTTCCGTCCGGACTGAGCTTTGGGACAGTGGCAGAAGTGGAGTTTCCGGCAGGGGGAAAAAAATCCGGTTCATGCAGATAAGTAAAATTGTGCTGGCAGTTCCAAACTCCGGAGCCATTCAATTGCCAAACCATTGCAGCCCCCTCCCGATGCATCACAAATAAAGAGGAGTCGGTATTGAATTTCACTGTTGATTGAGACCAAAGATGGAATTCATTGTGAAAATACCCATGATCTTTTATGTCCGGCACCCAACGGTTGTCATCCGTTAAATGCCAGATATCAAAACTGCTTCCACCATGAACCACCAGATACCTGCTATTGGGACTGAAGGTTGCTTCCAGTGGCCTACCTCGGATTAGACGATGCTGAGGTCTGGGGATTTTGATTGCTTCAGTCCACTGACCGTTATCACCAAGACTAAAAACAATAACAAAGTTAGCCTCTAAAAAATGTGTTTTATTAGTGGAGCTTTGCCACGTATCTTTGAAAGATGTAATCATATGTTGGCTGTCCGGGCTGAATTCAATTGTACCAAAACCAAAAAAAAAGGAATGTATTTCTGATGCTGCCTCAGCATTTGCGTAAACTGTAGCGTCCAGTATCCCATTGGCTTTCCAGCTGCCATCATTTTGCTTTCCAAAGATTTTAATACGGGTTTCTTCGTCGAAATCATTTATGACAATATGTTTGCTGTCTGGGCTGAAACTATTCCATTTACTGCGTGGGAAATAGCCCTTGATCTCCCATTGGCCATCCGGTTTCTGGCCAAGAATGGTGGAATTGGTGGGATAGCCATGATAAATCAGTGATTTACCATCGGGCAAAATCTGATAACGGATACGGGTAGAAAAAATATCTTGCCCACCACAATCACCATGGGGAAAAAGATTCTCGACAGTCATTCGCTGTGCTATAGACCAGTCGCCGCTCTTATCCCGTTGGATAAAAGAGAGTAAAGCATCCTTGGCACCGTAGTGGCCAAATACCAAACCACCTGAAGAGGGAGGATCAACAGGCATAAAAAGAGTATTGCCATTGAACAGTTCAATACCGTTAAAGCAACTGTGTAAACTGCGACGAGTAATGGTGATTTCCCTGCTCCAGGAACCATCATTTTCTGCTGTCAAGACAGTATAGTCATAGTTGTAGTTACAGTTATTAGAAGCCTGAAGGATCAAACAACTGTGATTGTCATTGAGGCTGTAAGAAATAATGCGATCTTCACTGTTAAATGAGTTTTTCAACACAAAATTAAGGGATTGGGCATGGATTGTCTCACTGCGTAATTGAGAAGCGTGATATGCACAGATTGCCGGTAGATTTTCAGTAAAATAAGATTGCTCCGCAATGATTGGTATTTTTGATGTCCTGAGATGATGAATCAGTTGTGGGTTGGCAATACACAGATTTCGGTAAAAAAGCTGTTCATTTTTGCTCAGACGTCCGTAGTACCGAGCAGCTTCAAACAATCCATGTTTATCCAGCACCGTGTAAATCCTTCGGGAAGCCAGTGCCAGGTTATACGCATCCTTTAATGGTAAATACCTGGAAATTTGCAACAATAATTCCGGTGGTAGCTTGGCAATAGTCCAACTGTGGAATTGTGCAGATTGTTCAGGCATCTCCGGATTCGTTTCACTGAGAAATGATGCACAGGTTTTTTCCTGTGTGGTGGGCATTAACATGATAAAGCCTGTCATTAGACGGTTAAGGTAAAAGTTTGATTGTTTGTTTGATTAAAAGGTTCGTCCCGAAATTCCACATCTGAAATTGGCTTCAGGGCTTTAAAAGCCACTTTTCATTGTATGTTGCCTGCAGACTCCTGCTCTATTTGCCAAAAAGAGAGGATTTCCTGATATCCATCCAAAGATTCGACCATTATAGAATGACCGCAAGGGCTAAAGTTGAAGTCCTTAATGTTGCCCTCCGCGTGCAGGCGCCCCTTTTCCTGCCAGATGCCGTTTGGGGTTATGCCCAGCACAACCAGGCACGATCTGTCATCAACAGTGAGGCCGGCAAAAAGGTAGCCCTCTTGATTAAAAACCAGTTTACCGATTCGTAAATCACCGTCCGGGGTTTGCCAGGTCCATTCACCGTATTGCTTTTGCACCTGGATATTCAGCCTCCCCCGATCATCAGTACAAACGATCGTGTTGCCGTCCGGACTGACCTTATGGATAGAGGTAACCGTGAAGTTTCCATAAAAGCGATAATTTCTCTTGTTATAAAGATAAGTAAACTGGTGCTGGCATTCCCACACTGCGGAGCTATTCAATTGCCAAACCATTGCATCTCCCTCCCTAAACAACACAAATACAGAGGAGTTGGCATTAAAGGTCACTGTAGAGTCAGGCAAATAACGCTTTGTTTGCTGAAAATATTCATGATCCTTTATTTCAGCCACCCAATTGTTGTCATCCGTTAAATGCCAGATATCCAAACTGCTGTCAGCATGAACAACCAGGTACTTGCTATCGGGACTGAAGGTTGCTTTCAGTGACGTTCTGTTGGCTGGACGCTGCTGATGTTTGGTGATTTTTATCACTTCAGACCATTGACCGTTATTGCCAAGACTAAAAACAATGATAAAGAAACCCTTCACATAAATTGGCAAGTTGCAGCAATTTTTACCGGCATCACTGAAACTGGCCACAAAATGTTGACTGTCCGGACTGAATGCCGTTGTTTCAAAACCAACAATATCTTCATCAATTTTGCCTTCTATCAGAGCCGTTGCATAAAATGTAAAGTCCAGTATCCCGGTGGCTAACCAGCTGCCATCCGTTTGCTTGCCAAAGAATTTGATGCATTCATCACCTATGGCAATATGATTGCTATCCGGACTAAAAATATTTTCACTACTCCATGGACAACAACCTTTGATAGCCCATTTGCCATCCAATTCCTGGCCAAGAATCAAGCAATTGCCGGTGGCTTTGGAATAGAGCAGTGATTTGCCGTCAGGTGAAAGCTGGCGTACAAAAAAGTTATAATTAGTATCTTGCTCACCACAAGCATCAGCAACACTGGGAAAAAGATCGGTAACCGTCATTTTCTGACGTATAGCCCAGTTACCGCTCTCATTCCGTTGGATAAACCACAGAAAAGTATCGTTAGCACCATACCTTGAGAAATAATTCCAAGGACCGGAGGGAGGATCAGCAGGTATAAAAACGGTATTGCCATGGTATCGATCAATGCTGTGAAAGCATTTGAAGAACCGGTGGCTTTCAATAATAAATTCCCTGCTCCAGGAACCCTTATTTTCCGTCGTCCAGATAGACAACTGAGAGTTACGATCATCTTTAATGATCAAACGACTGTGATTATCATTGAGATAGTAATCACTAATGTTTTCTTCCCGGCCAAACGATTTTTTTAGCACAAAATTAATGGACTCGGTATTGGTGATTTGATGGCGTAAATGATAAGCGTGATGTGCGCAAATTGCCGGAAGACTCTCAGTGCAATCAGCTCGCCTGGCAATGAGTTTTATTTTCGATTTTCGCAGATGATCAATCAGTTGCGGGTTGGTAATACTCAGATCCCGGTAAAATAGCCGTTCATTTTTGCTCAGACTTCCATAGGGCCGAACCACTTCAAACAATCCATATTCGTCCAGTACAGCGTGCATCCTCCGGGAAGTCAGAGCCAAATTACACGCATCTTTAAGTGACAAATGTCTGGTAATGTGCAATAGCAATTCCGTCGGAAGCTGAGCAATGCCCCGATGGTGGAATTGAGCGGCTTGTTCAGGAATAGCCGGATTCGCTGTACTCAGAACAGATAAACAAGGTTTTTTCTGTGTAGTAGGTATTAACATAATAAACCCTGTCCTTAAATCATTAAGGAAGCAATCTGATCAAAATCAGCTGGTATAGGCAGGATTCCTGGAATTTGTTGAATTCATTGCTGGTTGCCTGCCAGGCTCCCATTCTATCTGCCAAAAGGACAGTATTTTCTGGTTTCTCACGCTATAGCTAACCGCTATAGAGTGACCGCAAGGACTAAAGTCGAAGTGGATAATGTTGCCCTCCGTTTGCAGGCGACCCTTTTCCTGCCAAATGCCATCCGGGGTTATGCCCAGCACAATCAGGTAAGATCTGTCGTTAACAGGAAGACCAGCTAAAAGGTAGCCCCCTTGATTAAAAATCAAATTACAGAATTGCAAGCCAGGGGCTGGAGTTTGCCGGGTCCATTTTCCGTGTTGCGTTTGCACCCACATCTTTAACCTCCAACGAAGATCAATAAAAACAATCGTGTTTCCGTCCGGGCTTAGCTGCTGGGTAGTGTAATCAATGGAGGGGCCAGATAGGTGATAACTTAGAGTGGGATAAGTAAATCTGTGCTGGCACTCCCACACCCCGGAGTCATTCAATTGCCAAACCATGGCATATCTCTCCTGAAACAGAGCAAATAACGAGGAGCAGGTATTGAATCGCACCGTTGATTCGGGTTCTGACCAGGAAGAGTGGTAGCCTGTGGGAGGCAATTTGTAATATTGCAATTCAGTCTCCCAACGGTTGTCATCTGTTAAATGGCAGACATCCAAACCGTGTTCGCCATAAATAACCAGATACCTGCTATTGGGGCTGAAGGTTGCATTTAGCAACGTCGCTTGGGTTGGACCCAGCTGATGTTTGGTCATTGTTATCGCTTCAGACCATTGACCATCATCGCCAAGACTAAAAACAACGACAAAGAAATCCTCTACATAAATTGGCAAAAGACTGAAGTCTTCCTGAGCATCATCGAAACATGCAACAAAATGTCGACTGTCCGGACTGAATGCAATGGTGTTAAAACCGACAATATCCTCATCCATTCCGGCTTCAGTTAGAGTTGTTGCATAAAATTCAAATTCCAGTATTCCGGTGGCTATCCAGCAGCCATCCTTTTGTTTGCCAAAGAAACTGATAGTTGATGATTCACCTAAGGCAATATGGTTGCTGTCCGGGCTGAATTTCCTGTCATTGTCCCATGGAAAATCACCTTTGATGGCCCATTGGCCATCCAATTCCTGGCCAAGAATCAATAATCTGTCACGATCATGATCAGAATAGATCAGAGATTTGCCGTCGGGTGAAACCTCATAATAGAAATATCTAAAATGCCTACCATAAGTGTTGGAAAAAAGTGCTTCGACAGTCATTCGCTGAGTTTCAGCCCAGGAGCCGCTTTCATCCCGTTGGATAAACGACAGTAAATCATCTTTAGCACCATGCTTTGGATGCACATGCTCATCAGCACCAGCACCAGCACCAGCACCAGCACCAGCACCAGCAGAGGGAGGATCAACAGGTATAACAATAGTATCGCCATGGTATTTACCCATTTTTTCAAAGCACTCGGTGAAACGGAGAAGCTCAATGGTGAACTCTCTGTTCCAGGAACCATTGTTTCCTGCCGTCCAGATTGAAAGCTGGAAATTACGATGATCTTTAATGATTAAACGACTGTGATTACTATTGAGAGAGTGATTACTAATATACTCTTCTCTGCCAAATGACTTATTTAGTACAAAATCAAGGGATTTGGCATTAGTGGTTTCATTGCGCAAATGATAAGCATGATATGCGCAGATTGCCGGAAGATTGTCAGTGTGTTGAGATTGCTCGGCAACGATTTCTATTTTCGATGTCTGCAGGTGATGAATCAGTGGCAGGTTGGCAATACTCAGATTCTGGTAAAACTGCTGTTCATTTTTGCTCAGATTCCCGTAGTACTGAAGAATTCTGATTAATCCATATTCGCACATTACCAAGTGCAACCTTCGGGAAACCATTGCCAAACTACTCACATCCTTAAGTGATAAATGATTGGCTATGTGAAACAATAATTCCGTTGGTAACATAGTAATGGTTCGACTGTGGAAATGAACAGATTGTTCAGGAATAACCGGGTTCGTTTCACACAGAGAAGATGTACAAATTTCTTTCGGTGTAGCAGGTATTAACATGATAAACCCTGTCATTAAAGAATTAAGAAAAAATCTGCTCAAAATCAGCTGGCAAAGGCAGGATTCTGAGAATGTGGTGAATTCATTTCTGGTTGCTTGCCAGGCTCCGATTCTATCTGCCAAAAGGACAGTATTTTCTGGTTTCTCATTCTATAGCTAACCGCTATAGAATGACCGCAAGGGCTAAAGTCGAAGTGGATAATGTTGCCCTCCGTTTGCAGGCGACCCTTTTCCTGCCAGATGCCATCCGGAGTTATGCCCAGCACGATCAGGCAAGTTCTGTCGTTAACAGGAAGACCGGCTAAAAGGTAGCCCCCTTGATTAAAAAACAAATCACAGAATAGCAAATCAGGGGCTGGAGTTTGTAGGGTCCATTCACCGTGTTGCTTTTGCACCCACATATTTAACCTCCAACGACTATCAGTAAAAACAATCGTGTTTCCGTCCGGGCTGAGCTTCTGGATAGTGTAATCATTGGGGGGGCCATAAAAGCGATATTTTATACTGGACGTCGGATAAGTAAACCTGTGTTGGCACTCCCACACCCCGGAGTCATTCAATTGCCAAACCATGGCATCTCCCTCCAGAAACAGAACAAATATCGAGGAGCAGGTATTGAATCTCACCATTGATTCAGGTTCTAGCCAGGATTCGAAGCCTGTGGGAGGCAATTGGTAATATTGCAATTCAGTCTCCCAACGGTTGTCATCTGTTAAATGGCAGACATCCAAACCGTGTTCGCCATAAATAACCAGATACCTGCTATTGGGGCTGAAGGTTGCATTCAGCAACATCTCTTGGGTTGAATGCAGCTGATGTTTGGTCATTGTTATCGCTTCAGACCATTGACCATCATCACCAAGACTAAAAACAACGACAAAGAAATCATCTACATAAATTGGCATATCAGCGCAATCTTCCTGAGCGTCATCGAAACATGCAACAAAATGTCGACTGTCCGGACTGAATGCAGTGGTGTTAAAACCGACAATATCCTCATCCATTCCGGCTTCAGTTAAAGTCGTTGCATAAAATTTAAATTCCAGTATCCCGGTGGTTATCCAGCTGCCATCCTTTTGCTTTCCAAGGAATCTGATAGATGATGATTCACCTAAGGCAATATGGTTGCTATCCGGGCTGAATTTCTTGTTACCGCTCCATGGAAAATCACCTTTGATGGCCCATTGGCCATCCAATTCCTGCCCAAGAATGAAAAATCTGTGAACATAAAGATCAGGATCAGAGTAGATCAGAGATTTGCCGTCGGGTGAAACCTTATAAGAGAAATTTCTAAAATTAGTATCTTGCCTACCACAAGTGTTGGAAAAAAGCGCTTCGACAGTCATTCGCTGAGTTTCATTCCAGGAGCCGCTTTCATCCCGTTGAATAAACGCTAGTAAATCATCTTTAGCACCATGCTTTGGATACACAGGCTCATCAGCATCAGCATCAGCATCAGCATCAGCAAAGGGAGGATCAACAGGTATAGCAATAGTATCGACATGAGATTTACCCATTTTTGCAAAGCAATCGGGGAAACGGAGAAGCTCAATGGTGAACTCTCTGTTCCAGGAACCATTGTTTCCTGCCGTCCAGATTGAAAGCTGGAAATTACCATGATCTTTAATGATTAAACGACTGTGATTACTATTGAGAGAGTAATCACTAATATGCTCTTCTCTGACAAATGACTTATTTAGTACAAAATCAAGGGATTTGGCATTAGTGGTTTCATTGCGCAAATGATAAGCGTGATATGCACAGATTGCTGGAAGATTGTCAGTGCATTGAGATTGCCCGGCAATGATTGACATTTTTGAGGTTTGCAGCTGATGAATCAGTGGTGGGTTGGCAATACTCAGATTCTGGTAAAACTGCTGTTCATTTTTGCTCAGATTCCCGTAGTACTGAAGAATTCTGGTTAATCCATGTTCGCACATTACCAAGTGCAACCTTCGGGAAACCATTGCCAAACTACTCACTTCCTTAAGTGATAAATGACTGGCTATGTGAAACAATAATTCCGTTGGTAACATAGTAATGCTTCGACTGTGGAAATGAGCAGATTGTTCAGGAATAACCGGGTTCGTTTCACACAGAGAAGATGTACAAATTTCTTTCGGTGCAGCAGTTATTAACATGATAAACCCTGTCATTAAAGAATTAAGGAAAATCTTCTCAAAATTAGCTGGCATAAACAGAATTCTGAGAATTTGGTGAATTCATTGCTTGTTGCCTGTCAGATTGTCGTTCTATCTGCCAAAAAGAAAGGATTTTCCGGCCCCCATCCCTGGATCGGACCATTATAGAGTGACCGGAAGGGCTGAAGTTGAAGCGGATAATGTTGCCCTCCGCTTGCAGGCGACCCTTTTCCTGCCAGATGCCATCCGGGGTTATGCCCAGCACAATCAGGCAAGATCTGTCGTCAACAGGAAGACCGGCTAAAAGGTAGCCCCCTTGATTAAAAACCAAATCACAGAATTGAAAACCAGGAGTTTGCCGGGTCCATTCACCGTATTGCTTTTGTACCCGGATATCCAACCTCCCCCGATCGTCAGTACAAACAATTGATTTTCCGTCCGGACTGACCTTCTGGATAGGATGGACAGTGGAATTGTCTTCATTGCGAAGACCTATCCTGCCATACGGATAAGTAAAGCTGTACTGACAATCCCACATTCCGGAGTCATTCAAATGCCAAACCATTGCATATCCCTCCTGAAGCAGCACAAATGCTGAGGAGCAGGGATTGAATGTTACCGTTGATTCCGGAAAAGGATTTATTATTTCCTTGTGGAAGCCTTCATGATCTTTTAGTTCAGTTACATGACGGTTGTCGTTCGTTAAATGCCAGATATCCAAGCCGCTTTCACCATGAACAACCAGGTATCGGCTATCGGGACTGAAGGTTGCTTCCAGTAATACTGTGTTGGTTGGCTGCCGTTGATGCTTGGTGATTTTTATCGTCTCAGTCCATTGACCGTTATCGTCAAGGCTAAAAACAATGATAAAGAAATCCTTTACATAAATTGGCCAGTCGCTGTCATCGTCCCCGGCATCATGAAAACAGGCAATAAAATATTGACTGTCCGGACTGAATGCCGTTGTATTAAAACCAGCAACATCTTCACCTGCTTTGCCTTCTATTAGAGCCCTTGCATATAATTTAAAGTTCAGCATCCCATTGGCTAACCAGCTGCCATCCTTTTGTTTTCCAAAGAATTCGATGCGTTCATTATCACCTGTTGCGTATTCTGGTTAACTTGAACACCTATTCTGTTTCATTTGAACACCCTGAACTCCTTACACATTGCCCAGTGTGATTTTTAGACCAGGTGTTCAACTGCGTCCAATTTTCCAAGCTTTTTGCGCATGGATTCGCCTTTGAGTTCAATCCGGTGGGCATTGTGCATAAGCCGGTCAAGAATGGCGTCGGCCAGAGTTTCATCACCAATGCTGGCATGCCACTTCCGGGTGGGCAATTGACTGGTAACCAACGTGGAACCTTGCTCGTGCCTGTCATCCATGACTTCCAGCAGATCGTTCCTTTGTTGCTGCGTCAGTGGTTCCAGGCCCCAGTCGTCCAGAATCAGCAAGTCTACTTTTGCCAGTTGTTTCAACTGCCTGCTGTAGCTGCCATCACCGTGGGCAAGGATCAGTTCATCCAGTAGCCTGGACATCCGATAGTACCGGACACTGTAGCCTTTCAGACAAGCCATGTGCCCAAGGGCGCAGGCCAGGTAGCTCTTACCGGAACCACAAGGTCCGGTGATCAACAGGTTCCTGTACCGGTCAAGCCAGCCTCCTCCAGACAGGCTGGCCATCTGGTTCTGTTTGAGACCTCTGGGGTGTTCATAGTCAATGTCGTGTATCCGGGCAGCCAGTTTAAACCGGGCGCTTCTGAGCAGCCGAGCCAGACGTTTATTGTTTCGCTCTGTTTCTTCCTGCTCAGTAAGCAACGACAGTCGTTCTTCAAAGCTAAGGCTACTGTAGGTGCCCGGCTGGTCCAGCTGTTGATTGAGGGCATCTGCCATTCCGGTCAGTCGCAGTGACCTAAGGCGAGCCAGTGTTTCATTGATCATGTTCGCCTCCGGTTATTGATAGCAAATAGCGCCACGAATATTTTCGTGATCATCATGCAAGGGACCTGTCGTTTGTTTTAACTGTGGCTCCAATGGCATCAGGTCTTTGCCTGACTGGAGGATTGATCGGACATTTTTTAACCGATAACCCCCGATGTTCCTGGCATGGGCGCAGGCGTTGTTGAGTCGTTCAGTTCCATATTCCCGCTGCAGGTTTAGCAGCCCCAATGAAGCTCGATAGGCTTGTTCAGGATGCTCCTTGCTATCCAGCAGTGATTGAATAAAACAATAGACTTCCTGACCAATGTCGTTAGCCCAGTTAAGTAAACGCTCAGGCGTCCAATCCTGATGGTGACGATGTCGTTCCGGCATATGAACTGCTAACGTCGTAAATCCACGTGTGTGCTTGCGAGCGTGGCTGGCCACCACTTTACCGTTAGCGTAGATCGTGACGCAGTGCTCAGTCGCCTGTACTTCTACTTCCTGCCTGGCAAGCTGATGGGGAACCGAGTAGGCGTGCCCCTTGCAGATAATATGATAATCCACATTCACCCGGGCCTTGATAAACTCAGCGAACACAAAAGATTGCTTCGGCAGTGGCTTGAGGGCTGGTTCATCCAGTTGTTCAAACGCACTACGTCGCGTTCCTGGCAACTGCTTAAAGGGCTTCAGGTTCAGTTCGATTAACAGCTCACGTATCCGCAGGTTCAGCTCTGCCAGGGTAAAGAACATTTCATGACGAAGCCTGGCCAGTATCCACCGCTCCACTACCTGTACACCGACTTCTGCTTTGGCCTTGTCTTTGGGTTTGTAGGGGCGTGCCGGAATGACTGCCACCTGGTAGTGACAAGCCAGGTGCTGGTATGATGGGTTGAGATCCGGCTCGTACCGACAGGCTTTGATAACTGCGCACTTTGGGTTGTCTGGCACAACAATTTCTGGCACCCCACCAAAGAACTCAAAGGCCCGTTCATGAGACCCCAGCCAGTCCTCTGTTTTTTGTGACAGAGTCGCTTCAGCGTAGGTATAGTTGGACGCTCCCAGCACTGCCACAAATATCTGGGCATTGTGGGCAATTTCGCCGGTGTCCGGGTTGATGATTGGCATG
This sequence comes from Endozoicomonas sp. SCSIO W0465, assembly GCF_023716865.1. Classification (NCBI taxonomy): domain Bacteria; kingdom Pseudomonadati; phylum Pseudomonadota; class Gammaproteobacteria; order Oceanospirillales; family Endozoicomonadaceae; genus Endozoicomonas; species Endozoicomonas sp. SCSIO W0465. Next base: position 1,393,885 of record NZ_CP092417.1, read on the forward strand.
GTTGGCCCGGCATAATCAACAAATAACTTTTCACCTGCATTGTGCAGCTGCGGTGTTTGTCAACATAGTTGTCGCCTCAACTTAAGCGGCTTTGCTTAGTTGATCATCAGCAGGTCTGTCGGGATTCAACCAGACTTCATCAGCCAGATCCCAGTTCCTTGTTGACCTCTTTCCCCAGCGCTCTGGGTGACGTTCTTTGGCTTGTTCATAAACCTTTCTGCGGTTAGCCATAAGCACCTTGGTTTCACCACGATGCCTTTGCCCGGGTGTCAGAAATTTCAGCCCACTGTGCTTGTGCTCTTCGTTGTACCATTGGGCAAAACCATGCACCCAGCTACGTGCTGCTTCAAGATCAGCAAATGGCGTGCGCGGATAACCAGGGCGGTATTTCAGGGTTCTGAATATGGCCTCGGAAAAGGGGTTATCATCACTGACCCGGGGACGACTGAATGAGCTCACGACCCCAAGACGCTGCAGTGTTGACAGCATAGTGCCACCCTTCATGGGACTACCATTATCTGAGTGCAGAACCAGTGGCCACTCCAAGGCTGCAATTCCCTGTTTGATACAGGCTTTAGTGATCATTTCTGATGCATGCTCAGCTGATTCGGTTTCATGAATTTCCCATGTAACAATCATACGACTAAAGATGTCTATCACCAGGTACAGGTAATAAAACTGCCCCCGTATCGGAGAGCGCAGATAGGTAATATCCCAGGACCAGACCTGGTTGGGTCCGGTAGCACACCAGGACGTTGGCTTATACCTGTTTGGCTTGGCAGCACTGCCCCGATGATGCTGTTGCCCTGTTTCCTCCAACACCCGGTAAAATGTCCTTTCAGACCCCATATAGAGACCTTCATCTAACAATGTGGGCACAATCTGGCTGGGCGGAAGGCTTTTGAACCGCTCGCTGTTACAGACGTCAACAATCGCCTGTCGCTCAGCTTCAGAAAACTTGTTAACCGGTTCTGGCCTGTCAGCATTTTTGCGATTATCTGCGCGCACGTCATCACCCTGCATCCAGCGTTGTACAGTTCTTTCTGTAAGACCAAGGGCTTTGCAGGCTTTTGACTGACGAGCCCCATCTTTAACTGCCTGTTTAATCAGGCTAACAGCATTTTGTCGATCCGGGAGAGAGACTAATCGTCCTCTGGCGCCCCCCAGATCTCTTGGGCCTTTTTTGTGAGTACCAGCAAGGCAGCAGTTTCTGCTAACGCCTTGTCCTTGCGATTGAGTTCACGCTCAAGCTTTTTGATGGTTTTCTTATCTTTTTTGTGTTCGTCAGACAGCGCCTTACGCTGTTTTGACTGACTTTCAGGCTGGACAGAAACACTGTTAATAAAGGCAGCCTTCCACTGCTGAATTTGTTCAGCAAACAGACCTTTTTTACGACAGTATTCAGCCATTTCTGCTTCATTTAACGCAGCCGTTTCAATGATTACGGCTAACTTGTTTTCAGTTGTCCATTGATCTGGATTCTTTCCGTCGCCCGGCACAGGCACTCCTTTAGATACTGCTTTCTTTCGCCAAGTGTACAGGGTCAAATCAGAGATACCAGTCTCACGTACCAACTGCGAAACTGGCACATTATTGGGTGGCATCATCTTCTGAATGATGGACTCTTTGAACTCTTCTGAATAGCGGGCCATTGATTACTCATAGACCGCCCCCTGTTGAGATTTCTAATTTCAGGAGAGGCGACAACTATGCTGACACAGGGGGGCTGTCGCATAGATCGCTTTTGACAACCACGCCACTGATTGTAACGGTGACAGTACTGGGCATAGCTGTAGGCATTGAGGGGGTGGGCCTGACAGTATTCTTCCCAGAGTCGTTGTTTGGTCACTTCCTTGCGCTTCAGTTCCTGATGCACCTCAGCCCAGTCAGGATCAATCAACCCTTTTCGATTGGCTATCGAGGCATCGGGAAACAGCGCCTGAATAAGCTCAGGCTCAGATATATCCTCTGCCAGGGGCCAGCTTAATTCCGATTCCTGAAAGGCCTTAACGTAGTTGGATACCGTCCCCACACTGACCCGTACACTGCGGGAAATTTGTCGGAAGCTGAGTTGGCTGCCAAACCGCATCCGGAGTATTTCTAGTAGCTTACGCATGGTAATCCTGTTTTCTGTCATGGCCGGTTCCCTCTCTTGGTACAGATAAGAACGGCCAAAGTTATGGAAAATCAATGCATAAGAAGATATTTGTTAGCTGTATTAGACCGGTTTATGGTCTGTTGAACAGCGTTTCTGGAAGCTTGAACGGTGATTCTGGAAATCATCAAAAAGTGTTCAAAAGAAACCAGAATAGGTGTTCAAGTGTTACCAGAATGGGTGTTCAAGTGTTACCAGAATGAGTGTTCAAGAGTTACCAGAATATGCACCTGTGGCAATATGATTGCTATCCGGGCTGAAAATTATCTGGTGACTCCATGGACAACAACCTTTAATAGCCCATTCACCATCAAATTTCTGGCCAAGAATATAGCACTTGTCGATGGATTCAGAATAGATCAGTAGTTTTCCGTCGGGCGAAACCTGATAAGAGAAATAGTTAAAATAATTACCTTGCTCACCACAAACATCAGCAGCATAAGGAAAAAGCTCACTGACAGTCATTTGCTGTCTTTCAGCCCATTTGCCGGTCTCATTCCGTTGGATAAACGACAGCAAAGTATCGTTGGTATAATACTTCGAAAAATAATCTCTATTAGCAGAGGGAGGATCAACAGGCAAAAAAAAAGTATTGCCATGGTATCGATCAATGCTGTCAAAGCATTTGAAGAAACGGTGGCTTTCAATAATGAATTCCCTGCTCCAGGAACCATTATTTTCCGTCGTCCAGATAGACAACTGAGAGTTACGATTATCTTTAATGATCAAACGACTGTGATTATCGTTGAGATAGTAATCACTAATGTATTCTTCCCGGCCAAACGATTTTTTCAGCACAAAATTAACGGACTCGGTATTGGTGATTTGATGGCGTAAATGATAAGCGTGATGTGCGCAAATTACCGGAAGACTCTCAGTGCAATCAGCTCGCCTGGCAATGAGTTTTATTTTCGATTTTCGCAGATGATCAATCAGTTGCGGGTTGGTAATACTCAGATCCCGGTAAAATAGCTGTTCATTTTTGCTCAGACTTCTATAGGGCCGAACCACTTCAAACAATCCATATTGGCTAAGTTACCGTTAATGGTTGGAAGCACCAATGTTCAGTAATTCTGCTGATCAACCGGCCAACAGTTAATTTTTTTGCTGCCGTCAGTTCTCGCCTCCAGGCCAGATAATGGGGAAGGTAACGAGTTGCAACCCCTTGGAATACGCCGCCAATCCAGCGTTTTAAATGACTGTGATAAGAATTTACAGTCTGGATGTGGTAGATGCCTTCAACAACATGTTGACCTGCTGATGTCACCAGCTCCTTGAAGACAAATCCAAGCTTGTCAGCAAGTTTTTCGTGAGCGAGGTGTGCATCCGCACAGACCGTGGCCTGTATCGATATGCGGCCATTTAAATGCCTGCACAATTCATTAGCACTTTCGTTTTCTAATACACCGTCAACGGTATTTCGATTACGGTCCCGAGCCACCATTACCGGGACTTTTCGGGCTTTGTTGGGATCATTACCCCGCTTTCGGGTTGGCCGTGGAAGGCCTTCTCTTTGCCCTTTGAAGGATTCACGGAAAAATGTTTCATCAAGCTCAGTAATGCCACAAAGCTCTTCTGCTTGATCATTATTAATCACTTCAAGAAAGCGGTGACGCCAGCGGAACGCAGTTTTCAAGTCAATGGCATTCTCAGCAGCAGCTGGTCGCAAGACCATAGAGTGAGTCATACCTGCGAGGTACTTGTTCCATTTTTCAGGGTGCCTGAGCCTTGCCAAAGGCGTTCCACTAAAGGCGTTAAACGTTGAGTCGCAAGTCTTGCAGTGGTAGCGCTGTCGGCCATTTCGTATGCCCCAGCGACCAACGCTATGGCTTTTGCATTTGGGGCACCTGGGGTTTTCGGCAAATTGGGCAAGTATGCTCTTTTCTACGTCAGGTGTTGCATTATCGTTATTGGGTATAGATTCACTGTAAACAGGTTCAGAGTCAGTGGTTTCTACTACCTCGGTAACCTCTATTTGAGTACTAAGGAGCGAGTTGTTAAGAATGTCTCGCTGTTCACTGGTTAATGTTGAAATGGAATCAATAAAATTCTGGAAGAGTTCAGATTGCATATCACTCCCCTACAACGTAGATTTTATGGGAGTTTAGCTGATTCAACCATTAACGGTAACTTAGCCATCCATATTCGTCCAGTACTGCGTGCATCCTTCGGGAAGTCAGAGCCAAATTACACGCATCTTTAAGTGACAAATGTCTGGTAATGTGCAATAGCAATTCCGTCGGAAGCTGAGCAATGCCCCGATGGTGGAATTGAGCGGCTTGTTCAGGAATAGCCGGATTCGCTGCACTCAGAACAGATAAACAAGGTTTTTTCTGTGTAGTAGGTATTAACATAATAAACCCTGTCATTAAATCATTAAGGAAGCAATCTGATCAAAATCAGCTGGCATAGGCAGGATTCCTGGAATTTGTTGAATTCATTGCTGGTTGCCTACCAGGCTCCCATTCTATCTGCCAAAAGGACAGGATATTCTGGTTTCTCACTCTATAGCTAACCGCTATAGAGTGACCGCAAGGACTAAAGTCGAAGTGGATAATGTTGCCCTCCGTTTGCAGGCGACCCCTTTCCTGCCAGATGCCATCCGGGGTTATGCCCAGCACAATCAGGCAAGATTTGTCGTAAACAGGAAGACCAGCTAAAAGGTAGCCCCCTTGATTAAAAACCAAATTACAGAATTGCAAACCGGGGGCTGGATTTTGCCGGGTCCATTTTCCGTGTTGCTTTTGCACCCACATCTTTAACCTCCAACGATTATCAATAAAAACAATCGTTTTTCCGTCCGGGCTTAGCTGCTGGGTAGTGTAATCAATGGTGGGGCCAGATAGGCGATGAATTACAGTGGGATAAGTAAATCTGTGCTGGCACTCCCACACCCCGGAGTCATTCAATTGCCACACCATGGCATATCCCTCCTGAAACAGAGCAAATAACGAGGAGCAGGTATTGAATCGCACCGTTGATTCGGGTTCTGGCCCGGAAGAGTGGTAGCCTGTGGGAGGCAATTTGTAATATTTCAATTCAGCCACCCAACGGTTGTCATCTGTTAAATGGCAGACCTCCAAACCGTGTTTGCCATAAATAACCAGATACCTGCTATTGGGGCTGAAGGTTGCATTCAGCAGCGTCGCTTGGGTTGGACGCAGCTGATGTTTGGTCATTGTTATCGCTTCAGACCATTGACCATCATCACCAAGACTAAAAACAACGACAAAGAAATCCTCTACATGAATTGGCACATCAGCGCCATCTTCCTGAGCGTCATCGAAACATGCAACAAAATGTCGACTGTCCGGACTGAATGCAATGGAGCTAAAACCGACAATATCCTCATCCATTCCGGCTTCAGTTAGAGTCGTTGCATAAAATTCAAATTCCAGTATCCCGGTGGTTATCCAGCCGCCATCCTTTTGCTTTCCAAGGAATCTGATAGTTGATGACTCACCTAAGGCAATATGGTTGCTGTCCGGGCTGAATTTCTTGTTACCGCTCCATGGAAAATGACCTTTGATTGCCCATTGGCCATCCAATTCCTGGCCAAGAATGAATAATCTGTGAACAAAAAGATCAGGATCAGAGTAGATCAGAGATTTTCCGTCGGGTGAAACCTCATAATAGAAATATTTTAAATAATAAGTATCTTGCCTACCACAAGTGTTGGGAAAAAGCGCTTCGACAGTCATTCGCTGAGTTTCAGTCCAGGAGCCGCTTTCATCCCGTTGAATAAACGCTAGTAAATCATCTTTAGCACCATGCTTTGGATACACAGGCTCATCAGCATCAGCATCAGCATCAGCAAAGGGAGGGGCAACAGGTACAACAATAGTATCGCCATGGTATTTACCCATTTTTTTAAAGCACTTGCGGTAATGGAGAAGCTCAATGGTGAACTCTCTGTTCCAGGAACCATTGTTTCCTGCCGTCCAGATTGAAAGCTGGGAATTACCATGATCTTTAATGATTAAACGACTGTGATTACTATTGATATAGTAATTACTAATATGCTCTTCTCTGACAAATGACTTGTTTAGTACAAAATCAAGGGATTTGGCATTAGTGGTTTCATTGCGCAAATGATAAGCGTGATATGCACAGATTGCCGGAAGATTGTCAGTGCATTGAGAGTGCCTGGCAATGATTGACATTTTTGAGGTTTGCAGGTGATGAATCAGTGGTGGGTTGGCAATACTCAGATTCTGGTAAAACTGCTGTTCATTTTTGCTCAGATTCCCGTAGTACTGAAGAATTCTGATTAATCCATATTCGCACATTACCAAGTGCAACCTTCGGGAAACCATTGCCAAACTGCTCGCATCCTTAAGTGATAAATGACTGGCTATATGAAACAATAATTCCGTTGGTAACATAGTAATGCTTCGACTGTGGAAATGAGCAGATTGTTCAGGAATAACCGGGTTCGTTTCGCATAGAGAAGATGTACCAATTTCTTTCGGTGCAGCAGGTATTAACATGATAAACTCTGTCATTAAAGAATTAAGGAAAAGTCTTCTCAAAATTAGCTGGCAAAGGCGGGATTCTGAGAATGTGGTGAATTCATTTCTGGTTGCTTGCCAGGCTCCCACTCTATCTGCCAAAAGGACAGGATATTCTGGTTTCTCACTCTATAGCTAACCGCTATAGAATGACTGCAAGGACTAAAGTCGAAGTGGATAATGTTGCCCTCCGCTTGCAGGCGACCCTTTTCCTGCCAGATGCCATCCGGGGTTATGCCCAGCACGATCAGGCAAGATCTGTCGTCAACAGGAAGACCGGCTAAAAGGTAGCCCCCTTGATTAAAAACCAAATCACAGAATTGCAAACCAGGGGCTGGAGTTTGTCGGGTCCATTCACCGTGTTGCTTTTGCACCCACATATTTAACCTCCAACGACTATCAGTAAAAACAATCGTGTTTCCGTCCGGGCTGAGCTGCTGGATAGTGTAAGCATTGGGGGGGCCATAAAAGCGATATTTTATACTGGACGTCGGATAAGTAAACCTGTGCTGGCACTCCCACACCCCGGAGTCATTCAATTGCCAAACCATGGCATCTCCCTCCAGAAACAGAACAAATGTCGAGGAGCAGGTATTGAATCTCACCATTGATTCGGGTTCTAGACAGGATTCGAAGCCTGTGGGAGGCAATTGGTAATATTGCAATTCAGTCTCCCAACGGTTGTCATCTGTTAAATGGCAGACATCCAAACCGTGTTCGCCATAAATAACCAGATACCTGCTATCGGGGCTGAAGGTTGCATTCAGCAACATCTCCTGGGTTGAATGCAGCTGATGTTTGGTCATTGTTATCGCTTCAGACCATTGACCATCATCACCAAGACTAAAAACAACGACAAAGAAATCCTCTACATAAATTGGCATATCAGCGTAATCTTCCTGAGCGTCATCGAAACATGCAACAAAATGTCGACTGTCCGGACTGAATGCAGTGGTGTTAAAACCAACAATTTCCTCATCCATTCTGGCTTCAGTTAGAGTCGCTGCATAAAATGCATATTTAAGTATCCCGGTGGCTATCCAGCTGCCATCCTTTTGCTTTCCAAGGAATCTGATAGTTGATGATTCACCTATGGCAATATGGTTGCTATCCGGGCTGAATTGCTTGTCACGGTTCCATGATGGAAAATCACCTTTGATGGCCCATTGGCCATCCAATTCCTGGCCAAGAATGAAGAATCTGTCACGATTAGAATAGATCAGAGATTTGCCGTCGGGTGAAACCTTATAAGAGAAATTTCTAAAATTAGTATCTTGCCTACCACAAGTGTTGGAAAAAAGCGCTTCGACAGTCATTCGCTGAGTTTCATTCCAGGAGCCGCTTTCATCCCGTTGAATAAACGCTAGTAAATCATCTTTAGCACCATGCTTTGAATACACAGGCTCATCAGCATCAGCATCAGCATCAGCAAAGGGAGGATCAACAGGTATAGCAATAGTATCGACATGAGATTTACCCATTTTTTCAAAGCAATCGGGGAAACGGAGAAGCTCAATGGTGAACTCTCTGTTCCAGGAACCATTGTTTCCTGCCGTCCAGATTGAAAGCTGGAAATTACCATCATCTTTAATGATTAAACGACTGTGATTACTATTGAGAGAGCAATCACTAATATGCTCTTCTCTGCCAAATAACTTGTTTAGTACAAAATCAAGGGATTTGGCATTAGTGGTTTCATTGCGCAAATGATAAGCGTGATATGCACAGATTGCCGGAAGATTGTCAGTGCATTGAGAGTGCCTGGCAATGATTGACATTTTTGATGTTTGCAGGTGATGAATCAGTGGTGGGTTGGCAATACTCAGATTCTGGTAAAACTGCTGTTCATTTTTGCTCAGATTCCCGTAGTACTGAAGAATTCTGATTAATCCATGTTCGCACATTACCAAGTGCAACCTTCGGGAAACCATTGCCAAACTACTCACATCCTTAAGTGATAAATGACTGGCTATGTGAAACAATAATTCCGTTGGTAACATAGTAATGCTTCGACTGTGGAATTGAGCAGATTGGTCAGGAATAACCGGGTTCGTTTCACACAGAGAAGATGGACAAATTTCTTTCGGTGCAGCAGTTATTAACATGATAAACCCTGTCATTAAAGAATTAAGGAAAATCTTCTCAAAATTAGCTGGCATAAACAGAATTCTGAGAATTTGGTGAATTCATTGCTTGTTGCCTGTCAGACTGTCGTTCTATTTGCCAAAAAGAAAGGATTTTCCGGCCTCCATCCCTGGATCGGACCATTATAGAGTGACCGGAAGGGCTAAAGTTGAAGCGGATAATGTTGCCCTCCGCTTGCAGGCGACCCTTTTCTTGCCAGATGCCATCTGGGGTTATGCCCAGCACAATCAGGCAAGATCTGTCGTCAACAGGAAGACCGGCTAAAAGGTAGCCCCCTTGATTAAAAACCAAATCACAGAATTGAAAACCAGGAGTTTGCCGGGTCCATTCACCGTATTGCTTTTGTACCCGGATATCCAACCTCCCCCGATCGTCAGTACAAACAATTGATTTTCCGTCCGGACTGACCTTCTGGATAGGATGGACAGTGGAATTGTCTTCATTGCGAAGACCTATCCTGCCATACGGATAAGTAAAGCTGTACTGACAATCCCACATTCCGGAGTCATTCAAATGCCAAACCATTGCATATCCCTCCTGAAGCAGCACAAATGCCGAGGAGCAGGTATTGAATGTCACCGTTGAATCCGGAAAAAGACTTATTATTTCCTTTTGGAAGCCTTCATGATCTTTTATTTCAGTTACATGACGGTTGTCATCCGTTAAATGCCAGATATCCAAACCGCTTTCGCCATGAACAACCAGGTATCGGCTATCGGGACTGAAGGTTGCTTCCAGTAATACTGTGTTGGTTGGCTGCCGTTGATGCTTGGTGATTTTTATCGTCTCAGTCCATTGACCGTTATCGTCAAGGCTAAAAACAATGATAAAGAAATCCTTTACATAAATTGGCCAGTCGCTGTCATCGTCCCCGGCATCATGAAAACAGGCAATAAAATATTGACTGTCCGGACTGAATGCCGTTGTATTAAAACCAGCAACATCTTCACCTGCTTTGCCTTCTATTAGAGCCCTTGCATATAATTTAAAGTTCAGCATCCCATTGGCTAACCAGCTGCCATCCTTTTGTTTTCCAAAGAATTCGATGCGTTCATTATCACCTGTGGCAATATGATTGCTATCCGGGCTGAAAATTATCTGGTGACTCCATGGACAACAACCTTTAATAGCCCATTCACCATCAAATTTCTGGCCAAGAATATAGCACTTGTCGATGGATTCAGAATAGATCAGTAGTTTTCCGTCGGGCGAAACCTGATAAGAGAAATAGTTAAAATAATTACCTTGCTCACCACAAACATCAGCAGCATAAGGAAAAAGCTCACTGACAGTCATTTGCTGTCTTTCAGCCCATTTGCCGGTCTCATTCCGTTGGATAAACGACAGCAAAGTATCGTTGGTATAATACTTCGAAAAATAATCTCTATTAGCAGAGGGAGGATCAACAGGCAAAAAAAAAGTATTGCCATGGTATCGATCAATGCTGTCAAAGCATTTGAAGAAACGGTGGCTTTCAATAATGAATTCCCTGCTCCAGGAACCATTATTTTCCGTCGTCCAGATAGACAACTGAGAGTTACGATTATCTTTAATGATCAAACGACTGTGATTATCGTTGAGATAGTAATCACTAATGTATTCTTCCCGGCCAAACGATTTTTTCAGCACAAAATTAACGGACTCGGTATTGGTGATTTGATGGCGTAAATGATAAGCGTGATGTGCGCAAATTGCCGGAAGACTCTCAGTGCAATCAGCTCGCCTGGCAATGAGTGTTATTTTCGATTTTCGCAGATGATCAATCAGTTGCGGGTTGGTAATACTCAGATCCCGGTAAAATAGTTGTTCATTTTTGCTCAGACTTCTATAGGGCCGAACCACTTCAAACAATCCATATTCGTCCAGTACAGCGTGCATCCTTCGGGAAGTCAGAGCCAAATTACACGCATCTTTAAGTGACAAATGTCTGGTAATGTGCAATAGCAATTCCGTCGGAAGCTGAGCAATGCCCCGATGGTGGAATTGAGCGGCTTGTTCAGGAATAGCCGGATTCGCTGCACTCAGAACAGATAAACAAGGTTTTTTCTGTGTAGTAGGTATTAACATAATAAACCCTGTCCTTAAATCATTAAGGAAGCAATTTGATCAAAACCAGCTGGTATAGGCAGGATTCCTGGAATTTGTTGAATTCATTGCTGGTTGCCCGCCAGGCTCCCATTCTATCTGCCAAAAGGACAGTATTTTCTGGTTTCTCACTCTATAGCTAACCGCTATAGAGTGACCACAAGGACTAAAGTCGAAGTGGATAATGTTGCCCTCCGTTTGCAGGCGACCCTTTTCCTGCCAAATGCCATCCGGGGTTATGCCCAGCACAATCAGGCAAGATTTGTCGTTAACAGGAAGACCAGCTAAAAGGTAGCCCCCTTGATTAAAAAGCAAATCACAGAATTGCAAGCCAGGGGCTGGAGTTTGCCGGGTCCATTTTCCGTGTTGCTTTTGCACCCACATCTTTAACCTCCAACGAAGATCAATAAAAACAATCGTGTTTCCGTCCGGGCTTAGCTGCTGGGTAGTGTAATCTATGGAGGGGCCAGATAGGCGATGACTTACAGTGGGATAAGTAAATCTGTGCTGGCACTCCCACACCCCGGAGTCATTCAATTGCCACACCATGGCATATCCCTCCTGAAACAGAGCAAATAACGAGGAGCAGGTATTGAATCGCACCGTTGATTCGGCTTCTGACCAGGAAGAGTGGTAGCCTGTGGGAGGCAATTTGTAATATTCCAATTCAGCCACCCAACGGTTGTCATCTGTTAAATGGCAGACATCCAAACCGTGTTCGCCATAAATAACCAGATACCTGCTATTGGGGCTGAAGGTTGCATTCAGCAACGTCGCTTGGATTGGACCCAGCTGATGTTTGGTCATTGTTATCGCTTCAGACCATTGACCATCATCGCCAAGACTAAAAACAACGACAAAGAAATCCTCTACATAAATTGGCACATCAGCGCAATCTTCCTGAGCGTCATCGAAACATGCAACAAAATGTCGACTGTCCGGACTGAATGCAATGGTGTTAAAACCGACAATATCCTCATCCATTCCGGCTTCAGTCAGAGTCGTTGCATAAAATTCAAATTCCAGTATTCCGGTGGCTATCCAGCAGCCATCCTTTTGCTTGCTAAAGAAACTGATAGGTGATGATTCACCTATGGCAACATGGTTGTTGTCCGGGCTGAATTTCTTGTCAGTGTCCCATGGAAAATCACCTTTGATGGCCCATTGGTTATCCAATTCCTGGCCAAGAATCAATAATCTGTCACGATTATGATCAGAATAGATCAGAGATTTGCCGTCGGGTGAAACCTCATAATAGAAATATTTAAAATGCCTATTATGAGTGTTGGAAAAAAGTGCTTCGACAGTCATTCGCTGAGTTTCAGCCCAGGAGCCGTTTTCATCCCGTTGGATAAACGACAGTAAATCATCTTTAGCACCATGCTTTGGATGCACATGCTCATCAGCACCAGCACCAGCACCAGCACCAGCATAAGCATAAGCAGAGGGAGGGGCAACAGGTACAACAATAGTATCGCCATGGTATTTACCCATTTTTTTAAAGCACTTGGGGAAATGGAGAAGCTCAATGGTGAACTCTCTGTTCCAGGAACCATTGTTTCCTGCCGTCCAGATTGAAAGCTGGGAATTACCATGATCTTTAATGATTAAACGACTGTGATTACTATTGATATAGTAATTACTAATATGCTCTTCTCTGACAAATGACTTGTTTAGTACAAAATCAAGGGATTTAGCATTAGTGGTTTCATTGCGCAAATGATAAGCGTGATATGCACAGATTGCCGGAAGATTGTCAGTGCATTGAGATTGCCCGGCAATGATTGACATTTTTGAGGTTTGCAGGTGATGAATCAGTGGTGGGTTGGCAATACTCAGATTCTGGTAAAACTGCTGTTCATTTTTGCTCAGATTCCCGTAGTACTGAAGAATTCTGATTAATCCATATTCGCACATTACCAAGTGCAACCTTCGGGAAACCATTGCCAAACTACTCACATCCTTAAGTGATAAATGACCGGCTATGTGAAACAATAATTCCGTTGGTAACATAGTAATGCTTCGACTGTGGAATTGAGCAGCTTGTTCAGGAATAAACGGGTTAGTTTCACATTGAGAAGATGTGTAAGTTTTTTTCTGTGTAGCAGGTATTAACATGATAAACCCTGTCATCAGGCAATTCAGAGGCAATTAGGGAAAAAAGCTGCTGAAAAGGTTAGTACAGAGATGTCATGTCTAACATTATTTTCAGGACGTTAACTCCCACTTTTGGACAGGTGTACGCCGCTTCCGCTGTTTCATATGGTTAGCTACTTATTGGGCGTGGTGCTTGTGGAGCCTGTTCGAAGTCCGGCTCTGCCCCATCCCGGCTTATAGCCGGTCTGGTTGTCATTGGTGCAGTCTGTTGCAATCAATACCTGCTGCAATGTCGTTAGAATTGGTATTATAATTTCCCTCAAAACCAGACCTTTTATAAGGTCATGGGTAATTATTCGTGGCTCTATTTTGATTACGAACTGCTCTACAGTGAAAACTGACTGTAGGTCACGAAAAACAAGGATTGAGCAACATTACCGGACAATATGCTGACAACCTTTGTAGATAAAGGGCTTCAGCAATGTTCAACCCAGTAGCAGTCTGAAATCCTACAAGAGCCTTATTCGTAACCAGCCTATACAGTCGGTTGCGATTACCCGGGAAACGTCGACAGGCCCTAATAATTCAAATACTGAAAAAGTCAGGAGTCACCATGCTCAGCCAAACCATGATCGACAAGTTAAATGAACAGATTAATCTGGAGTTTTACTCCTCAAATCTGTATCTGCAAATGGCATCCTGGTGTGAAAGCCAGGGGCTGGACGGTTGCAATCACTTTCTCCGCCGCCATGCCCGGGAAGAAATGGAGCATATGCAGAAGCTCTTTGACTACGTAAACGAAACCGGAGCGATGGCCATTCTTGGCGGTATTGATGCGCCTCCCTATGAGTATGCATCTATCCGGGATGTGTTCCTTGCGACTTATGAACATGAGTGTACCGTTACTCAGAAGATCAATGCGCTGGCCCATACCGCATTTACCGAGCAGGATTACTCCACCTTCAATTTCCTGCAATGGTACGTTGCGGAGCAGCACGAAGAAGAGAAGCTGTTCAAATCGATTCTCGATAAAATTGATATGATCGGCATGGAAAACAAAGGCCTGTATTATATTGATCAGGAAGTGGCCAAGCTGATGAGTGATATGCCAGAACCTGGTGTCTGACAATTCCCGGCAGCATGAATGAGTGTTTAGCTTCGTAAGCTTCTTCTATAATGTCGAACCAGTGCTTGCCTGACGCTGCAAGCATCTGGTTCTCGATTTAACCGTCCCTATCAATCAGAAGCATTCACGTGATCTTTGCATATCAGCACTTCAAACACGCTACTTTCAGCTTTTCCAAGTCAGTCACCGGAAGCGCTTTCAGGTTTATTCCTTTTCTGTTCACTCTGCTATTCAGTGGTTGTGGGTTATTGACCAAAGCATCAGAACAACAGCCATTAACCTTCAGTGACCTGGAGGGCTGGAACCAGGAACAGGCTATTGCCGTAAGACCGGCTTTGCTAAACAGTTGCAAGCACCTGAACCGTTCGGTGCTGACCGACAGAAACCCCTGGGGTAACTACCAGCAGTGGCAGTTGTTGTGTAAAGAACTGATGCAGACCCCCGACCGTCAACTGAAAGCCTTTTTTGAGCAAAACTTCACGCCGGTACAGGTCTCTCCCCAGAAAAAAGGCTTATTTACTGCTTATTACTCTCCTGTAATTCCGGGTAGTCTGGCTCCCAGTGAAGATTACTCGATTCCGCTTTTGAAACTTCCTCATGATCTGGTCAAAGTGCGTCTTGCTGATTTCGGGCTCAGTGGACAGGGGCTGGTTGGTCGGGTTGAGAAAGGTTTTCTGAAACCCTATGGCAGCCGGGCAGAGATCGATCAACAGACAGCGAAAACCAGCGATGTGCTCATCTGGTTGAGCAATCCTGTTGATAAGTTCTTCCTGCAGGTTCAGGGATCAGGGAATGTCGAACTGCCTGACGGAAAGATCATTCATGTTGGATATGCTGGCAATAATGGCCACCAATATGTGGCTATTGGGAAAATACTGAAACAGAAGGGGGAGCTTGAAGACGTATCCATGCAAACCATCCGGTCATGGCTTGAAAAAAATCCTGACAAGAGAGAATGGCTACTCAACCAGAACCCGCGATACATCTTTTTCAGTTTTTCTGATGAAGGAGCCATCACTGCTCAGGGCGTGCCAGCTACCACGAGAAGAACACTGGCCGTCGATCCATCTTATATTCCCCTTGGCTTGCCGGTGTGGCTCGATACCCGCCTCACTGCCACCGGTGAGAAATTCCAGCAGCTGATGGTTGCCCAGGATACCGGAAGCGCAATAAAGGGCCCCGTCCGGGGAGACATCTATATGGGTATTGGCAACGATGCCGCCCTGATTGCAGGGCCACAACAGGAGCCGGGCAAGTTATATGTGCTGATTCCCCGGTAGCTTACATGCTTTCAGCTGCAGCGAGCTGCTTTGTCAATGAAAGGACTTTAGTGACTAATTTACTGATACCTGTCGCCGCCTCACTGATATTATTTGCCAGCATATAAGCTGGAGTCGTCACCAGTTTATGAGTCTCATCAACGACAATATCCTCAACAGTACAGGACTGATGAGTGACTCCGGTCTGCTCCATTGCTTCAGCAGTAGCCACATCGTTACCGATGGTGGCGATAACACCTTCTGCAAAAATACGCCCGGCCATGGCGGGAGCAATACATATCAGGCCTATGGGCTTGCCGGCTTCCGCGAACGCCTTAACGGCAACCATCATATCAACCTGAACATGCAGTTCAGCACCTTTGAAAGCAAAATCTGACAGGTTTTTCGCTGCTCCAAAGCCACCGGGAACTATCAGGGCATCAAAGTCAGCGACCTTCAGAGTTGTCAGGGGTTTGATCTCCCCTCGTGCTATTCTGGCAGCCTCCACCAGAACGTTTCGCTGTTCCCGGCTTTCTTCGCCGGTCAAATGGTTAATGACATGGTATTGATTGATATCAGGAGCAAAGCACTGATAAGCCGCTCCCTGTTGCACAATACTCAGTAGCGTTAGTACTGATTCTTGAATTTCAGCACCATCATAAACACCGCACCCGGAGAGGATGACGGCGACTTTCTTTTGATGACCCGAACTCATTAGCGTATTCTCCTGACATTATATTCATTGATAAATTGCACAAAACGTTTCCTGAAAAAGGGGATCTTAATCAGAAAATTATTGTAAATCTTGAAGCTCATTGATCAGTTCATTGACCAGAATCGACAACAGTTGTCGCTGATGCCAAGACAAATGGAGTGACAACAGAGCCAGTGCTATCATAAGCTCTGATCCTTATGTTCCTGCCCTTCAGGACAGGTATCAGGACAGGTATCAGGACAGCTCAAGAGTCACAAACAACCACGGTAACCCACTTTATCCATGCAACTTCTTACACACATTACACAATCCCTGCAAAATCTATGATCCCAGGCACCGGAATGATCAGTTATATAATAGCAATTGCTGTCCTGGTGCTTGGAGGCACACTTATTTTCTGGCTTATGCGTAACAGAAAGCAGGCAAAGCACCTCCAGCCCCCATTCAATATCACGCGAGAACCTCGGAAAACGATTATCCCAAGAGATAAGCATCCGGTTTCCCGTCGGCACATTAACGATAATGCGCTGAAAGTCATTAATCGGTTAAACAGTCAGGGCTATGAAGCTTACCTGGTCGGCGGGTGCATCCGGGATCTCTACCTTGATCTTCATCCCAAAGACTTTGATATTGCGACCAATGCGAGCCCTGAAGACGTCCGCAGATTGTTTCGAAATTCCAGGCTGATTGGTCGACGCTTTAAGCTGGTTCATGTCCTGTTTGGCCGTGAAATGATTGAAGTAGCCACCTTCCGTGCCAATCATGAGCAGCACCATGGTCAGGAAAAGTCCCGCCACTCTGAATCCGGAAGAATTCTCAGGGATAATGTTTATGGCACGATGGAAGATGATGCCCTGCGCCGTGATTTCACCGTCAACGCCCTTTACTACGATGGGCGCGATTTCAGCGTTGTTGATTTCTGCCATGGGGTTGATGACATTCGCACGGGTACCCTGCGACTGATTGGCGACCCGGTCACCCGTTACCATGAAGACCCGGTTCGCATGCTCAGGGCGATACGGTTTGTTGCCAAGCTCAACTTCAGTCTGGCACCGGAAACAGAGCAGCCCATTCGAGAGCTTGGGCATCTGTTGCGCGATATTCCAGCCGCACGACTGTTTGATGAGGTTCTGAAACTGCTGCAGTCTGGTGAGGGCGTCCGTACTTTTGAACTACTCCGGGAGTACCAGTTGTTCGGTCCGCTTTTTCCGGCAACCGAGCATTGTTTGCAAGAGCAGGACAGACATGCCGGTAACCTGATTATTGAAGCATTGAACAGTACCGACCAGCGTGTCAGGCAAAACCGTCCGGTTACCCCGGCATTCCTGTTCGCTGCTCTTTTATGGCCCCCCATGAGACGAATGGCCCGGGAGCTTATGGATCAGGGAATACCCCCTGTTCCGGCCTTTCAACAGGCATCCATGACGGTCATCACTAACCAGTGTAATCACACCGCTATTCCCCGTCGTTTCTCCATGATGGTTCGTGATATCTGGGATCTGCAAATCCGACTTGAACGCAGGCAGCCTAAATTGATCGAAACGTTGCTGGCACACCCCAAGTTCCGTGCCGCTTATGACTTTCTGGTCCTCAGGGAGCAATCCGGCGAAAACCTGTCTGCTGCAGGACAATGGTGGACGGAAATCCAGGAATTAGACGAGCATGGTCGCTATGCGATGATCAGGTCACTTTCCAGCCATGGAAGCCAGAAAAAACCGGGAAATAAGCGTCGGCGGCGCAGACGAAAGCCATATTCTGACAATGCTTCATCCAACAGCCAATCCGGAGAATCCTGATGGCAGAAACCGTGTATGTGGCATTGGGTAGCAATCTTGAGCAGCCAGAGCTTCAGCTGCAAAGAGCCGTCGATACTATTGACAGTTCGCCACAGATGACGGTTTGTGGTTGTTCCAGGCTTTACCGAAGTGATCCCGTTGGCCCTCCGGGTCAGCCGGATTATTGCAATGCGGTGGTGGCAATTACCACAACTTTAACGCCACTCCAGCTCCTGGATGCTTTGCAGTCCATAGAAAACTCACATGGCCGTGTTCGATCAGTACGCTGGGGGCCAAGGACTCTGGATCTGGATATCATCCTGTTTGGCAACCAGCGTATTGAATCACAAAGGCTGACCATCCCTCATTACCAGATGCAGGTTCGCAACTTTGTACTCTGCCCGTTGCTGGATGTGGCTCCTGACCTTGAACTTCCGGACGGCACTGCGTTGCAGGCCATGGTTGATAAACTGGGTTACCGGGGGCTAAGGGTCATAGCAGAAAACTATCCATGGATTTAAGTTCTGGCAATGTGCCATGATGTTTGCGGTTCAATGGGGCCGGGAGACAAAATCCGGGAACAACTATTTGCTTTGAACGTTGCGCCAAGCCCTTAACTGACAAGCATTCACTCTTCTCGTATAATCCGCGACTGCAACTAATCAAGGTCTTTACCCATGGCTAAAGTCACCCTAAGTATCTTGTCCGGGATGAAAAAAGCGGGTGAGAAATTCACCAGCCTGACTGCCTACGATTCCACCCAGGCTCACCTGGCCAGCAGTCAGGGCGTGGAAGTGATACTGGTTGGTGACTCTCTTGGCAATGTTTGTCAGGGACAAACCAGTACAGTTCCCGTTACTGTAGACGACATGTGTTATCACACCCGCTGTGTCAGTATGAAAGCAGGTGACTCATTGTTAATGGCAGACCTGCCTTTCGCTTCCTACACCAATGAGCAACAGGCATTGAGCAACGCAACCCGCCTTATGCAGGCCGGTGCTGAAGTGGTCAAGCTGGAAGGTGAAGCCTGGCTGGCACCCATTGTTACCCGACTGCGTGAGCAGGGTATCCCTTCCTGTGTACACCTTGGCCTGACGCCGCAGTCCGTGCATGTTCTGGGCGGCTACAAGGTTCAGGGCAGGGATGAAGCGCGCGCCACTGCCATGATGGCAGCAGCCATCCAGCTGGAAAAGGCTGGCGCTGCCATTCTGGTGCTTGAATGCGTACCCTCTGTCCTAGCCCGGGAAATCACCCGAGCGGTTCAGATTCCGGTTATCGGTATTGGTGCCGGTGCTGACACTGACGGTCAGGTACTGGTGATATACGACATGCTTAATATGACAGCCGGACGCAAACCCAAATTCGTTAAAAACTTTATGGCCGAAGGTGGTTCTGCACAGGATGCCGTTGCTGCCTACGTGAAAGAAGTAAAGAACGGCACATTCCCTGGCTCAGAACACGGATTCGAATAAGCGGATAGCATCCATCATGCAAACTGTACACTCTATTGCTGAAGTTCAGGATATCGTTGGCGCCCGCAGATCTCAGGGGCTACTTATTGGTTTTGTTCCGACCATGGGGAACCTGCACGGCGGGCACCTGACTCTGGTGGAGAAAGCAAAGGAAAGCTGCGATTTTGTTGTGGTCAGTATTTATGTCAACCCACTGCAGTTTGGCCCCAACGAAGATTACGATTCCTATCCACGCACCATGGAGCAGGACCAGCAGCTGCTAATGGATCACGGTGTTGATCTGCTCTATGCTGCCAGTACCCATGAAATCTATCCGGAAGGCAGTGAAAACCACACACACGTCAGTGTTGAGGTACTTGATGGTATGCACTGCGGGAACACCCGACCCGGTTTCTTCCGTGGCATTGCAACCGTCGTTACCAAACTGTTCAACATTGTTCGTCCGGATATCGCGGTATTTGGCGAGAAAGATTTCCAGCAGCTGACCATCATTCGTAAAATGGTCAACGATATGGTGATGCCGGTGGAAATCCTCGGTGCCCCAATTGCCCGTGAGCCAACCGGCCTGGCCATGAGTTCACGTAATGGTTATCTGACACCGGAAGAGAGAGGCGAGATCGCTCCGGCGCTTTATCTCTGCCTGACTGAAGCCAGAGAAGCTATCCAGGCGGGCGAAACCGACTTTGACCTGCTGCGCAGAAATGCGTTTGCCAAAATGGCCCGGGCCGGGTTCAAGCCAGACTACTTTAATATCTGTAATCCGGAAACCTTGCTGCCTGCAACGCATAATGAACCGTCACTGGTCATTCTTGCTGCTGGCTATCTGGGCAAAGCACGGCTGATTGATAATGTCTGCTTCAAGCGCTAAGACTACGAACCTGTGATCTTTCCAGTGTTGGGGTCGGAGTGATCGAAATCATCGGGAATATCGGGAATAAATGACGCTTATAACCCTCTTTGTTCCAGATGAAGCCGGGCAGTATCGACGCCAAACGTTTGTAATAAATTGATCATGTCTGCACGGGACAATGGCTGCGGTTGATTATCAGCTTGCGCATGATGAGCGGAAGCCAACTCCAGCCCCTCGAAAACCCGTTCCAGATGTGAGGTCACGCCATCCGGCATCAATCGCCAGTAATCAACCCGGTTAGACTCCAGCATGTCAGTGACTAACCGCAATCTGCCGAGAGTCGCAGCTAACGAGAATGGGGATTGTGAAGCAGATGATACAATATTCGGGTCAGCACCGTACTCCAGAAGGCAGTTGGTAATATCCTGATTGTTTGATCTGACAGCATGGAATAATGCTGTTTCACCGGTATCGTATTCCCGGTGATTAACGTCCGCCTTGTTGCCCAGCAGCAGCAATACCAGCGGGCGACACTCGCTACCAACAGCAGCGCTCAACGGGCAGGGGGCCCGGTCAATCTCCGTATTAACCTGACATCCACCGGTGATCAACCGCCTTGCCAGAAGAACTGCTTGCCGGTGGAAACGGTTGCCCTCTCTTACCCGGTCGAGAATATGGATAAGTAATGTGCAATCATTTCTGTCCAGCAACTCAACGTCTGCGCCAAGGTCAAGCAATCTTGCCACCATTGGCCAGTGCTTATTGACAGCCGCCTGCATAACCGGGGTCAGGCTTTCCGGATTCCTGATATTGATAATATCCTTAAAGTCGTGCCGTTCTGCCAGCAGATTCAGTATCGCCATGCTTCTGTTTTCCACGGCAAAGAGCAGTGCATTCATCCCCAGGTACATGACATCCTGCCTGGCGCCTGTCGTCAGTGCCAACTGCACCAGATTGGTCTTGTTTGCCCGGGCAGCGAATAGCAGGGGATGGATCGCTTCACCAAAGGGGGCGGGTAAATTCACCTTTTCCGGGTCGTGGAACATTTCAGTGAGAACGCGCAACGCCCTGATCCGGGCGTCATCACTGCCGGGACTGGTGCTGTTTTCGCTCACTGTGTCTGGGGCTATTTTTGCCTGTTTCCGTGGTACCGGATCATTATCTGAGCCAGCACTCGATGGCTTTTTTTGAGATTCAACCGGATTTTCCCTTTTGGTCGAAACAGTGCTGGTTGAAACAAGGCTGGTTGAAACAGAACTGCCAGGTCTCATTCCGGATGCACATCTTCCAGAGCTTGCCGGTAGCTGTTCCGGAGCGCCCGCAGCAATATCTGATGATCGCAGGCTGATTGCTGGATTGATAGACACTGGACGTACCGAATGACCTGATTCCCCAATGGAACAGGCCTGAGGACAAGTGACCTGTGGATGACGCCCGCGCCTGGTTTCAAGGAGGTAACCGGTTGGCACCTCGTTTACCGGGATACCAGCGTGTCCGGGAGGGTTTTCAGAGGTGCTGATATCACCCCGGTGGTTATTGCTCAAAGAGCCAATAGCTGGAACCTGCATGACGGAATTTCCCAGTATCTATATCAGAATCAAGACCAATAACTTTTAGCAGAAGCTTCTTCGTTTTCAACTCGCTTCATCAATTTGCCCGGATCTTTCCCCGCCCCTTAGCAATTGTCTTTTAATAACTGAAGTTACGCAGCTAACAGCTCTCTCAGCTGCCCCAACGAAGCTTTCAGCCCTGCCATATAGATTTTGGCTCTGAGCTGAAAGTGATTCAGATTTACTTTCAATGACAATACTTCCAACCTGAAGGCTGAGTAAATTGAAAGAAAGATATGATTACTCTGTGTTCTCACAGTATGCGCCGGTGACTTGGCCATTGACGCATTCGATTTCAGCGTTTTATGGAAGACCTCGACTTTCCACCGTTTCTCGTAGATTGCCTTGAGAGTCTCGGCATCACAGTCAAGATCGCTGCAAACCAGATAGAGAATGCCTGTGCTTCCGTCTTTGTTTTTAAAGACCTGACGGTATAGCAGAACAGGGAAATCGACACCTGCTATCCACCCTTGTACAGGCTTATCTTCTGAAAAATCAACAGTATCTATACGCTGTGAACGGCCTTGTAATTTGTCGTCCAGACTGAGGGATACCTTGCGGTTTGACTTCATCGCCATCAGGAAATGTTTATTACAGTCGTGTCGAATAAACATCATATTGTCGTTTGAGCAAAACCAGCTATCTGCAAGGACATAGCGGAACATAAGCTGGTTATGGCAGCAAATCATCAGCATCTCCCGCATCATTTCATTTTTGGTTTGCTCTGCATATCGTCTTACCTTTTTTGTCTTCAAGTCGGTGTACAGGATGGTTTTCTCGATCAATTTATAGGCGACAGGAATCGACGCATCTCCGGCATGGTAGTGTGCATTGAGCAGATTTATACCTTTCACGGTGCGATTTTTTGTATGATCAAAATGCCAGGTGTTCAGGGCATTCTCTTTGCTGAACTGCTTTTCCTGAATCGTATCGTCAAAGATCAAAACCCCATCACTGCACTCAACCTGTCGCACGACGGGTTTAACGTAAAGCCATAAGTCACGACTGGTAAACTCATTGTTTGAAAGCAATCGGGTGAATTGGTCATGACTGTAGACATTATCCAAAAGCTCTGACACTCCCGTTGCAGTGGTCTTCCCAGACGACGACAACAGGTAGTCAGAATAAAGTTCTATGAGATCATTTTTCATGCCACCAATAATGGCTGATTTTCAGCAAGGTGCGTAACTTGAGTTAATAAGTTCCCGATTTCCGTTCACCCTGAGTTTGTCGAAGGGTCGTGCCACCGAACTTCGACAAGCTCAGTCCGAACGGAGTCAGGCAATGAAAATACGGAAGTTATTGCCAGACAACTCCTCAGCAAAAATATCCGTCGCGGCGGCATCCGGATCTTTTTACTTCGGATACATCTATTGTATATTTGCCCGCTTATCACGGCCTAACCGGCCTCCGCACTCCATCCTTATCTCATGAGGCAAGACTGTGAGTAACTCTACTGCTCTGGATCACCTGCCCGCATCCAAAGATCTGGCTGCCCTTCAGCAACAAATGGCCACTACTCATCTGCGCGACCTGTTTGCTGAAGATCCCAACCGATTTGATCGATACAGCCTTGAAGCTGCTGGCCTGTTCCTCGATTACTCAAAGCACCTGATTAACGATGAGGTGATGGCATCTCTGGTAAAGCTGGCAGATCAGGCGCACCTGACCCATGCCCGTACGGCCATGTTTGCCGGTGAAAAGATCAATTACACGGAACAACGGGCGGTGCTTCATACGGCCCTGAGAAGCTTTGGTGATGCTCCGGTGATGGTCGATGGTCAAGACATCATGCCAGTGATCCGTGAGACCCGCGCCCGTATGCAGGCCATGACGGAACAGGTTCACTCCGGACAGTGGCTCGGCCATACCGGCAAACCGATCCGGCACATCGTTAACATCGGAATCGGTGGCTCCTATCTGGGGCTGAAAACCGCTATCAATGCCTTGACCCCATACCATGTCAAGGGCCTGGAACATCACTTTGTGGCGAATATTGACCCGAACGAGTTATCTGAAGTCCTGGGTAAAATCGATCCGGAAACCACGCTGTTCATCGTTGCCTCCAAGTCTTTTGGTACCCTGGAAACCCTGCAGAATGCCCAGGCAGCCAGGGCCTGGATGATCGAAAAAGGCTGTGCCGAGCAGGATATCCGCAAGCACTTTATGGCTATCTCCACCAATCTGAAAGCGATCGACCAGTTTGGTATTGCCCAGGAAAACACCCTGCCCCTGTGGGACTGGGTTGGTGGCCGCTACTCACTGTGGTCCAGCATCGGTCTGCTGATTTCCATGGTGGTAGGTTATGACAACTTCGAGCGCTTGTTGAAAGGTGCTGAAGCCATGGATCAGCACTTTTGTTCAGCCCCTCTGGCAGAAAATATGCCGGTCATAGCCGGCCTGCTGGGGGTCTGGTATCAGAACTTTATGGGAGCAGAGTCCCATGCCGTGATCTCCTATGACTACTTCCTGCGTGATCTGCCTGGTCACCTGCAGCAGGTCGATATGGAAAGTAACGGTAAGCGTACCCGTGAGGATGGCAGTACCGTTCCCTACCAGACCGGATCAGTGATCTGGGGCGGTACCGGAACCAATGACCAGCACGCTTACCATCAGTTACTGCACCAGGGAACCCGACTGATTCCTGTGGACTTTATCGCCCCGGCTACAACCCATAACCCGATTGGCGAACAGCATCCGTGGCTGTTTACCAATGCACTGGCCCAGAGTCAGGCCATGATGCAGGGGAAAACACTGGACGAAGTGCGGGATGAGCTGTCAGCCGGCGGTATGAATGCGGATGAGGTGAACCGTCTGGCACCGCATAAGGTCATTCCGGGCAATCGCCCTAACAGTATGATTGTTCCTGAAAAGATCACGCCCGAAACAACCGGTGCCCTGATTGCCTTGTATGAACACAAGGTGTTTGTTCAGGGAACCATCTGGCAAATTAACTCTTTTGATCAATGGGGCGTTGAACTGGGTAAGGTTCTGGGGGATCGCCTGATCGAGAAGATCCGGTCACCAGAAGAAACGACTGATCAGGACAGCTCAACCAACGGTTTGATCAAACGCTTCAAACAATTTAACCATTAAATAATCGTTTTCATTTCATCCCAGCAGCCCTGCGCCTCTAACCGAAGGAGGGGCTGGGCTCTTCCCTCTTCCCTCTTCCCTCTTCCCTCTTCCCTCTCCCCACCGGCATTGTGACCTGATGGTACAAGTTTTCATCAGTACAGGATTAATAGCGATAGCAGGTTAATTCAATAAAAATACTGTATATACTTCCGTCAACAACTCTAACAATCGGAACTGCATTAATGATTACATCATCCATTCCTGTTACTGATATTCACCGTCATCTGGACGGCAATATTCGACCTGAAACCATTCTTGCTTTAGGCCATAAGCACCGCCTTCCATTGCCAGCCGATACCCTGGAAGACTTGATACCCCACGTACGGGTGATGAGCCAGGAGCCGAACCTGGTCAGTTTCCTCAGCAAGTTGGACTGGGGGGTTAAAGTTCTTGCCGATTACGATGCTTGCCGCCGGGTAGCCTATGAAAACGTTGAAGATGCCATGAACGCCCGCATCGATTATGCCGAGCTTCGCTTCAGCCCCTGGTATATGGCCATGAACCATGACCTTGATCCTGAAGGTGTTATTGAAGCTGTAATTGACGGTGTTACCACCGGCAGCCGTGACTTTGGTGTTAAGACCAACCTGATTGGCATTCTGAGCCGTACTTTTGGACAAGAGATTTGCCAGAACGAGCTCAATGCCTGTCTTGCGTTCAAAGATCAGTTGGTTGCCATTGATCTTGCCGGAGATGAGCTGGGCAAACCCGGAGAACTGTTTGTTGACCACTTCCGTCAGGTTCGCGATGCGGGTTTGCAAATCACCGTTCACGCCGGCGAGGCGGCAGGCCCCGAAAGTATCTGGCAGGCCATCAGGGAACTGGGTGCTACCCGGATTGGCCATGGGGTAAAAGCCATCCATGATCCTGAGCTGATGGATTATCTGGCAGAACACAAGATTGGTATCGAGTCTTGCCTGACATCCAATATCCAGACGAACACTTTTCCCGATATCCAGAGCCATCCACTCAGGCAATTTCTGGATCATGGCGTTTTGGCCACCATCAATACCGATGATCCGGCAGTGGAGGGCATTGAACTTCCCTATGAATATGAGGTTGCTGCTCCTGCTGCAGGGCTGACACAGGATAATATCCGCCAGGCGCAGGAAAATGGCTTGAGTATTGCCTTTTTGTCGGCTGAAGAGAAAGCCTCTTTGAGGGCCAGGGCGACGCAAAAGCAGTCACCGGTCGATCCGCAGTAGGGCGGTCTATTCTCGCTCAGCCTGCGGGGTTCGTCGGGTTACTGGCTTCCCTTTAAGCAGGCATCCGGTTTGTCCCGGCCTCACCCTTTCCGACGAGCCGTTATCCAGCATCTAGCCATCCTGCCGAGAAATTATCAGTAAATAGCCATGAGTGGCCCTCGGTAAACAGGGCGCACTCCCACCGGTATGAAGGTGATATCAAAAGACAGAAAACGACATTTGGTGGCTTGTAGCGGTTAAACGCCTGAAGGCAAGGAAAGGGTAACGGTCATGGATTCTGAGCAAATTAAAAAAGAGTTAGGCAGTGAAGCGTTGTTCGATATTAATGGTGCATTCCATCCTGAGGGCAAGGCACCCTGTGAGCAAGTGACCGATCTCCGTAAGTTCAAAGGGCAGGTTGTTGCAGAGCCTTCTGGTGTTGCAGAAGTTTCTGGAAAAAAGGGGGGGGAATCCACTGAATATCCTGCGGAGCCGTGGGAGGATGACGCTAATGCGCTGGAGCACCGGCTTTTTTCTGACATCAATGCACTGCTTGCAGTTGCTATCAGCGACAAGAATAAACTCAGGAAAAGTCTGTCAGAACTCTACAAACAGGCTCATGAGCTGATGACCTGCTATAACCAGAGAATCCAGAGCCTTTTGATGGAAGATCGTTTTTTATACCGTCACTCCTCTGAGATCTCGGCTCTTATGATTCGGGGATTGATGCCACCACTGGAAAATATTAAAAACCTGGAAAAAGCGCTCACGTCAACACGGAAAAAATCAGAACAAGAGCCAGTCGATCAGTTGCAAAAGTCGGCAATGGATGAATTGACTAAAGTTGAGAAAATCCTGAAGGATGCTAAAAATCGGCTGGCAAAATATACCAAACCATTAAAGCCAGAACAGTTACTCCAGAAACAGTTAACTCAACGCCTGGAGCGAGAAGCTTCTGAGCTGCATTCTGAGCTACATCAGCCAATGCAGAAAACCGATGTTTCGGCATCTTTGCAGAATATGGCAGGCACCTCAGCGAAGCCGTTATCCACGATTAAGGCTGAACCTGCCGCTGCTGTATCCCCGGCGCATCATAAAAGCGAGAAGCAAACGTACTCCGCAGAAGATTTAGTATCAACGCAGCTCAGAGCACTGGCAATAACGCTCGATGCAGCCAGTCCGGCGGCAGAGAAGAGAACTATCCAGTCCATCATCTGTTACGTGGAATCGGAATATCAGAAATATGTCCCTCTCAGCCCTTTTCTGTCAGCGGCCAGACAGAAGTGCGAACTGTTGTCAATGAATGCGGATAAGGCTTGTCATGCATGCCAGGATGCCATTGCAGTGCTGGAAAATGTTTCATCGGCTAATGAGCCGGCGCTATCCCCGGAAGTGTTGATGCAAATAGACAGGGCGATTGGCAAACTGGCCTCATTTGATAAAAAGTTGCCGGGTGAGGTCTGGCAGTTATTAACAGAGCTGACACCTGACCAGAGCGATAGCCGATACCATTTGTTAAACTTGCTGTGCCGTAAGCTGCTTTTGGATGGCCCCACGCCGTTAACTCAGAAAGCGGTACTGAATAAGTTCAAAGACGTTGGGCAGCTGTTACGCCAATCTGAAGAACGTGCTGACGCCAAGGTTTTTGATCAGCAGTTTATCAATGTATATGGCCAGATATTCAACTCTCCAACCCATCTGAAAAAAGCACTCAACGTGGCAAATAAACCCCATGAGACTCATGCATTGCTGCAGATGTTTTCGCGTCAGAAAACCGATGATCAGGGGCGTTTTGCAGAAATGATTGAAGCGTTTAACACGATTGGAGCTGAGCAACAGCGTGACTGTCTGATCTCGGGAGCTGACGCTTTTGACTGTCTGATAACATCCATACCGGAAAAGCTGACAGCTGAAATCAATAGTTACCGCCCTTCTGAGCCCAACCAGGCTCACAAACAGTTAACGCACGCTGTGCTTGCAAAGTATTCGGATTATCACAATGCCATAGAGTTAATCCGGAGGCAGAGAGAAAGCATTAACAAACAAGGCAAAATCAGCCGCCCGGAACACGCGAAGATTCTTGCCAAATTCAGCAAACAACTGGCTGAAACATTGACTTGCCCAGATAACCGGCAAGAAGTTCTATTGCAAGACATTGATACAGAGCTACAGAAAATCACTGCTCAGTCACCGATAAACGCTCAGGTAAAGCAGTCTATTGCCGGATGCAGGACACACATCATCGATGCGCTTAGGGAGAGGAGTCTAACGAATGACCAGTTCAGCCGGATCATCACCCTGTTTCTTGAGGTCCAGACCCAGATAGAGGAGCCTGGCGCCGTCCAGACAGGGATCAATAGCGTTGAAATTCCTGAAGCGCTTATTCAAGCCATGGCTTCACTGGAAAACGGCACTGCACCAAAGTGGTACAACGAACTGTTTACGGGCCAAATTCAGGAACAAAGAGTGAACACACTGGGTGTTGTCAATAACATTCTTGACGCCTGTCGGCAAACAAGCGCTGCAATCATGCCAGTGGCCAGTTTTATTGAGGCATCTGCGCAGGAGATTACCAAAGACAATGATGATCCACTGATCAAACAACTGGGAGCAGAAATGCAGGCTTATGCCAACTGGCTGAAAACCGCCTGATTGAGTCATAACCGCTGCTGGTTGGGTTATTCCGTTCTGCAGCCAGGCTCGTTCCCACGCCGGACCAGCAGGGCCCGGAAGCATGGGAACGAGGGGCTGTAGCGGTAGTAACGCTTTTCTGTACTAGCCGGTGTGTACTATCCACCGGATCGTTTTGCGTCAAAACCTGCTTTTTTCAAATGTTCAACCATGATATCCACATGGTCTCCCTGAAGTTCAATACTGCCATCTTTAACTGCACCGCCACCACCACAGCGTTTCTTCAGCTGCTTGGCAAACGCTTTGAGTTCATTGCCTGCAAGTGGTAGCCCGCTGATGACCGTGACCACTTTACCGCCTCTTCCTTTTTTCTCCGGACGAACACGAACGTTGCCATCCCCCACTACTTCTGGTTGAACTGATTCTTCCTTTATCCGACCAACATCCGTGGAATAGACCAGTTTACTTTCCGAGCTACGTTGATAGTTGCTCATTGCTAACCTCTGGGTTCAGAAAACCATCTTGATAAATCACAAATCATACCTTCCCTTCGGTAAATAGACACATACAGTCGTCCGTCACCGCTGGCAGTGGGGGCAATAACAGCTGCTCCGGTTCCCCAGTTTTATCGCCTTAATGGTGGTTCCGCACTGGATGCACGGTTGGCCTGCCCGGCCATAAACGGCCAGCTCCTGTTTAAAGTAACCGGGTTTGCCATCGCCGCCTACGAAATCCCGCAAGGTTGTACCACCTTGCTCAATGGCTTTGGCCAGCGTCTCTTTTATGGCATCTACCAGCAGTTGATAGCGGTGAAAAGCAATTTTTCCACAGGCCCGGCCAGGTCTTATTCCGGCTTTGAACAACGCCTCACTGGCATAAATGTTACCAACACCGACCACGACTTTGTTATCCATAATAAAGGTCTTTACTGACTGGTTCTTGCCTCGGGACATTTGCAGCAGTCGCTGAGCTGTGAACTCACTGTCCAGAGGTTCAGGCCCCAGATTTTTCAGGAGTTTGTGCTCGTGGAGAGGCTGTTCAGACCAGAGAACAGCACCGAAACGGCGAGGGTCGGTGTACCTCAATCGTTGGCCGTCCGTCAGAAGAATATCAATATGGTCATGTTTTTCCGGCGGTGTGTTGGTTTTTATCACCCTCAGGCTTCCGGACATCCCCAGGTGCAGAATCAGGTGGCCGGATCCGGTATCCAGCAGCAGGTATTTGGCTCTTCTTTTTACCTGCCTGATGGTTTTGCCAGTGAGTATCTGATTAAGATTCTCCGGCACCGGCCAGCGGAGTCTGGGTTCACGGACAATGATTTCCTCAATGGTGTGACCTTCAATATGAGGCTCTATACCTCGCCGGGTCGTTTCAACTTCTGGTAATTCCGGCATATTCGTTGATCCCGCTTGCCCACGAAATAGTTTTCACCACGGCTGCAGCATACCCCAGTTTTTAATAACTGAAGTTACGCAGCTAACAGCTCTCTCAGCTGCCCCAACGAAGCTTTCAGCCCTGCCATATAGATTTTGGCTCTGAGCTGAAAGTGATTCAGATTTACTTTCAATGACAATACTTCCAACCTGAAGGCTGAGTAAATTGAAAGAAAGATATGATTACTCTGTGTTCTCACAGTATGCGCCGGTGACTTGGCCATTGACGCATTCGATTTCAGCGTTTTATGGAAGACCTCGACTTTCCACCGTTTCTCGTAGATTGCCTTGAGAGTCTCGGCATCACAGTCAAGATCGCTGCAAACCAGATAGAGAATGCCTGTGCTTCCGTCTTTGTTTTTAAAGACCTGACGGTATAGCAGAACAGGGAAATCGACACCTGCTATCCACCCTTGTACAGGCTTATCTTCTGAAAAATCAACAGTATCTATACGCTGTGAACGGCCTTGTAATTTGTCGTCCAGACTGAGGGATACCTTGCGGTTTGACTTCATCGCCATCAGGAAATGTTTATTACAGTCGTGTCGAATAAACATCATATTGTCGTTTGAGCAAAACCAGCTATCTGCAAGGACATAGCGGAACATAAGCTGGTTATGGCAGCAAATCATCAGCATCTCCCGCATCATTTCATTTTTGGTTTGCTCTGCATATCGTCTTACCTTTTTTGTCTTCAAGTCGGTGTACAGGATGGTTTTCTCGATCAATTTATAGGCGACAGGAATCGACGCATCTCCGGCATGGTAGTGTGCATTGAGCAGATTTATACCTTTCACGGTGCGATTTTTTGTATGATCAAAATGCCAGGTGTTCAGGGCATTCTCTTTGCTGAACTGCTTTTCCTGAATCGTATCGTCAAAGATCAAAACCCCATCACTGCACTCAACCTGTCGCACGACGGGTTTAACGTAAAGCCATAAGTCACGACTGGTAAACTCATTGTTTGAAAGCAATCGGGTGAATTGGTCATGACTGTAGACATTATCCAAAAGCTCTGACACTCCCGTT
Source organism: Endozoicomonas sp. SCSIO W0465 (assembly GCF_023716865.1). Classification (NCBI taxonomy): domain Bacteria; kingdom Pseudomonadati; phylum Pseudomonadota; class Gammaproteobacteria; order Oceanospirillales; family Endozoicomonadaceae; genus Endozoicomonas; species Endozoicomonas sp. SCSIO W0465. The sequence goes on from NZ_CP092417.1 coordinate 1,425,100, forward strand.
GCAGTGGTCTTCCCAGACGACGACAACAGGTAGTCAGAATAAAGCTCGACTTTAGAGTTTTAAGAGCACAATAGTTCCGGCGCATAATCTGCTAAAAGCAACCATCCCCAATGACGAAATTCGAGATGGTTGCCATGCTCACTTCAGATCATCAAGTAATCCTCAGGGAGCTCGCTTCATATACAACCTTTCTTGCTGGAGCGCTATCATCAACTGCAGTACCAACGTTCTGCGAACTGCTGTTCGGTTGCATGCTTTCAGCCGACGGCTTTGTTACACAGGCGTTGTTAACAATTGATTTTCATTGTGTGTGGAGCAGCTACCACCACTGGCTATCTCAGGGCAAGTGGCAATGGAAGAACTTGGCACGCCACTTGATCCGTCTGGTCTGCTCCAAAGCTCCTGAGAATCAACCTGTGGTCCTGGGGCTTGATGACTGGGTAATCGAACGGTTTTCCGACAAAGCCCCTGCTTGTCGTACACATCATCAACACAGCAAGAAACGCAATCGGCCGACGTACATCTGGGGGCAGTGTTGGGTTTCCCTGGCCATCATATTTGAGCGGGCTGCAGATGAAGTATTTACCGCCATACCGGTGATCTCATTTCCGACACCAGCTTCAGGTAACACCAGCAAACTGAAAATTGCCGTGGCCATGCTCAGGGTGGTACGCAATGAAGTGAAGGATCGAGTGCTACGCCTGCTAACCGATTGCTGGTATATGAACTGGACACTGATAAAGCCAGCTCTGGAAATGAACATAGAAGTTGTTGGTCAGATACCTTCAAATCGGGCCCTCTATGCTTTGCCGCCAGCACCCACCGTAAAGAAGCGAGGGCGCCCAAAAAAGTACGGCATCAAGATGACGACAGAACAGGTTAAGAAACTGCCGGAAGAAAAAGCAACAGTATGGATGTACGGCAAATTTCGCAAAATACGTTATCGTACCCTGATCTGTCGCGCCAGATTCCTTAAAGGTCGTGAAGTACGCGTCGTCTGGAGTCGCTTTGAAAATGACAAAGGTCTGACCGAAAGCAGAATATTCATCTCGACCAATCCGGAACTTGAGGGACTGGAGGTGCTTCGTGCCTATTCCCGGAGATGGCCGGTAGAGCCAATGTTTCACCAACTCAAACATGCTTTTGGCTGTTGCCATTTATGGCAGCAGAAATTGCGAACACTGCTTCGATGGATGCATTTGAAAATGGCAGGCTATGCATTATTGCAGTTATTAACCGTTTGTAAAAATCAGGCATGTCTGAATATTTCTCGGATACCCTGGAGAAGCCCGGATACAACCACTGCAGGCATGATGAAAATTGCTCTTTCAGGAATTATTCCGAGGTTCTCTATTCGCAAGGGCTGGAACAGATATAAGCAAAAATATGAGTTCAATTTTCGCGATCTGATCGACCAGTTAATACCGGATAATTCAGAAGCAGCATAACTAAAGGCTTTTAGGCAAAAAACGGAAGTAATAACGAACTTGGAAAAACAGTTCACTGATTTCGGCTTGCTTCACTATAAAAAGCTGACCGAATTATCGTTTTATACAGACTCTAAAGTCGAGCAGAATAAAGTTCTATGAGATCATTTTTCATGCCACCAATAATGGCTGATTTTCAGCAAGGTGCGTAACTTGAGTTAATAAAAGCGTCAACTGTCAGCGAAAATAAGGATAAACACCGCGTATAATTTCTGAAATTTCTGATCCAACCATTTTTTGATTCATTGATAGAATATAAAACCCTTCGCCCCAAGTCTGCATGGCGTTGGGAGTTGTTTCTGTGAGCAAAAATGACAACAAATCTTTCAGCCTTTGCCCGCTATCGTGGCGAACTTCGTGAATTACTGTATCTGGCCGGGCCTATTATGGGCGCTCAGATGGCAACCACCGGTATGACATTTGTCGACACCAGTATGGCCGGGCAATATTCGGCAATGGATCTGGCGGCCATCGCGCTGGGCTCGAGTATCTGGATGCCGGTCTACCTGTTAATCCGTGGCATATTAATGGCGATCACGCCAACGGTTGCCCATCTTTATGGGGCACGTCAAACCGGAGAGATTGGTGGTCAGGTCCGTCAGGGGCTGTGGATTGCCCTGCTGATGAGCCTGCTGGCCCTGGGGTTTATTTACCAATCTGATGTCGTACTGCAATGGTTGCAGGTTGAGCCTGAGATGGCAGCAAAAACGCTCGAGTATCTAAAGGCGCTGGCCTGGGGCATTCCGGCGATATGTTTATTCCAGGCGCTTACCTGTTACTGCGAAGGAATGGGTAAAACCAAGCCCGGCATGGTGTTCAGTTTCATTGCCCTGGCACTGAATATTCCACTGAACTATGTATTGATTTATGGCAAGTTCGGTTTCCCGGAGCTTGGCGGCGTTGGCTGTGGTTATGCGACAGCCGTTTGTTTCTGGGCCATGTTCCTGATGATGGCCGGTTACACCATGCTGGGTCAGCAGCATCGTAAAATTGGCCTGTTTGGCCATTGGGATTTGCCGAGCCCGGGCATTATTTCCAGTCAGTTGAAGCTGGGTGTGCCAATTGGTCTGGCCATTTTCTTTGAGGCCAGCATCTTCTCGGTCGTGGCTCTGCTGATCGGGAAGTTAGGTGCCATCGTGGTGGCGGGACATCAGATTGCCCTTAATTTTACCTCGCTGGCCTTTATGGTGCCGATGAGCCTGGCGATGGGGCTTACCATTCGTGTCGGGCAGGCATTAGGAGCCGGTAACACCGAGCAGGCGGCATTCTCCAGTTATGCGGGGATTGCGACGACGCTGGTCAGTGCCACCGTCAGTGCTTCGGTTATGTTGTTCCTGCCGGGAGTGGTGACCTCAATCTACACACAGAACCCGGAGGTCGCCGTTCTGGCTGCCCAGCTGTTGGTTTATGCGGCACTGTTCCAGTACGCCGATGGCATTCAGATTGCCGCCAATGGTGCATTGCGAGGCTATAAAGATACCCGTGTGCCGATGACGATGATTCTATTTGCCTGTTGGGGTGTAGCCTTGCCCCTGGGCTATATTCTGGGGCTGACCGACTGGATGGTTGAGCCAATGGGACCTCATGGCTTGTGGATTGGTCTGGTGAGCGCATTGGTCATGGGTGCCTTTCTGTTGACCTTGCGTCTGCGAGTCATTATCCGGCGAAATCGGAGATCTGATTCTGAAGTCGTGCCTATGCCCGCCTGATCCTGACACCTGGTGTCTATTGTGAGAGAGGGCTGCGCTCTTCTATAATGCGGCCCTTTCCCTGAAGTCCGATCAGCAGAGTCTGGGGAAATTCTTTTCTGGTCTGCAGTTGTGGCCAGGTTACATCGTCGCTGTGCGAGTGAACTCATGAATAAAACGAAAGTACTGACAGGTATTACGACCACCGGAACACCACACCTGGGTAACTACGTGGGGGCTATCAAGCCTGCGATTGAGGAAAGCTGGCGTGACGATATCGCTTCGTACTACTTTCTGGCCGATTTTCATGCCCTGATCAAAGGCCGTGACCCCAGGCGAATCCACCAGTCTACGCTGGAGATTGCGGCTACCTGGCTGGCACTGGGTCTGGATACGGATCGTGTGACCTTCTATCGGCAGTCAGACATTCCGGAGATTGCCGAGCTGAACTGGATTCTTGGCTGCATGACGGCCAAAGGTCTGATGAACCGTGCCCATGCCTATAAAGCAGCGGTTCAGGCCAATGAAGAGGCCGGTGAACCGGATCCCGACAAGGGGGTCACCATGGGACTGTTCTGCTATCCGGTGTTGATGAGTGCAGATATTCTCATGTTCAATGCCCATAAAGTGCCGGTGGGCCGTGATCAGGTGCAACATATTGAGATGGCCCGGGATATCGCCGGGCGTATGAACCACCATTACCAGACCAGATTTGTTTTGCCTGAAGCGGTGGTTGGTGAAACCACGGCGGTTCTCAATGGTCTTGATGGTCGAAAAATGAGCAAGAGCTACGATAATACGATTCCGCTTTTTGTGCCTGAAAAGCAACTGCTTAAGCTGATTCGCAAGATCAAAACCAACTCATTGGAACCGGGCGAGCCGAAAGACCCGGATACCTGTACGCTTTTCCAGATCTACTCGGCATTTGCCGATGCCACCCGGATCGAGGTGAAACGTCAGCAATATGCCGACGGCGCTGGCTGGGGAGACTTGAAAAATGAGCTGTTTGAGTTTCTGAATGCTCACTTGAAAGCGCCCCGAGAGCGTTACAACGCCCTGATTGAAGATCCGGCTTTTATCGAAAAAGAGCTGCTTAAGGGAGCTGACAAGGCCAGGGCCGAAGCTGCTCCTTTCCTGGCGTCAATTCGTCAAGCCGTAGGCCTCAGGCCGTTGGCATAACATTCTGCAGCCTCCTGGTGGTGAACGTTCCCACCAGCATGGCTTTCCTTTGGGAAGGCCATGCTGAATAATAAAAGCAATAATGACAGGCATCATCGCTTGATTGGAACTCCCATGAACACATCAACATTATTTGTCATTGTGCTGAGCGCGTTTTTACTGTCGGCCTGTAGCCATTTGGATGGCCTGCTGAAAGGCAGTGCTCAGCAAAAAAAAATTCAGCAGAAGGTGACCTTTGATTTGACACGCCTGGATGACGATGGTCTTCATGGGCCAGCTGATGGCAAGCGATCCCTGAGCTATGAGTTTTGTATTCCGGCACGCGTGAATACGGCACGGCAGGTGATGTCTATTGATCCAACAGCGATTGTCTACCATGAATCCCCCGGGCGGTTACAGTGTGGTAAGGAACAGTACCTGGTGATTGGTGATACTTATCAGGCTAATTATCGGGGGACCCTGGAAAAATTGGTTGAACTGGAGTATGTCACCCGGATCCAAGAGGCTTTTTTTGAGTAAAACATAACTCTTGAATCATCAGGTGCCGGGTCCCCTGCTGCGCCAGTATCTTGATGAACGCAGTATTTCTCAGACTGTCCCTTATAAATAAAACCACCTGCGTTAAACGACATTTGAATTACACTTTACGAGTTGTCAGCCTGATTTTCACCGGTGGTGATATGAGTAAGCAGATTCTCGTACTAGGAGGCTGTCCGAGAACTAGCTATTGAAAAAACGAAAGCTTCAGCATTTTCTTGGCTGATCAAATATTGACCTAAATTTAGCCTGTTTTGGGGTAAAAATTGCGTTTTTTACCCTTTTGCTTGCCTTTATGCTGCCATTTTAAGCCTTTTTGCTTCTTCAAGACGGATTGATCCCGTTGAAACCGATTTGACAATTTTTTTGAAATTATAAGCACTGCAGACCAGTGAAAATTCTCCAGCCACTTTTTCCTTACCCCGGACACTGAACCCTCTGAATCCTGAGTTCTTGATTTGGCCAAAAGGCGGTTCCGCAATCACCTTGCGACGCTCATAAACCGCTTTGGCCTCTTTGGTTTCCATTTTGCGGTTCATCGCCTGGCGTATGGCTTCGTGGCGGTCTGTGCGAATCACTTTCCCCGGGTCTTTGTTGTCACCACTGCACCTTTTACGTAACGGGCAATCCCGGCAGATATCTTTACTGACGCGGTAGCTTTTGTGTTTTGCTTTGCTAGCCGTGTTATAAATCAGCTTCTCACCGGCAGGGCAGGTAAAGCTGTCGTCTGCTTCATGGTAAATAAAATCCGCTTTGACAAACTTTCTGTCAGAGTCTTCCAGTCCCTCTGTTGCAGGCTTCTCCTGTCGATCCGTAGCCATGTAAGCGTCAATGTTCGCATCATCAAACGCTTGCAGGTTGGGCCCTGAGTAATAGCCATTATCCTCACTCATTTTGCCAATGGACGCGTTATCTGTTGCTTCTGCAATGGCTTCAAGTGCAGGCTTTACTTCCTGCTTGTCATTGGCATGCTGGCTGATGTGCTGGCCAACAATGATACCATTATCGCTGTCGACGCTGATCTGGGCGTTATAACTGTACTGATAGCCACTGCCTTTTTTACCCATGATCCTGGCATCATGATCAGCAAAGCTGATTTGCTTTTTGTCGTCTATCGGCTTATCGGGATTCAGGGCCTGTTCCCGTTCTTCAAGCGCTTTTTTGGCCTCCTGGATTTTCTCTAACCGTTCCTGCTTGAATTGCAAGTCTTCAGGAATGCTGTAGCCAGTCTCCTGCTGATAAGCATCGTCCTCTTCACTGTCACTGGTTTCGGCTTTTTTAATCAGGGCCTCAACTTCAGCCATTAATTCAGCTTCTTTGGCCTTAAGTCGTGCGTAGCTCATGGCCTTATGCTTTGATGAGTCGGCTTTGAATTTGGAACCATCAAGAGCGATGTGGCCCAGCGAGGCCATCTGTAGTTCCCGGGCGAGCAGCACGCTCTGTTTGAAACTGCTTTTAAAAAAGGTGGCCTGGTTTTTACGAAAGTCACTGAGCACCCGGAAATTTGGGCAGTGCTGTTTGGCGATATACATGAAAGCCAAGTCCTGATTGCAGCGCCGTTCAATCTCCCTGGAGCTGAACACACCATGGCTATAGGCATAGATCAGGATCGATATAATCAGTCGTGGGTGGTAGGCATTCTGGCCAAGATGGTGATACTGCTTTTCCACTTCAGAGGTGTCGATATGCTTGAAGATATCTTCAAAAACGAAGCAATCATGATCTGGTGGCAGCAGGTCGAAGATGTTCGATGGGAACATCAGGTGCTGGTCAAAATCAGCAGGGTTATCTTTGAATTTGATTGATGACATCCGTTTCGGCAACAACAAAGTGGGCAGAAGATGCCTGATTATACTTAATCAGGCTATTCTCGGACAGCCTCCTAGGCAGTATCAATGTTGACCATGTGCTGAGGGTTGACTGTTTTCCAAAGCCAGGTCAAACCATTACTGGCTCATCGTATACCATTATGGCGGGAGGCAAGGGTGCTAATCAGGCGGTAGCCTGTGCCCGTCTTGGCGGAAACATTCATATGATGGCAGCCATTGGTGCGGATGATCCGGGGCGGGAAATAGTGCAGCAACTGAGTGATGAAGGTGTTGATACGACGGCAATTTCAGAAATAGTGAATACGGAAACCGGGGTTGCGCTGATTTTTGTTAACGACAACGGCGAAAATATTATTGGTGTCTCAGCAGGTGCCAATGGTTGCCTGAGCGAACACCGTATTGAGCAGAACCGGCATCTTATTGCTGATGCGAATTATCTGCTTATGCAACAAGAGGTTCCGGAGCCTGTCATTCTTCAGGCTGCTCATATTGCCCGGGAAAATAACACCGCCATTGTTCTGAACCCTGCACCGGCCAGATATGCTATTGATGGCCTACCGCCTGTGGATTTGATTACCCCAAATCAGACGGAAGCTGAAATGTTAACCGGCATTAAAATCTCAGGCATAAATTCTGCCATACAGGCTTCTGCCATACTGCATGACCAGGGTATTACTGATGTTGTGATCACCATGGGGCAGGGTGGCGCCTATCTATCGTCAATGACATCAGGCCAGCCTGAGGGGCTGGCCGTTCCGGGGTTTCCGGTTAAAGCAGTGGATACAACCGCTGCCGGTGATACCTTCAATGGTGCGTTGCTGGTGGCCCTGGCAGAAGGAAAGTCTCTGGAGGACGCTGTTTTTTTTGCTAATGCCAGTGCGGGTCTTTCCGTTATGAGTGCTGGCTCTCAGGCGTCCATTCCCTATCGTTTTCAGGTTGAGGAGTTCATTCAGTGCGATCGGGAAATTGCCGATGCGGTTGCCGTCTCACCTATCTGACGATTCTTGTATTTCTTTGATTTAAATAGTTAATACGGATACTCTGGAAGCCTGACGTTTATTGCATGGTTATAAAGGAACCAGCCTGTTTGTTGGCTGGAAGAAGGTGGCGTATGCAAAATCAGCTCGACCAATTAAAAAAAATGACCAAGGTTGTGGCCGATACCGGTGATATCGAGGCCATTCGTCGATACCAGCCGGTAGATGCGACGACCAATCCGTCACTGATTTTAAAAGCTGCTCAGCTACCGGCGTATAAAACGCTCCTGGATGAAGCCGTTGCCTTTGGACGCAGCCATTCTGGCAACCATGGCAAAGACAAAGCGGAAAGTGCCCGTTATGCCTGCGACTGGTTGACTGTTGGTATTGGTAAAGAGATCCAGCAGGTAGTGCCGGGCCTGGTTTCAACGGAAGTGGATGCACGGCTGTCATTTGATACGGATGCGACGATTCAAAAGGCCAGACAACTGATTGATCTTTATCAACAGCTGGGGGCAGATAGTGAACGAGTGCTGATCAAAATTGCCTCTACCTGGGAAGGTATCAGAGCGGCTGAAGTCCTGGAAAAAGAAGGCGTTCGCTGTAACCTGACCTTGCTGTTCAGTTTCGCCCAGGCCCGGGCCTGTGCCGATGCCGGTGCCTATCTGATCTCACCCTTTGTTGGCCGGATTCTGGACTGGTACAAAAAAGCAGAAGGTAGAGACTTCTCAGCGTCAGAAGATCCGGGCGTTCAATCGGTTACCCGTATCTACAACTATTATAAGCAGCATGGCTATAAAACCATCGTGATGGGAGCCAGCTTCCGAAATACCGGTGAGATTATTGAGTTAGCAGGCTGTGACTGTCTGACCATTGGTCCGGATCTTCTGGACCAGCTGGAATCATCAGACAAGCTGCTGGAACAAAAATTGTTTGCTGACCCTTCCGTTGTCTCACCGGGATGTCGTGATGAAAAAGTGGTTCTGGATGAGGCTGCATTTCGCTGGGCGATGAACGACGATGCCATGGCGACAGAAAAACTGGCCGAGGGCATCCGGAACTTTACTGCTGATCAGATTAAGCTGGAAAAACAGTTGCTTGATGCACTCTAAAAGGAAAGCACTGTACTGATAAACCCGGTAAAAAAATGCAGGGTTGTATACGCTATCAAATAGATACGGATAATAGCCTTGAGATTGATCGATAGAACGTCCGGCTGTATCACCTGAGCAAAGTCTGGTTGATGCTTTCAGATGATTGGCCCCGGACACCGGAGGTCGATGGCAGTTGAAAGTCCGGGGCAGGAAGGTAATTACATTTTGTAACTGTTCAGCACCCCCACATAAATCTGGAATTTTCTGATTTTTATACCATCCTCTTAAGCACCATTTTTCCACAATATTCGCCAGCATGATTCCAGAACTACCCGCAACTATGTCGGCTGAGATTCTCTTGAAAGAGAATGCAGAGCTGCGGATGAGAGTTGCCTGTCTGGAAGAGCGATGTCGAGAATTGGAAGAAAAGGTTGGCAAGAACAGTCAAAACAGCAGCAAGCCGCCATCGTCTGATGGTTATCAAAAACCTTGTAAAAACAGTAATTCTCCAGATCATTCTGACGACCTTTCCGCAGATAAAGGTACCGATCCATCGGATGAAAAACCCAATCCTAAAAGTCTGAGACAGTCTTCTGGTAATAAAGCCGGTGGAAAGAAAGGGCATCAGGGCACTTGTCTTAAACAGGTCGATATCCCTGACTATATTGAGTACCTTCCGGTTAAAGAATGCAATAAATGTCAGGCGTCTCTTCTTGATAGTGAGCCGGTCAAATATATTGAACGACAGGTGTTTGAACCAGGGAGACCGGGTGAATTTGAAGTAACGGCCCATAGAGCTGAAGTAAAAATCTGCACTTGTGGTTGTCGGAATCAGGCTGAATTCCCGGAAGGTGTTACCGCTGCCGCACAATATGGCTCAGCCACACAGGCTATGGCCGTCTATCTTAACCAATACCATTTCCTGCCTTTTAAGCGCGTGTCAGAGTATTTTAATACTCTCTATAAAATGAGTGTAAGTGCAGGCACTGTCGCCAATTTTGTGGCCAGAACCTATGAAAATCTGGCTTCTACTGAAGAGGTTATTCGTGACGCCTTGCGGGAATCGTCTGTTGCCGGAGCCGATGAAACGGGTATGCGGGCCGAGGGCTCTTTGCACTGGCTACACGTTATGCGGGATGAACAATGGACGCTCTACTACTTGTCTGAAAAGCGAGGTCGTGAGGCCATGGACACGATGGGCATACTGCTAACATTTGCAGGCGTTCTGGTTCATGATCATTGGAAATCCTATTTTGCATATGCGGCAACTCACGTACTTTGCAATGCCCATCACCTGAGGGAGCTTTTGGGTGTTGTTGATAGGGACAGCAATCAACTGGCGTTGCGATTGATGAAGCTACTGAGGCTTTCCTGGCATTACTGCAAGGGCTTTAAGACCATAGGTATGCTACAGATGCCAAGTGTTGTCTGTGAACGAATCGAGAAGATTTATGACCGGTTGCTTCAGCGGGCTCTAATGAAAGAAGTCGTCTATATGGAGAAGCAACGAGAGGAGCTTAAGCGCAAGAAAGTCAAGAATACTAAAGCTTACAATCTCTTCAAACGACTCACTGAGTTCAAGGCTGAGACACTGCGCTTCATGTCAGATTTTACCATTCCCTTCGATAACAATGGCAGTGAGCGGGATGTTCGAATGGCCAAGTTAAAGCAGAAAATCTCAGGCTGCTTCAGGAGTGCAGACGGTGGTTCTATGTTTGCACGGATTCGCAGCTATTTGTCGTCTGCCAGAAAACAGGGAATGGACATATATCAATCACTTCATAGAGCTGTTCGGAATTACTGTAATATGCCTTTGCTCAGTGCTGAATAGTTACTACATTTTTTTGGTTGCCATAGTAATGCGGGAAATACAGGTAGGCCTGCCCTGTTCATCCTCAATTTTGATTTCCCATACCTGAGTACTGCGCCCGATATGAATTGGCCGACTTGTGCCGGTCACTTTGCCCGATGTCACAGAGCGCAGATGATTTGCGTTAATCTCCAGGCCAACGCAGTAGGTTCCGTCCTCACAGCTCAGGTTCGCGGCAATGCTGCCCAGTGTTTCCGCGAGAACCACAGAGGCTCCACCATGAAGCAGCCCCATGGGCTGAATGGTTCTGCGATCAACTGGCATGGTGCCACGCAGAAAGTCATCGCCAATGTCGGTAATCTCAATACCCACATGGTCGCACATATTCTCCCTGAACACCGCTGATTCAGGGTTAAAAGGTCTTTTCCAGATCGACATCCTGGTTCTTTTCTCCTCGTTAATTGAGAGATCCGGTTACTGGTTAGATCCGGTTTCGCAAGCCCAGCTGATCCGGGTGAGGATTCAGGTAGGTTTGTCGTTGAATGTATTCATTTCCATGACTTTCGATGAAGCATCGAAGCATGGACATTGGTGCAATAAGAGGCACCATTTCCTGACGGTACTCTTCAATCAGCTTGAGAAGCTGGTTCCTCTCTTTGCCATCGACGCTCTTTTTAACATATCCGAGAATATGCATCATGGCGTTGGTGTGAGATTTGCGGTTGGCACGTCGTTTAAGGGCGCTCATAAAGCTGAGCAGATATTCCCCCAGCAATGCTTCAAGAGACACTTTGCTGCCTTTGGCCACAACTTGGCCCAGTAATTCATACCCCTGGGGATAATGAGCCATGATCATATACTTGTGGGTAGCGTGAAAGTCGGCCAGTGCGGCATAGGATGGTGCTGCCAATACGGTTTTTTGCCAGCAATCGTAGGCGTAAACGCGGGTGAAAAAATTTTCACAGAGAATCGGGTCGTGAAGTCTGCCCTCTTCTTCTACGGGCAGCAGCGGGTTTTTCTCCATGAATGCCCGGGCATAGGCCCCGGGAGCACTTTCACCCAGTGGATGGCCATTTTCATGGTATACCTTAACCCGTTCCATTCCACAGCTGGGCGACTTTTGCATCAGAATATAGCCACCGATATGCGCGAGTTGTGAAGACATCTGATGGCCATACTGCGTCAATGCGTCAGTGACATCCAGGCTGGCATCTTCAGTACCAACTACCCGGACTTCCAGTTGTTTGTCCGGCGCAGACGATGAGCTTTGTCCGGATATTTGCGATGTTGCAGCCAACTCCCCGACCAGGCGAATAGGTTCTCTCGGAGTCCCCAATCCTATGGCCATTTCCGGGCAGACCGGCTCAAAATGGAAGAAATTATCCAGGGTGTTTACGCAAAATGATGAGCGCTTGTGCCCCCCGTTATAACGTACTTTATGGCCTAAAAGACAGGAACTGATACCCAGTGTGATCTGTTTTTCAGGCTCGGGCAAGGTAACAATAGCCACTTGTTGTTCTCCACTTTACGTTAAAAACACAGTACTAACGAATATTGCCGGTTACCAGCAGTTTCTGGTTTATTTGATCAGGGAACTTTTGACTATCTGAGCACACTAATACCCGCAGAGGAATTTGTGTAGCCTTTGAAATCATTATCTATTTGCAACAGGTTGCAGCTTAAAGCACTTTTCGCCGTTGCCTGATCATCAGGTCGTCTGGGTTGAGATTTTGTCTGTTAAGTTATTGGCGTAATTTTTCTGTATTATGATGGCAATCGCTGTTCTTGATATTTACATCAGTAAATCAGTCAGTTGTATTAATCAGGCTATCTATTTAGTGAGAACTTTTAAGATCATCTAACTGTCCAAATGTCGGCGCAATCGTTTAATTGGAGTTAAGTTTCTGGAGACTGTTTTACCGTGCTGATTGTTACTGATACGCCCCGTCTAATACTCCGTACCTGGCAACTACAGGATGTGGATGCATACTCTGCTCTGCTGGGCGAAGCGCCTGCCCGTGCTTCAGATGCCATGGCGACAGAGCCCGGAAGTCTTGCAGAAACGGAGCTGTGGCGCTATCAGGTTGAGCTTGATAAATGGGGATGGTCTCGTTGGGCGGTGGTATTCAAGGAGAATAATCAGCTGATTGGGTACTGTGGCTTTTCCCCCTATGGCAAGCATATTGAAATGAGCTGGCGTTTTTTACCCGCTTACCGTGGTCAGGGGTTAGTACTTGAAGCTGTTGAGGCCGTGACGCAATTTGGGTTTAACCAGTTGGGCATAGAAGAGATTATTTCTTACATCACACCCAGTAATGAATTTGCCCAAGGTGTCATGCAGCAACTGGGAATGACCCTTGACCGCTTCGAAGGGTGGAGTACCTGTACTGTTGCGCGTTATCGCATACAATCGCCAATATGAATTATTGGCTGAAAACAGCTCATCTCATATAGTTGCAGCACAATTTTTTTGCACCATTATCAGTGCTTCTACTTATTTCCTTCCAGTCACTATTTTTTTTGAACCCATGAGCAATAGCAGTATCGACACCCTGAGTAGTTGGGAACGGAAAATTATCGTCCGACTACAATCCTTGAATCATAACCATGATGACGATTCCCACGACTTTTCCCATTTTCAGCGTGTCTGGAAGACTGCGCAGCAGATAATGGATCAGGAGCCAATGCCTGTGAATCGTCTGGTTGTTCTGGCTGCCTGCTACTTCCACGATATTGTGGTTTTGCCCAAGGACCATCCTGAGAGGTTCAGGGCATCGTCGCTCGCTGCCCTGAAGACCAGAGCTTGCCTTGAGGATATGGGATTTCCCTGTGAATTGATTGAGAACGTATGTCACTCAGTAGAAAGTCACAGCTATTCCGCCGGTATTGTACCCGAAACGATCGAAGCAAAAGTGGTACAGGATGCTGATCGGATGGAGGCTCTGGGGGCTATCGGGCTGGCCCGGGTTTTTTATACCTCAGGCCTCCTGCGGCGGAAAATGTTCGACCCTGAAGACCCGCTGGCGAAGCATCGGGGGCTTGATGACCGTGAATACGCTCTGGATCACTTTCAGGTAAAACTGTTAAAACTGTCAGAAACCATGCAGACAACTGCCGGACGCAGGATGGCAGAGCGGAATTCTGATTATCTCAGGGAATATATGGACAAGTTACTCAAAGAACTGGATGGTGATTACACCTGACAGGGCCTCCGGTACTACTTTTTCGGGAGAGGCACCTTCATCATCCCGGCTCCGGCGATAGAAAGTCCCTCCTGAATCCTGTCTACCAGCTGCCGGGTCTGAGCAATATCACCAAGTGTTATTCTCAGGCCTTTGTGTCCGCTCTGGTCAGACCTGGGGCGAACAAGAATGCCATGGCGGCGCAAGTGCTGTTCGATGACATCAGGATTATCCGGAAATGCCCAGATAAAATTAGCCGAACTGGGCCAATAGGGAATGGCCTGTTGATCAAGGAACTGCTCAAACAACGGTTTGGATTCTTCCATGACTTCCCTGACGTACTGATGGGTATACTCCGGGTGATCCAGGGCGGCACTGATGGCAACGGCGGCAAACTGGTTAACATCATAAGGACCACGAATATTCAGTAATGCACGTATATTATCAGGGTGGCTGATCACGTAGCCCAGCCGAATGGAAGGCAGGCCCCAGGTTTTCGAGAAGGTGCGTGTGATCAGAATATTCGGGTATTCCATCACCGCATCAGCGACAGTTTCCTGAGAATATTCAAAGTAGCACTCATCAACCAGCAGGGCGATATCCGGTGCGGATCTGGCAATGGTCAGAATATCGTTACGATGTATTCGGGTGCCGCTGGGGTTATTGGGGTTTGCGATGACAATCAGCCGGGTTTTGGGTGTGATTGCGTCCAACAGGGCGCTAACCGGGAAGCCGGTTTCCCGTGTGTATTCAGGCTCAACAACGTTCAGCTTGGCAATTCTGGCACATTGGTGGTACATCGCGAAGGTCGGAACCGGGATGATGATTTCATCGCCTTCGGTACAGGCGGCACGGATAATGATGTCAATTCCCTGGTCAGACCCATTGGTGATCATTACCTGGGGTTCATTGATGCCAGCATAGTCGGCAATTTTCCGGGTCAGGTCGCCATAGGATGGATAAACCTGCAAACGATCCTCACTGATGTAGTTTATCAGTGCCTGTTTGACATGCTCACTGACGGGCCGTGTTCTCTCATTGAAGTCCAGCAGCAGATGGTGATGAGGGTTTCTGCCTTCAAGCGGTGGCACATAAGCGATCATCTGAATGATGTGGGACTTGAAAATATTCATTTGCGTTTCCCTGATCCATCTGTTGTTGTCGGTATCTGGAGAGCACGCAGTATAGGGCAGAGTTCCCGGGTGAAGCTATCAGAAAGATGCCGGGTCCGTTAAATGGCCTGGCCTGATATACTAGTCAGTTTCCTGACAGATATCCGGACTTCCGATAAATGGAAAAGGTATTAGAACTTCTGGCTGATGGCGGTTTTCACTCAGGTGAAGCTCTGGGTAGTGTATTGGGCATCAGTCGCACAGCAATCTGGAAAAAGCTGAAAATGCTTGAGCAGCTGGGTCTTCAGATTGATTCAGTCAAAGGCAGGGGGTACCGGCTGCATCCCGGGATTGAGCTGCTGGATAGTGAACGTATTCTCCATGCTCTGGACCCATCTGTCCAAAAGGCAGTCGTTGTCCATACTTGTTTGAAAACAGGGTCTACCAATGATCTGGTCAGAGCGATTCCAGTTGCCGGTCCCTTAATAAAAACGGTGTGCCTGGCAGAATATCAGTCCAACGGCCGTGGACGTCGGGGCAGATCCTGGAGTAACCCGTTTGGTTCTACCATCAGTCTGTCTGTGCGCTGGTTTTACCGTGCGGGTATGGCATCCCTGGAAGGGTTGAGTCTGGCGATTGGGCTGGGTGTACTGAAAGCGCTTGAGCGTTGCGAAGGTAGTCATCTCCGGTTGAAGTGGCCTAATGATGTGTTGTGGAGCTCTGCAAACGGTTTTAAGAAACTGAGTGGAATCCTGCTGGAAGTTCATGGAGATCCTACCGGAGATTGTGAGGTGATCATCGGTATTGGCGTCAATATTGCCTTGAGCCCGGAGCATATCAACAGTATTAACCAGCCGGCAGTGGATATGCAACGTGTCTGTGGCTCCACAGTGAGTCGCAACCGGGTAGCCAGTGAGCTGATTAATGAGTTGTGCCGTACCCTGGATATCTTCAGCCAACAAGGGTTTGGCTATTTTAAAGAACAGTGGGAGCAATATGATGCATTTGCCGCGCAGGATGTTGTCCTGGACGCGTCGGGCAAAACGGTTTTTGGCGTGGCTTCAGGGGTTAATGGCCATGGTGGACTGTTATTGAAGACCGGTGAAGGCATGATTATTTTCAATGGCGGTGAGGTTTCGTTAAGGGCGATGACACCTGAAAAGCGCCGGTGTGGTAAGAGCGAATAAAATGAGAATTCTGGAGCTGGATGCAGGCAATAGCCGATTAAAATGGCGACTTCTGAATAAGGGCCTGATCACTTCCCATGGCTTTCTGGCCAATAGCGAAGACTGGCAGTGCGAGCTGCCCGGGCTGTTGGATCAAATCGGGCAGATTGATTCTGCCAGGGCATCCATTGTCTCTGGTGATGAGCGTTTTGCGCTGCTCAGAGCTGCTGTTGATCAGCATTTTAATGTATCCCTGTTAAAGGCCGAGGTTAAAGAGCAGTGGCGAGGGGTTCAGGTCGCTTATCCTGGCCTGGGGGTTGATCGTTGGTTGGCTATGCTTGCTACACACCATGTGGATGGGGCTGAGAATAATAAAGAGCGCTCTAATAAATTAATTGTGAGCTGTGGCACAGCTATTACCATTGACCTATTGAGCGGTAGTGGTAACCACCTGGGTGGATATATTGTGCCGGGGGTTGGCTTGATGAAGAGTATGCTGCACAGCAAGACGGCTCAGCTTCCTATGGTTGAAGCTGATGCGTTAACGATGATGCCAGGAGCAAGCAGCGCTGAGTGCATCAATAACGGTATTCTGGCCATGGCCGTATCGATGATAAATACACAACAGGCACGGTATAAAGCGGTTGGTGGAAAGGGTGGAAAGGGTGGAAAGGGTGGAAAGGGTGGAAAAGAGTGTACGGTTTATCTCACGGGGGGGGATGCTGCTTTGATTCAGCCGTATATCCAGAGTGAGTGTTACCATCATCCCGCATTGGTGATGGATGGTCTGGCACTGGCTTTCGAAGAGGAGGGGCAGGGTAACACCGTTAGATAAGATGCGTTTGACTGTGATATTTCTTGTGTTTGCCAACATCAGTTACTTTGCCTGGGGGTGCTGGCAGGAGTCCAGGGTCGGTTACTGGCTCCCTGAGAGTGATGATGCGTATACAGAAGCCTCTGGTGAGCGACTGGTTTTGTTAACTGAAACTGATGATTATCTTCAGTCTCTTCGGAATCAGGCTGAGGTTCAGCCTGCGTTGAACGCATCACTTGATTCGCAGAGGACTGTCCGGGAGTGTCTGATTGTCGGGCCTTTTGCCAATGTGGTGGAGTTAGACGAACTGCAGCAGCGCCTCTTTGCTATTGGTGTCAGTAGTAAAGAGCGTGCGGATGAAAACAGTCAGCAGGAAGATTACTGGGTTCATATACCGCCACTGGCCAGCAGGGATGCAGCGACACGGCTGTTAAGAGAGCTTCAGGCTCAGAGGATTGACAGCTTTGTGATTACTCAGGGTGAGCTGGCTAACGGGATATCGCTTGGGCTTTTTTCGCGCAGTGAATCTGCAAAATCAGTAGGTCGTCGTTTAATGGATGCAGGGTATGATGTTGCGATCAAGTCTCTGCCCAGGGTTCCGGAACAATGGTGGCTAGAGATGGATGCTGCAGCAGGGGGAAAGTTGAGCGAGTCATTCTGGGATAAAGCAGCTGACCAGTTTCCTGAACTGGAAAAGTTAACAACGACCTGCAAGAAAAATGCAGGATAGAAAAAAGTGAGGTAAAAGCATTGCAACGGACCAAGAGTTTCTCTAGTATACGCCTCGCTGCTCAGGGAGACAGTTAGCCAGACCGGGATATGAAAGGTAATCAGTAAAACTGGATTGTCCTCAAAAAAAGGTTGGCTTGACAATCATAACTTCCTGAATAAAATGTCGCAGCATCTGGTGGGGTTCCCGAGTGGCCAAAGGGATCAGACTGTAAATCTGACGCGAAAGCTTCGCTGGTTCGAATCCAGCCCCCACCACCAGATTGTATTTCCTGGTATTGAGCGGCTCATGGTAGGCATTCTTAATGCTTGGAGACTGATGGCTTCTTTTGTATTCTTTATTGGGTGAATGGAAGCTTCTGCATAAACAAAGGTTTGTTTACGCGGGTATAGTTCAATGGTAGAACCTCAGCCTTCCAAGCTGATGATGCGGGTTCGATTCCCGCTACCCGCTCCAGTTTTTTCTTTACTTATTTGTTTCTAATAATTGCTCTTATAGCTCAGTCGGTAGAGCGCATCCTTGGTAAGGATGAGGTCACCGGTTCAATTCCGGTTAAGAGCTCCATTTTTGAGAGGCATTAGTCTCTTTTTTTTCGGATTCTGATCGCTTTTTTGCATTCGTTAAGTTGCAATGCTTTTCAGATCGGCTGATGATGATTATAATTCGTCAGTCCTGAGTTCAGGGTGATAAGGATTTAGGCCAGTAGTTCAATTGGTAGAGCACCGGTCTCCAAAACCGGGGGTTGGGGGTTCGATTCCCTCCTGGCCTGCCATTTCCAGTGATCAAGCTCTTGTGGTGCTTGTTCTCAAAAGTCTTTTAAAGGTCTTTATAGAAAGCCTAGATAGAGAAAATCAAGCTGATGAGTGGAAATTCTGAAATTGCGACTGCGGGTCGTCTGGATGGTCTCAAGTGGGGCCTTGTGGCGTTTCTGGTCGCTATTGCTGTTTACGGTAATTATTATTTCTCTGCTGAGTCCATCCTGCTCAGGGTTGTTGGCCTGCTGGTAATTGCTGCGGTAGCCGGGATTGTTGCTTTGCAGACTGTTAAGGGTGGTGCCTTCTGGACGCTGTTGAAGGATGCCAAAACCGAGATTCGCAAGGTTGTCTGGCCTACTCGTCAGGAAACAGTGCAGACCACGCTAGTGGTTGTTGCTGTCGTGTTGGTGATGGGTCTTGTTTTGTGGGGGCTCGATTCTCTGCTAGGCTGGATGGTCAGCAGCCTGATTTGATAGGGACAGGACATGGCGAAACGTTGGTATGTGGTTCATGCCTACTCTGGATACGAGAAGCAGGTGTTGCGCTCTTTGAATGAGCGTATCAAGCGTCTTGGTATGGAAGAGTATTTTGGTGAAATTCTGGTGCCTACCGAGGAAGTGGTAGAGATTAAGAACGGCCAGAAGCGCAAGAGTGAAAGAAAGTTCTTTCCGGGCTATGTGTTAGTCCAGATGGAAATGAACGAAGACTCCTGGCATCTCATTAAAGATACCCCTCGTGTTATGGGCTTTATTGGTGGTACAGCCGATAAACCGGCGCCGATCACTGAGAAGGAAGCAGACGCGATACTTCGACGTGTGCACGAAGGTGCAGAGGCTCCAAGACCCAAGACGTTGTTTGAGCCTGGTGAGATGGTTCGTGTTATTGAAGGTCCTTTTGCCGACTTTAATGGTGTGGTAGAGGGTGTTAACTACGAGAAAAGTCGTCTTCAGGTTGCGGTAATGATTTTTGGTCGCTCAACGCCTGTAGAGCTTGAGTTTGGCCAGGTCGAAAAAGTTTAAGCTGATCGGATTGATCTTGTTGCCCCGTTTTCCAGTTCTGGTAGCGGGGTTTTGTATTTTCAGGGGATGGGATCTGAGGTAGGGCTGTGTTCTTTTCTCTATTTGCTTTTCCCTTGTTTTTGCTCAAAAGAGATAATTGTGAAAATTGCAATTGTCTTAAGTGTTTTTGCGCTGGTGCTTTCGGGATGATTTCTGTAAACTACCGCGCTTTGTAGACGGGTAGCCGTGGAGTTTGATCCTTTTTCTTTTTGGGATTCCTTGTGTAGGAGGGGTCTGGGAAAGAGGGTTGGATGAGGCAGTGACCCATGTAGAGGTTGAAAATGGCCAAGAAAGTACAAGCTTATATTAAGCTTCAAGTGCCTGCTGGACAGGCGAACCCATCTCCACCTGTTGGTCCTGCCCTGGGCCAGCACGGTGTAAACATCATGGAATTCTGTAAGGCATTTAATGCAAGCACCCAGAAAATGGATGCTGGCATGCCGATTCCTGTTGTTATTACTGTATACAGCGACCGCAGTTTCACTTTCGAAACCAAGACTCCGCCTGCCTCTGTTCTGCTGATGAAGACTCTGAAGCTGAAAAAAGGTTCTGGCCGTCCAAATACCGAGAAAGTCGGTACTGTGACTCGCGAGCAACTGCTTGAAGTTGCCAAGATCAAAGAGCCTGATCTGACGGCTGCTGACGAAGACGCAGCGGTACGTACCATTGCTGGTTCAGCTCGTTCCATGGGTCTGATCGTGGAGGGTGTTGAGTAATGGCTAAGTTATCAAAGCGTGCAAAACTGATCGCTGAAAAGATCGACTCTACCAAGTCCTACGGCTTTGAAGAGGCGGCCAGCCTGCTGAAAGAGATTTCCAGCGTCAAGTTCAAGGAAACGATCGAAGTTTCTGTGAATCTGGGTGTGGATCCTCGTAAATCTGACCAGGTCGTTCGTGGCTCTACTGTACTGCCTAACGGTACTGGTAAAGATGTTCGCGTCGCTGTGTTTACCCAGGGTGCTAATGCTGAAGCGGCTAAAGAAGCTGGTGCTGAAGTGGTTGGTATGGAAGATCTGGCTGAACAGGTTAAAGTGGGTCAGATGGATTTTGACGTAGTCATCGCTTCTCCGGATGCGATGCGCGTTGTTGGTCAGCTGGGTCAGATCCTTGGTCCACGCGGCCTGATGCCTAACCCTAAGGTTGGTACTGTAACACCTAACGTTGCTGAAGCGGTTAAAAACGCCAAGGCTGGTCAGGTTCGTTACCGTACTGACAAGAACGGTATCATCCACGCTGGTGTTGGTAAGATCGACTTTGAAGCGGCTGCCCTGAAGCAGAACGTCGAAGCTCTGCTGGTTGATCTGAAGAAGCTGAAGCCTTCTTCCAGCAAAGGCGTTTACATGAAGAAAGTTACCCTGTCCTCTACCATGGGTCCGGGTCTGACTATCGACATGTCTTCTCTTTCTGCCTAAGACGGTCTGCGTAAGCGATAGAAAGAATTACCGAAATCTGAATTATCAGATTTCTGGCTGGTGTAAGCCAGCCACAACCCTCTTTGGGGTCCCTGCTTTCATAGCGGGGGTCGTCAAAGATCGCAGGTGTCCAATACCGTGCCTGTTCAGTCAGGGGCCTTTCTTCACAAAGGGTTATAGGTAGAGGGCTTAATGTCCTGCGTAGACGGTGAGTATGCGTTTTATCCAAAACGATATACACCCATCACCGTATTGTAAGCGCTTAATGATTTATCACGGATAAATCATAAGTGAAACTTCATAAATTTGGAGTAAAGCCCATGGCGTTAGGACTCGAAGACAAGAAGGCCATTGTTGCCGAAGTCAGCGAGGCTGCACAAAGCGCTCTGTCGGCTGTAATCGCGGACTACCGTGGTCTTACTGTTAGTCAAATGACTGCTCTGCGTAAGCAGGCCCGTGAAGGTGGCGTCTACCTGAAGGTAGTGCGTAACACCCTGGCCAAGCGCGCGGTAGAAGGTACTGAGCTTCAGTGCCTGCAGGAAGTTCTGGTAGGCCCAACTGTGCTTGCTTTCTCTATGGAAGATCCAGGTGCCGCTGCGCGTCTGATGAAGGATTTTGCCAAAGAGAACAAAGAGCTGGACATCAAGGCACTGTCTATTTCCGGACAGCTGCTGGGTGCAGAACAGATCGATGTTCTGGCCAAGATGCCGACTCTGGATCAGGCTCGCGCAATGCTGATGAGCGTAATGATCGCACCGGTAACCAAGCTGGCAAGAACTCTGAACGAGATTCCTGCAAGCATTACCCGTGTAGTGGCAGCTGTTGCCGACGAGAAGAAGAAAGCCGCTTAATCCTTGTTGGATTGGTTTTCTTGCTTTTTTGCTTAAACAAATTCCGGGGCCAGCTGTTTGTTTGCCCCAACCAAGATTTTTGGAGATATAGAGATGGCTCTGTCCAAAGAAGATATCCTGAATGCAATCGCTGAAATGTCTGTAATGGACGTTGTTGAACTGGTTTCCGCTATGGAAGAAAAGTTCGGCGTTTCTGCTGCTGCTGCTGTTGCTGTTGCTGCTGCTCCTGCTGAAGCTGCTGCCGCTGCTGAAGAAAAAACTGAGTTCGACGTAATCCTGGCTGACGCTGGCGAGAAGAAAGTTAACGTCATCAAGGTAGTACGTGCTGCTACTGGCCTGGGTCTGAAAGAAGCCAAGGCTGTTGTAGACGGCGCTCCAGCTCCTCTGAAAGAAGGCGCTTCCAAGGAAGAAGCTGAAGAGCTGAAGAAGCAGCTGGAAGAAGCTGGTGCAAAAGTAGAAATCAAGTAATTTCTATAAAAGCATTGTATAATCCCGAGTCTGTTGCATAATAGATTCAGGTGGCTGGTGCCTGCGAAGGTGCCGGCCTTTTTTCCGTTGTATGAGCTGTATCGTCTGAGTAACTGTATTTGCGAGTGGAACCTGTCTTTTATCATGAAGCGTATCACCCCTTTCAGTTTTTACTGCCGGGGTTTCTTTGTGATGTTGGCTGAGGTATTGCTGTTTCGGCAGGATATGTGTGGCATGGATATGAGTTCGGAAAAGTCGTCACAGGAACGGGTTAATCCCGAGAAGACTTTTTATGTTGGTGCAAAACAACTCAATGCATGGATTTTTCATTGTTATAGTTCCACTTTATAACAAGCTGTGAGACGATGACAGGTTACTATGGAGAATTCATGCGCTGACCGTTTTGTTTCGGCCTGAACTAAATTGCTGCCTGATGCTTCATCGGGTAGATCAGAATACCGCTTCTGTTGCCTTGTGCGATGTAAGCGGTTTTGCCGTGCAAGCAGGCTGGTAAATCTGACTATTTGGGACAGATTACTTTCTGCTCAGACGCTAAAGCTCATGCAACGGTTAATGTCTGCAGCGACATGAGTGTCTACAACGATACGAAAGTCCCTGTAAGGACATTGAGAGTATCTTCAACACCTCAACGGTGTCTGTGATACAGGTCAGTTAATGACCAGAAAAGTTGAAAATTTATTGGTTTTGACAGGGAGCCACCCGCTCTCGAACTAACCTACTATGGCCAGGCGATGCCGCCTGAAGTCAAAAACAGGTAACCAAGCTGGGGAACGCTGATGGCATACTCGTATACAGAGAAAAAACGCATCCGCAAGGACTTCGGCAAGCTGCCGAGTGTCATGAATGTGCCGTATCTTCTGGCGATTCAGCTTGATTCATATCACAAGCTGTTGCAGTCAGATAAAGAACCGGCAGCCAGAGAAGATATCGGGCTTCACGCAGCCTTTAAATCCGTCTTCCCAATCGTAAGTTATTCCGGCAATGCCGCCCTTGAATATGTTAGCTACAGACTGGGCGCTCCTGCGTTTGATGTCAAGGAATGTCAGCTCAGAGGCGTCACCTACGCAGTACCTCTGCGTGTCAAGGTGCGTCTGATTATCTACGATAAAGACTCCGCCAACAAGGCAATCAAGGACATCAAGGAACAGGAAGTGTACATGGGCGAAATTCCGCTCATGACCGATAACGGTACCTTTGTTATTAATGGTACAGAGCGTGTTATCGTATCCCAGCTGCATCGCTCTCCGGGCGTATTCTTTGATAATGACCGGGGTAAAACCCACTCCTCCGGTAAACTGCTGTATTCTGCCCGTGTCATTCCTTACCGTGGCTCATGGCTGGACTTCGAGTTTGATCCAAAGGATCTGCTGTATGTCCGTATCGACCGTCGTCGTAAGTTGCCTGCCACTATCCTGCTGAGAGCTCTTGGGCTTTCCAATGAAGAAATTCTTGACAGTTTCTTTGACTTTGTTGAATTCAATATTGGTTCTGAAAGTGTCAGTACGGAGTTTGTTGCCGATCGCCTGAGAGGTGAGGCAGCCAGCTTTGATATCTACGATAACGACGGTAATGTGGTTGTAGAACAAGGTCGTCGTGTAACTGCCAGACATATCCGTGACCTGCAGAAAGCCAACATCAAGAACCTGGATGCGCCGGTTGATTACATCTATGGCCGTGTTCTGGCGAAGACTGTTATTCACAAATCTACCGGTGAAATCATTGTTGAGTGCAACACTGAAATCACCCCGGAAATTTATGAAAAGCTGCTGTCTGCGGGTATCAAAACTGTAGAAACACTGTTCATCAATGAGCTGGAGTGCGGTCCGTTCATGTCTGACACCCTGCGTGCAGACACCACCACCAACCGTCTGGAAGCACTCGTTGAAATCTACCGCATGATGCGTCCTGGTGAGCCACCCACACAGGATGCTGCAGAAGCCCTGTTCCAGAATCTGTTCTTCTCCGCAGAGCGTTATGATCTGTCTGCTGTCGGTCGAATGAAGTTCAACCGTCGTCTGGGGCGTGATGAAGATACCGGCTCCGGTGTTCTGGATAACGCCGACATTATTGATGTCCTGCGTATCCTCGTGGATATCCGTAATGGTAAAGGTATCTGTGACGATATCGATCACCTGGGTAACCGTCGTGTACGTTCCGTTGGTGAAATGGCTGAGAACCAGTTCCGTGTCGGCCTGGTGCGTGTTGAGCGTGCCGTCAAGGAACGTCTGAGCCTGGCAGAATCCGAAGGCCTGATGCCTCAGGATCTGATCAATGCCAAACCGGTGGCGGCGGCGATCAAGGAATTTTTCGGTTCCAGCCAGCTGTCCCAGTTTATGGACCAGAACAACCCGCTGTCCGAGATTACTCACAAGCGTCGTGTATCTGCGTTAGGCCCGGGTGGTCTGACCCGTGAACGTGCCGGCTTTGAGGTTCGTGACGTACACGCGACTCACTATGGTCGCGTCTGCCCGATCGAGACACCTGAAGGTCCAAACATCGGTCTGATTAACTCGCTGGCAACCTATGCCCGTACTAACGACTATGGCTTCCTTGAAGCGCCATACCGTCGTGTTGTTGATGGCAAGGTTACTGATGACGTTGATTACCTGTCTGCCATTGAAGAAGGTGAATACGTTATCGCCCAGGCATCTGCTGCCATGGATGAGAACAAACAGCTGACCGATGAACTGGTCGTTGTGCGTTACCGTGGTGAAGCCACCCTGATGAGCCCGGATAAAGTCCAGTATATGGACGTGTCCACCAAACAGATGGTATCGGTTGCGGCCTCTCTGATTCCATTCCTTGAGCACGACGACGCTAACCGTGCCTTGATGGGATCGAACATGCAACGTCAGGCCGTACCAACCCTGAGAGCAGAGAAGCCTCTGGTGGGTACCGGTATGGAGCGTAACGTGGCTTCCGACTCCGGTGTCTGTGTGGTTGCCCGTCGTGGCGGTGTGATCGATACCGTTGATGCTGCCCGTATCGTGGTGCGTGTGAACGATGATGAAGTACAGCCAGGTGAGGCCGGTGTTGATATCTACAACCTGACCAAATACACCCGTTCTAACCAGAACACCTGTATTAACCAGCGCTCCCTGGTTAAGGCGGGCGATCAGATTGCTCGTGGCGACATCATGGCAGATGGTCCGTCTGTGGACATGGGTGAGCTGGCGCTGGGTCAGAACATGCGCGTCGCGTTCATGCCCTGGAACGGTTACAACTTTGAGGATTCCATCCTCATCTCTGAGCGTGTTGTTCAGGAAGACCGCTTTACCACCATCCACATCCAGGAACTGACCTGTGTGGCCCGTGACACCAAGCTCGGTGCCGAAGAGATCACTGGCGATATTCCCAACGTTGGTGAGTCTGCCCTGAACAAGCTGGATGAAGCCGGTATTGTTTATGTCGGTGCGGAAGTGGGCGCTGGTGACATTCTGGTCGGTAAGGTGACACCAAAAGGCGAAACCCAGCTGACGCCGGAAGAGAAGCTGCTGCGTGCCATCTTCGGTGAGAAGGCATCCGATGTTAAGGATACCTCTCTGCGTGTGCCAACCAGTGTCAAAGGTACTGTTATTGACGTTCAGGTCTTTACCCGTGATGGCGTAGAGAAGGACTCCCGTGCGCTTTCCATTGAAAAGGCACAGCTGGATGAGTACCGCAAGGACCTGAATGAAGAGTTCCGTGTGGTTGAGCATGACACCTTCGCCCGTCTGCGTGGTGCCCTGCGTGATCAACCGGTGGTCCGCGCACCGGGTCTTGGCAAAGGTGACCGGATCAGCGACAGCTATCTGGATGGCCTGGAGCACGAGCAGTGGTTCAAACTGTCCATGGAAGACGAAGCACTCAATGAGATGCTGGATCTGTCCAGAGAGCAGTTGAAAGAGCGTCGTGCCCAGCTGGATGAGCGCTTCGAAGACAAGAAGAAGAAGCTCCAGACTGGCGATGACATGGCGCCTGGCGTGCTGAAGATTGTCAAGGTCTATCTGGCCATCAAGCGTCGTATCCAGCCTGGTGACAAGATGGCGGGCCGTCACGGTAACAAGGGTGTTATCTCCATCATCATGCCGGTAGAAGATATGCCGCACGATGAAGAGGGTAATCCGGTTGATATCGTACTGAACCCCCTGGGTGTGCCGTCGCGTATGAACGTTGGTCAGGTGCTGGAGACTCACCTGGGTGCTGCGGCCAAGGGTCTTGGCGTCAAGATCAACCGTATGCTGGAAGCTCAGCAGAGCATGGCGGAGCTGCGCAAGTTCCTGGATGAGGTTTACAACGGTATTCCTGGTTCCAGCCCGGTGGAGGTTGACTCCTTCAGCGATGCCGAAGTGCTGGAATTGGCCCGTAACCTGCGTGGCGGTGTCCCGATGGCAACGGCGGTATTTGACGGTGCCAAAGAGACCGAGATCAAGCGCCTGCTGCGTCTGGCGGACATGGATGACAGTGGCCAGGTCAAGCTGTTTGATGGTCGTACCGGTGAATCCTTTGAACGTCCGGTCACCGTTGGCTACATGTACATGCTCAAGCTGAACCACTTGGTAGACGACAAGATGCATGCTCGTTCTACTGGTTCATACTCTCTGGTTACCCAGCAGCCTCTGGGTGGTAAGGCACAATTTGGTGGCCAGCGTTTCGGGGAGATGGAGGTCTGGGCACTGGAAGCTTACGGTGCTGCCTACACCCTGCAGGAAATGCTGACTGTGAAGTCCGATGACGTCACCGGCCGTACCAAGATGTACAAAAACATCGTGGATGGCGACCACAGAATGGAAGCCGGTATGCCGGAATCTTTCAACGTACTGTTGAAGGAAATCCGCTCACTGGGCATCGACATCGAACTGGAAACCGAATAACGAACGTGTGGCCAGGGTGCCTGCTTTCTGATTGATAGAACAGCAGGCACCTTGCACCGCGAGGAGATACGATCTTGAAAGACTTATTGAATCTGCTCAAGACACAGGGCCAGACGGACGAATTCGACGCTATTCGGATTGCGCTGGCTTCACCGGACATGATCCGGTCCTGGTCATACGGCGAAGTGAAAAAGCCGGAAACCATCAACTACCGTACGTTCAAGCCTGAGCGTGACGGTCTGTTCTGTGCCAAGATTTTTGGCCCGGTCAAAGACTACGAGTGCCTCTGTGGCAAGTACAAGCGACTGAAGCACCGTGGTGTTATCTGTGAGAAGTGTGGTGTTGAGGTTGCCCTGGCCAAAGTGCGTCGTGAGCGCATGGGTCACATTGAGCTGGCCAGCCCGGTTGCCCACATCTGGTTCCTGAAGTCCCTGCCATCCCGTATCGGTCTGTTGCTGGACATGACCCTGCGTGATATCGAGCGGGTACTGTACTTTGAATCTTACGTTGTTGTTGATCCGGGTATGACCACGCTGGAGAAAAACCAGCTGCTGTCGGATGAGCAATACTACGAAGCCCTGGAAGAGTTCGGTGATGACTTTGATGCCCGCATGGGTGCCGAAGCCATCAAAGGTCTGCTGGCAGATATCGACATCGAAGACGAAGTCAACACACTGCGTGAAGAGATTCCACAGACCAACTCTGAGACCAAGCTGAAGAAGCTGAGCAAGCGTCTGAAACTGCTGGAAGCGTTCCATAACTCAGGCAACAACCCTGAGTGGATGATCCTGACCGTTCTTCCGGTTCTGCCGCCAGATCTGCGCCCTCTGGTACCGCTGGACGGTGGTCGTTTTGCCACGTCTGACCTGAACGATCTGTATCGTCGGGTGATCAACCGTAACAACCGTTTGAAGCGTCTGCTGGACCTGAATGCGCCTGATATCATCGTTCGTAACGAAAAGCGGATGCTGCAGGAGTCCGTTGACGCGCTGCTGGATAACGGCCGTCGTGGTCGTGCCATCACCGGTTCCAACAAGCGTCCCCTGAAATCCCTGGCTGACATGATCAAGGGTAAGCAGGGTCGTTTCCGTCAGAACCTGCTGGGTAAGCGTGTAGACTACTCTGGTCGTTCGGTTATTACCGTAGGTCCTACCCTGCGTCTGCATCAGTGCGGTCTGCCCAAGAAGATGGCGCTGGAACTGTTCAAGCCATTTATCTTCGGTAAGCTGGAAGCCAAAGGTCTGGCTACCACCATCAAAGCTGCCAAGAAGATGGTTGAGCGGGAAACCCCTGAGGTGTGGGACGTTCTGGCGGACGTCATCCGCGAACACCCGGTCATGCTGAACCGTGCGCCTACCCTGCACCGTCTGGGTATTCAGGCGTTCGAACCGGTACTGATCGAAGGTAAGGCGATTCAGCTGCACCCACTGGTGTGTGCGGCCTATAACGCGGACTTCGACGGTGACCAGATGGCGGTGCACGTTCCTCTGACGCTGGAAGCCCAGCTGGAAGCCCGTGCCCTGATGATGTCCACCAACAACATCCTGGCACCCGCCAACGGTGAGCCGATCATCGTACCTTCCCAGGACGTGGTACTGGGTCTGTACTACATCACCCGTGAGCGTATCAATGCCAAGGGTGAAGGCATGGCCTTCGTTGATATCGACGAAGTAATGCGAGCCTACCGTACCAAGGCGGTTGATCTGCATGCGCGTATCAAGGTGCGTGTCCATGAAAAATACCGGGACGGCGAAGGTGTCGACCACGATAACCATTTCCTGGCTGACACCACCGTGGGTCGGATGATCCTGTGGGATATCGTGCCTGAAGGCCTGCCTTTTGCCCTGGTTAACCAGGCCATGAAGAAGAAGGCAATCTCCGGCCTGTTGAATGCCTGTTACCGTAACGTTGGTCTGAAAGAAACCGTTATCTTCGCTGACCAGATGATGTATCTGGGCTTCCAGTACGCGACGATTTCCGGTACGTCCATCGGTGTTAACGACTTCGTTATTCCTCCTGAGAAGGCGCGCATCATTGATGACGCCAACGAAGAGGTTAAGGAAATCGAAAACCAGTTTGCTTCCGGTCTGGTAACTGCCGGCGAGAAGTACAACAAGGTTATCGACATCTGGTCCCGTGCCAACGAAATGCTGGCCAAGCGCATGATGGGTAACCTGAAATCCGACACTGTTATTAACAAACAGGGTGAGGAAGAAGAGCAGGAATCCTTCAACAGCGTTTACATGATGGCGGACTCCGGTGCGCGGGGTAGTGCGGCACAGATTCGTCAGCTGGCGGGTATGCGTGGTCTGATGGCCAAGCCGGATGGTTCTATCATCGAAACGCCGATTACTGCGAACTTCCGTGAAGGTCTGAACGTACTCCAGTACTTCATATCTACCCACGGTGCTCGTAAAGGTCTGGCGGATACCGCTCTGAAAACGGCGAACTCCGGTTACCTGACCCGTCGTCTGGTTGACGTTGCCCAGGATCTGGTGGTGACTGAAGACGACTGTGGTACCAGTGACGGCCTGCTGATGACACCGCATATTGAAGGTGGTGATATCGTAGAGCCATTGGGTGAGCGCATCCTGGGTCGTGTGGTGGCCGAAGACGTACTCAAGCCAGGCAGCGACAGTGAAATTGCCGTACCAGCCGGCACACTCATTGATGAAATGTGGGTGAAACGTCTCGAAACCATGAATGTTGACGAGATGCGCGTACGTTCACCGATTACCTGTGAAACCCGTCACGGTATCTGTTCCAAGTGTTACGGCCGTGACCTGGGTCGTGGTCACCTGGTGAACAAAGGTGAGGCTGTGGGTGTTATCGCTGCCCAGTCCATCGGTGAGCCGGGTACACAGCTGACGATGCGTACCTTCCACATCGGTGGTGCCGCATCCAGAAACGCAGCGGCAGACAGTGTAACCATTAAGAACAAAGGTTCTATTCGTCTGCTGAACCTGAAGTCGGTTGAGCGTAAGGATGGCACTCTGGTAGCGGTCAGCCGTTCCGGACAGCTGGCCATTGCTGATGAATTTGGCCGTGAGCGTGAGCGTTACAAGCTGCCTTATGGCGCGATGATTTCGGTGAAGGATGGTGACCTGGTGGAAGCGGGTCAGACCGTGGCCAAGTGGGATCCACACACCCACCCGATCATCACGGAAACCGCCGGTATTGTTGAATTCCAGGGTATGGATGAAAACATTACCGTGAAGACACAGACGGATGAACTGACCGGTCTGTCCAATATGGAAGTGATGGATCCGAAGGATCGGCCGTCCGCCGGTAAGGATATTCGTCCAGCCATTCAGCTGAAAGACGCCAATGGTAACGAGCTGAAGCTGCCAGGTACTGACGTTCCTGCCCAGTACTTCCTGCCAGCGAACGCCCTGGTGAACCTGGTGGATGGTGCCACGGTGGAAGTGGGTGCGGTACTTGCCCGTATTCCTCAGCAGTCTTCCGGTAACCGGGACATCACGGGTGGTCTGCCTCGAGTGGCTGACCTCTTTGAGGCCCGTAAGCCGAAAGAGCATTCTATCCTGGCGGAAATCTCCGGAACCATCGGCTTCGGTAAGGAAACCAAAGGTAAGAAGCGTCTGGTGATTACACCGACTGACGGTACTGATCCTTATGAAGAGCTGATTCCAAAATGGCGTCACCTCAACGTGTTTGAGGGTGAGCAGGTAACCCGTGGTGAAGTTATCTCCGACGGCCCCACCAATCCACACGACGTATTGCGTCTGCTGGGTGTTGGTGAACTGGCTCGCTACATCGTTAACGAAATCCAGGACGTATATCGTCTGCAGGGTGTAAAGATTAACGATAAGCACATTGAGACTATTCTGCGTCAGATGCTGCGTAAGGTAGAAATCACCGATACCGGTGACTCGACCTTTATCCGAGGTGACCAGCTGGAGTACACACGCCTGCTGGAAGAGAATGATCGCGTTAACCGTGAGAACGGCTTCCCGGCCAAGTTTGAGCGTGTGCTGCTGGGTATTACCAAGGCATCGCTGGCAACAGAATCCTTCATCTCTGCGGCTTCCTTCCAGGAGACTACCCGTGTCCTGACCGAAGCGGCAGTTACTGGCAAGCGTGATTACCTGCGCGGCCTGAAGGAGAACGTGGTCGTTGGTCGTCTGATTCCGGCAGGTACCGGTCTGACTTACCACGCCGAGCGTCGTAAGGGTCGTGAGGAAGTTGAGTTTGAAACTCCGGCCAAGGTATCCGCTTCTGAAGTTGAGCAGGCGCTGTCTGATGCTTTGAACTTCGGTGAAGTTTAATTGTTGATGGGTTAAAGGGTGGTTTGCCGCTCTTAAACCCAAAAAAAGCCACCGCAATGGTAGGCTGGTAAGTAGGGGGGACTTAAGTAATGCTTAGGTCCCCTTTTTATTTTATATAAATCAACATTATTTGCTGTGCTTTTGTACAGTGTTTGCCAGCGTTGTCGCCTCAACTCACTCCGCCTTGCTTAACTGCCCGACGCCAGATTGGTCAGGATTCTGCCAGAATTCATCATCCAGTTTTCAGTTCCGCGTTGCTTCTTTACACCAACTCTCAGGATGACACTGCTTAGCCACCCGATATTTTACGTTTACTTGACGCTGTTTGTGATTATCCCGGGGAACTGGTGTTTGCTTTATTACTCTCAATACTCCGTACGGGCTTGTGATTCCAATAACAGTTGGAATCATTCAGTGGCCCTCTTGGATAAGTGAATTCGGGGTAAATGAGTGCGTTATGGAAACGTCAGATATAAAAAACTCCGGTTTAGGGGCTTTGACGCAGACCCAGCCCGCCGGGGAAGGGTGTCGTTTTCAGAGAGCAAGGGCCTGGGTGTGGGATGTATGTGTTCCTGCCACCAGAAAGCTGTTGCCTGCGGTTGAACACACTTACCGGGAAAATAAGGTCTGGTGTGATCGGTTAGCAGGGGTAGCAGTGTGTGTTGGATTTTATACCGGTATGATTTCCCTCCCTACGCTTTGCTACCTTGGGAGTGGGTTTGCCGTGGGGGCGCTTTATTGCCGTGGCGCAATGAAGGAAAGAGAGGGCGCTGATCTGGTGCTCAATGATTCTCTATCCGATTCATCCGAACGCCTGGGAAAAAACAGTGGCTCCAAAGAAGGCGCAAAAGAAGAGATTGTCGAGCTGATGAAAGTAATCGATGATCTTCTGATGACCTTTTTAGCCATAACTTTCAAGGTGGATGCTTTGACTGCAGAAAGGACAATTGCTGCAGTCAATAAATTGCATGCAGAATCCTCTAATAAGGAGGGAGGCATAGCGCAAGGCCTGCCGGTTGACAGAGATTTAAAGGAGGTCTTCCAGATTGCCTGTGCGCTGAAACCTCGCATCTTGCTTGCCGTGCTGCATGAGCTGTCGGGGGTAAATTCAGTGGGGGAAGATATTTGCGACATGGTAGGTAATAAGATATTGCAGGGCGAATTTAACAACCCATGCCCAGGAATATGTCGGATCGGTCGAGCGGATTATCAACAATTGGCGGACTCACTGCTTCATTCAGGCAAAGTGGATTCTCAGGACAAAGCAGGTCTGCCTGTGTCTGAAAAGGTTCAGGTTGATATTCTTCACGGGATAACGGCTTCGTGGAACATAGCTGATGAAAGCAGAGCGTGTGAGTTGAAGGATAAAATAGATAAAGCCGCCAGCGTGGCGTTTTCCCAGTGGAAAAAGGTTCATAAAGGCGGTGGCAGAGTGGGCTAACGTTAATTGCTCCTGTAAACGTGATTAGGGTTATTCCCCCCCCTGTACGCTTCCGTCAAGTGTCCTGTTTGAAGTGGCAGGGTCAAAGTAAACCCTGAACGGGTTGGAGACTTATGTATAATGCCGGATCAGTAATCGTTCTTATTTGATGTTTTTTATGCGCAGACTCGATCTTATTCTTGTGGAGCAGGGTAAAGTTTCTTCTCGAAGTCGAGCCCAGCGATTAATCAGTGAGGGCAAGGTGAAAGTCCGGCACTCCAGTGACTGGGAAATTCCCATTAAGGCTGGTCAGAAATACCCTGATTGGGTTGAGGTTGCTATCGGCGAGGATGCGTCTGATCAATTTGCCTCCCGGGGCGGAATGAAACTTGCCGGAGCATTGGAGATTTCAGGTATTTCCCTGACCGGCATGACAGTGATTGATGTTGGTCAGTCTACCGGTGGGTTTACGGATTGTGCATTAAAAGCCGGGGCGGCCAGGGTCGTGGGCATTGAAGTCGGTCATGGCCAGCTGGTCGAGACGCTGCGTAATGATCCGAGGGTGGTCTGCCTTGAAGGGATGAATGCCCGGACACTGCCTGCTGCGCTGCTTGACTATACGGATCGGCAGCAGGGTTTTGATCTTGCGGTTATGGATGTGTCGTTTATATCCCAAACCAAAATTTTACCGGCACTGGTGCCTTTACTAAAACAGGGCGGGCAACTGCTCAGTCTGGTTAAGCCACAATTTGAGGTGGGGCCTGATGGCTTGGGCAAAGGTGGTATTGTCCGGGATGAGAGGCTCTATTCGAAAGTTGAGCAAGCCATCACCGCTTGCTGTGTGGCACTTGGTCTGGAGGTTTGTGGTTACTTTGACAGCCCGATTACAGGAGGTGATGGGAATCGTGAGTTTTTTATCTGGGCTCAACGCAATTGATGACGGGGTGTTGAGTTGCAGTGCTCAGGTTTGTTTTACCAACTATGGACCCAACTTCCATACTTTGATGGGAAGTGTGTAGTGTTCTATGACGGTGAGCAATTGTTGCCAATGGGTCTGATCTTCTGTTGCCTTGAGGACCAGGACAATCCCCGCTTTCTTTCCGGTCAGCATGCTGTAGTTCAATGACTGACCGATTGCCTCTTGCCACTTCCGTGCAAACTCAATTTCAATCGCGTATTGGTCGGTAAGGCAGTCAATGCGTCGGCCATCTGGCAGTCGATGCTCTATTTTGCCATCCATCCCCTCGCACCAGACTTGCTGATACCAGGACTCGGCAGGTTGCGCTCTGATGACGGTTGGTGATGTCGCCATGATCAACGCGAAAATAGGCGTGGTGATTTTGTTGAGAGTAGTGATCATGAGGCTTGCTGACGTCTGTTCAGACGATTTATATCGGCAGGACACAAAAAAAGGAGATGTTTTACCTCTGGTTGGATTTATGGGAACTTTTCATTAATTTCAGGTGTCAGACTGGTTGTCCGTTATTAGCAAAACCAAGGTTTCATGTATGAATGTCGGCGAAGCAGCAACACAACTTGGATTGTTTGGCATGAAAGCTGTGATCAAACTCAATGCTGGTGTGCTTTCCGCCTCCCCTCAGGAAAAATGGCTAGGATATACCGTTGCGGCCATTGTCGGCGGCCTGGGTACCTTCCTGAGCGTGATACAGTGCGCCCGGGAACGCATCCCATCCTATAAGACAATGGCCACACTGGTAACCAATCTTGCCACTGTGCTTTACAGTATCGATGCGGTCTACTTCAAACCCCATTATGATTTAATCCGGTCTTGTGCTGAAGAACTCCAAGACTCCGGTACTATAAGTAACCCGGATTGCCCGCCCCCTCATGAACTGTTTGGTCGGTCCAAAGATCAGTTTGTGATGCTGCCATAGATAGCCGCTCAGGAAAGTGCTGTTTAACACCCTCTTAAGGCTTGTTCGTTGAAGCTATCTCCATTAGAGAGCATTTCTATCTCACGCTCTTTTCATTTCCTTATTTGTGGGTTAAAGAATGATGTTCTTGATATCATCATCCTTTCGATCCAGGTAGTGACTGGATTGTATGCGGCGGATGGTACGGGATTTGCCGCGAATAACCAGGGTTTCTGTCGTGGCAATATTGCCTTTGCGCATAATGCCCTGGAGCAGGTCACCCTTGGTGATGCCGGTAGCAGAGAAGACCACATTGTCGGAGCTGGCCATATCATTCAGACGCAGCACTTTGCCCGGCTCAACACCCATTTCCCGACAGCGTTCAGCTTCCAGTCGGCCTGCGGCAATATTTTCCGGTGTTTCGCCCTTGGCCTTGTCACGGGTTACCAGACGGCCATGCATATCACCGCCCAGCGCCCGGATAACGGCAGCTGAAACCACACCCTCCGGTGCTCCGCCTACGCAGTACATCAGGTCAACCTCACTGTCTGGCATGCAGGTGAGAATGGAGGCGGCAACATCACCGTCGGGAATGGCAAATACACGAACACCCATATTTTGCATCATGGCAATGGCGGCATCATGACGTGGTTTGGCGAGGGTAATGACGACGAGACTCTCGATTGGCTTGTGAAGGGCGCGGGAAACATTCTGGATATTTTCACGCAATCCCAGATTCAGGTCGATGACACCCCTGGCACCGGGTCCACAGACCAGCTTCTCCATATACATGTCCGGTGCTTTCAGAAAGGAGCCTTTTTCACCGGCAGCCAGAACGGCAATGGCGTTATTCTGGCCCATGGCGGTCATGCGGGTGCCTTCAATCGGGTCAACAGCGATATCAATGCTTTCCCCATTGCCGGTGCCGACTTTTTCACCAATATAGAGCATGGGGGCTTCATCAATTTCACCCTCACCGATCACAATCTCACCATGCATATCGACTTTGTTCAGCATGGTACGCATTGCTTCGACGGCAGCGCCATCAGCGGCATTTTTATCGCCTCGTCCAAGCCATTTGTAACCTGCCAGGGCGGCGACTTCGGTGACCCGTGAAAATTCGATTGCCAGTTCGCGTTTCATTGGATGGTAAACTTTGAGGTAAATGAGGCGGAGACTTTAGCACAGATTGTTGGTGGAACTGCATACGGAACTCATGGTTAATTTGCGAGTAAATACATTATTAATACGACCGTATGGTGAGTAATTGCCAATACCGCAATAATGAAACCAAGCTCTCTGGCCTGATTATTATTTTTTATTTTCTGAGTTGCCTCAAATTATCAATTCAATACAACAGATTCAGGCAGTGGCATTGCAGCGACCAAGACTTGTACCATCGATAAATCCTCTCTTGCCAATGAGTGCTGGTATTGTTTTTTTGAGGTTACCGGACTGACTTACGGGTTGAATCGGCCATGACCTTGCTGCATGGCATGTGGTCAGAGAGTACGGGGTTTCGGTAATCCCAAGTCGCCGTGATAGGGCCCGGAGGGTTGCATTTCGTCCGGATTTACCCATTGTCTCATAAAATCCGGCGCATCATTGCTACTGTGACCCGGAGCATCAGGGTCACGGGACGTTCCGATCATACGCCCGGATTCTGGTGTAAAGACTGCACCGGGGAAATAGGCTCCCGGACGGGGGGTGTTAATCGCATCGATCATCCGATGTTGCGAAGTAGGCAGAGCTGGGGCGGTTGGTAAATACGTGCCCGGATAATGCGGTGGATTGTTAGCATGTCGAGGTGAGCCGTATGGAGATGGCCTGTATTGATGTCCATGATAAGCGCGTTGTTGTGGCGCAATGGTGATGGCTCTGGCGTAAAAGTTTCGGCGAGGGGGGAGTCCGCGCCTGGCAGACATGTTTTGGTGAGGCTGACTCTTGATCACATCTCTCCAGCGCTGAACTGCCGGGCTATCTGCCAGGTTTTTACCCGATCCTGCAATTTCGCCCAGCCTTCCCATACCACTAACCAGCCGGGCTGCCCTGTATGCTTTGAATCACCCCAACCACCAAGCCGAGCAATCGTTTGAAGCAGCCAAGTGACTGTTGGCGGCTTATCGGGCAACGCTTTTTTTTCATAGGTTAGCCAGAGAACCTGCCATTCATCATCACTGACCACCTCATTCGCGAGTGTTTTTTCACTCCAAAGCTTTCTGTCTTTGTGCTGCCTGTCATTCGGTAACATTAATGCTTCACGGATTTGCATTAGTCTGACAGCGACAAACATTAATATGACCGCAAGTCGTTCAATGTTATCCGGAGATTGCAGACGAAGCCTTTCTACTCCTGCTCCCGATTTCCAAGCCTTATGGAACTCTTCTATTCGCCATCGGAGCTCGTAAAATCGAATGATAGAGCGACAGTCTTCGAATGTTTCAATATCTTCAGTTGTCAATAGTACCCAGTGCAAACGGTCTTCGGAGTCATTGCCAATCTCTTCAGCCGACACAATATTCATAGTTACCGGTTCCGGCCTGCCGCCTGGCCTTTGCGGCGCCTGTATTGTCATCTTCTTTCTTTTGACCTGCAGCGTTGCCTTTCGCTTCTTTCTACCTCCTTTTTGAGGAACCACTATCGTATATTTCCCCAACACTTCAGTCTGAGCTAAGGAATCAAATAATAAGAGTTCGCCATCCACCAGGATTCTGTTTTGTGTAGCTCTTACAACAAACCGCTGTCGGTTATCCAGTTTGTAGTGCATATATTCGTATATATCCGCCTCCCGGTCGCAAACACTGATGATGTCAGGCATTTTACCCCCCATCCTTTGTTCTGTGTTTTCAGAGGCTCTTTGCCACTTAAAGCTTTCCTTTCCCTCGTAAGGTAGCTGACGACGTTGGTTCTTTTTCCCCCGCTGAACGTCCTCTCTAACCCATCGTTCTTGATCAATAAGCCCAATGCTTCGCTCTGTATCCGCATCAACCAAGAAGACAGAGTGGACGTGGAATCCTCTGGTTTTAGAGCCTTCAGGACCTCCAAGATCACCAAGCTCGGATCTGACAGCATGTTTATAACCCAGGGTTGTTGTATCTTCGAGAGCCAGAAGTAGGCGAGACTGTCTCGCTATTTTGGCAGTTGCCTGAAAGCCTGCCTCAGCTATTGCTTCAGGCTTTACGGCCTCATTCTCAATCAGCCGGTAAGCTCCAGTTACCAGTGCGGTATAACCTTCGCATGAAGATGACAAAGAATTACCGGTATGAGCTGAAAGCTCGGCAGCAACTTTGACAAGTCGTTTTGTACGTCGAGTATCGCCCAAATCAGCACATCCAAAAGTTAGTTCTGACCATGGTTTAGGAGAAAGTGGAAGCATGACCTGTTTTATCAGTGAGAAATGATAGAACAAGGTAGCTATTTGTGATCAAGAGACAGGTTTTGGTGAGGGGGGAGTTCGAGCTCGGCAGACATGTTTTTGCGAGGGGGGAGTCCGCGCATGGCAGAAATGTTTCGGCGAGGGGTGAGTCCACGCCTGGCAGAAATGTTTCGGGGATTGGCGGGTTCAGCTCCGTCGGAAATGTTTTTGCGAGTAGCGGGTCCGGCCCTGTCGGCAATAACCCTGTGAGCCGTAGCTCTGGCTGAGCCGGGAGAATGCAGTGTATCCTCAACACCCGAAGGGTGAGGCGGGGTGCAGTTCGGGTATCGCGGTGCTGAGCTGTTTATAGGGTTGCTCATAATGATAAACCTCTTGTTACTGTCAAATTCCCAAGACCGGTATCGTCGGTCATGGGAATTTGTAATCTGATATGTTGGTCACCCGGTGCAATGACAATCCCCCGCAGTTCAGGTCAGTTTATGCCTGATCAGGGATTGTTCACGGCAACAATGCAATTCCTCATTGCGATTCTGCATCAGGTTCTCCCCAGCGCCTTGTTTGACTAACCGCAGTTTTTTTAGTTCCCTTTTCCTGTCAGCCGATGGGCTTATCCCCTCGATTCAAAGCCTTATACTTGACGATAGTCTTGCCAATCCGTAAAATCTGTGCGCTTTATTTTGCCCTTGGTCCAGCTATTGGCCGGGTGCTGCATAAGCCGGTTTCTGCCGGCTTTTGCTGTTTAAAGCAGGAGTCTGGACTGCTATTTCCTCTGATGGTCCAGCTCAACACTTAGAAACGGTTCTCGAATAGAGATTGGAGTTTGCTGAATGGCAACCATTAACCAGCTGGTGCGCAAGCCCCGGAAGCGTAAGGTTAGAAAGACGGACGTGCCTGCGCTGCAGGCCTGTCCTCAGCGTCGCGGGGTTTGTACCCGTGTTTATACCACTACTCCCAAGAAGCCTAACTCGGCGCTGCGTAAAGTATGTCGTGTGCGTCTGACCAACGGCTTTGAAGTGACTTCCTACATCGGTGGTGAAGGTCACAACCTGCAGGAGCACAGTGTTGTTCTGATCCGTGGCGGTCGTGTAAAGGACTTGCCAGGTGTTCGTTACCACACCGTTCGCGGTAGCCTGGATACCCAGGGTGTTAACGACCGTAAGAAAGGCCGTTCCAAGTACGGTACCAAGAGGCCTAAGGGCTAGAAACCGGTTGCCAGAGACCAGTGTCAAGCCGGGTAAGAATTTATTTAATAATCAGGTTGATGAGAGTAAGGCCAGGTCACTGCTTTTTCCTGTAGAGAAAGTTACTGGTTGATCCTGGATTACCTGAAGACCGACGTAGAGGGCTTATCAATGCCAAGAAGACGCGTAGTCGCTAAGCGCGACGTGCTGCCAGATCCTAAGTTTGGCAACAAAACACTCACAAAATTCATCAACCACGTGATGGTCAGCGGTAAGAAATCCGTCGCTGAAAAGATCGTCTATGGTGCGCTGGACGTTGTTCTGGAGCGTACCAATAAGGAGCCACTGGAGCTGTTCGAAAAAGCTCTGGAAACCATCGCTCCTATGGTAGAGGTTAAGTCTCGCCGTGTTGGTGGTGCCACTTACCAGGTACCCGTTGAAGTTCGTCCTGCCCGTCGTACTGCCCTGGCCATGCGTTGGCTGGTAGACGCTGCGCGCAAGCGTGGTGAAAAGTCCATGAAGCTGCGCCTGGCCGGTGAGCTGCTGGACGCTGCCGAAAGCAAGGGTGCTGCCGTTAAGAAGCGTGAAGACGTGCACCGTATGGCCGAAGCCAACAAGGCATTCTCCCACTACCGTTTCTAAGTATCAGAGGATTGAGTCGTGGCCCGTAAAACCCCGATCAACCGCTATCGCAACATTGGTATCTGTGCCCATGTTGACGCGGGTAAGACAACGACCACAGAGCGTGTTCTGTTTTACACCGGTCTGAGCCATAAAATCGGTGAAGTTCATGATGGTGCTGCCACCATGGACTGGATGGAGCAGGAGCAGGAGCGTGGTATCACCATTACTTCTGCGGCGACTACCTGTTTCTGGCGTGGTATGGATGCTCAGTTTGACGAGCACCGTATCAACATCATCGATACCCCAGGACACGTTGACTTTACCATTGAGGTAGAGCGTTCCCTGCGGGTACTCGATGGCGCTGTCGTCGTACTGTGTGGTTCTTCCGGTGTTCAGCCCCAGACGGAAACCGTATGGCGTCAGGCTGACAAGTACGAAGTTCCGCGCATGGTCTTCGTCAACAAGATGGACCGTACCGGTGCTGATTTCGAAATGGTGATCAGCCAGCTGCGTGACCGCCTGAATGCCAACGCTGTGCCTATGCAGATGACCATTGGCTCCGAAGACGAGTTCAAGGGTGTGGTTGACCTCGTGAAGATGAAATCCATCATCTGGAACGAAGAAGACCAGGGTATGAGCTTCACTTACGAAGACATCCCTGCTGACATGGCAGACCTGTGCGCAGAAATGCGTGAATACATGGTCGAAGCTGCCGCTGAAGCCACGGAAGAACTGATGGAAAAATACCTCGAAGAGGGTGATCTGTCAGAAGAAGAGATCAAGGCCGGTATCCGTGCCCGTACTCTGGCCAATGAAATCATCCCTGTGTTCGGCGGCTCTGCCTTCAAGAACAAGGGTGTGCAGGCGGTTCTGGACGCCGTTATCGAGCTGATGCCTTCGCCAAAAGAAGTGAAGGCGATTGAAGGTGTTCTGGACGACGCAGAAGGTACTGTTGCCACTCGTGAAGCAGACGACAGCGCTCCTTTCTCTGCCCTGGCGTTCAAGATTGCCACCGACCCGTTCGTTGGTACTCTGACCTTTATCCGTAACTACTCCGGTGTTCTGAGCTCCGGTGATTCGGTTTATAACCCGGTCAAGAGCAAGAAAGAGCGTGTTGGCCGAATGGTACAGATGCACGCCAACAACCGTGAAGAGCTGAAAGAGTGTGTTGCTGGTGACATCGTAGCGCTGATCGGCATGAAAGACGTCACCACCGGTGACACTCTGTGTGCCATGGACAGCGTTATCACTCTGGAGCGCATGGAGTTCCCAGAGCCGGTAATCTCGGTTGCGGTTGAGCCAAAGACCAAGGCTGACCAGGAAAAAATGGGTATCGCCCTGGGCAAACTGGCTCAGGAAGATCCCTCTTTCCGCGTACACACTGACGAAGAGAGTGGCCAGACCATTATCTCCGGTATGGGTGAGCTGCACCTGGATATCATCGTTGACCGTATGCGTCGCGAATTCAAGGTAGAAGCGAACATTGGTAAGCCACAGGTTGCCTACCGTGAGAAGCTGAAAGGCTCTGTTGACGCAAACCACAAGTTTGCCAAGCAGTCTGGTGGTCGTGGTCAGTACGGTCACGTTGTTGTTGAGTTCTCTCCTGCTGCTGATGGCGAAGAAGGTCTGGAATTCATCAATGAAATCGTGGGTGGTGCGATTCCGAAGGAATACATCCCGGCTATCCAGAAAGGTATCGAAGAACAGATGAAGAACGGCGTTATCGCCGGCTACCCACTGCTGGGTCTGAAGGCTCGTCTGTACGATGGTTCCTTCCACGATGTTGACTCTAACGAAATGGCGTTTAAAATCGCTGCTTCGCAGGCTCTGAAGAAATACGCGCCACAGGCCAAGCCTGTCCTGATGGAGCCTATGATGAAGGTCGAGGTGGTCACACCGGAAGACTACATGGGTGACGTTATGG
This sequence comes from Endozoicomonas sp. SCSIO W0465, assembly GCF_023716865.1. Classification (NCBI taxonomy): domain Bacteria; kingdom Pseudomonadati; phylum Pseudomonadota; class Gammaproteobacteria; order Oceanospirillales; family Endozoicomonadaceae; genus Endozoicomonas; species Endozoicomonas sp. SCSIO W0465. Next base: position 1,466,807 of record NZ_CP092417.1, read on the forward strand.
GCGACCTGAACCGTCGTCGCGGTATTGTTCAGGGCATGGAAGATACACCTTCTGGCAAGGTGATTAATGCTCAGGTGCCGCTGGGTGAAATGTTCGGCTACGCTACCGATCTGCGTTCAGCAACTCAGGGGCGTGCTACATACTCCATGGAATTCCATGAGTATGCCGAAGCGCCCGCCAGCATTGCTGAAGCGGTCATCAAAAACCAGGGTTGATATTAAAAAGGGGCTCTAACGGTTATTGGCTCTCGGAAATAACAGGATTTTTTATGTTTTTTTTACATGAGAAATTCTTTCCGGTGAAAATGGCTGTTAGAATGCCCTGCTTGATATTGCTACCCTCGAACTATCTATAGCTAAAGGTTAAGAGATATGGCTAAGGAAAAATTTGAACGCTCGAAGCCGCACGTAAACGTCGGCACCATCGGTCACGTTGACCACGGTAAAACCACCCTGACTGCAGCACTGACTCGCGTATGTGCTGAGACCTGGGGCGGCACCATGCGTGCATTCGACCAGATCGACAACGCTCCAGAAGAGCGTGAGCGTGGTATCACCATCTCTACTGCACACGTAGAGTACGACTCTCCAAACCGTCACTACGCGCACGTAGACTGCCCGGGACACGCTGACTACGTTAAGAACATGATCACCGGTGCTGCCCAGATGGACGGCGCTATTCTGGTATGTTCTGCTGCTGATGGCCCCATGCCACAGACTCGTGAGCACATCCTGCTGTCTCGTCAGGTAGGTGTACCGTACATCGTGGTATTCCTGAACAAAGCCGACATGGTTGACGACGAAGAGCTGCTGGAACTGGTAGAGATGGAAGTTCGTGAACTTCTGGACACCTACGACTTCCCGGGTGACGACACGCCAATCATTATCGGTTCTGCCCTGATGGCTCTGAACGGCGAAGACACCAACGAAATGGGTACTTCTGCTGTACGTAAGCTGGTTGAAACTCTGGACGAGTACATCCCAGAGCCAGAGCGTGCCATCGATCAGCCATTCCTGATGCCTATCGAAGACGTATTCTCTATCGCTGGCCGTGGTACTGTAGTAACTGGCCGTGTTGAGCGTGGTATCATCAACGTGGGTAACGAAGTAGAAATCATTGGTATCAAAGAGACTACCAAGACTACCGTTACTGGTGTTGAAATGTTCCGTAAGCTGCTGGACGAAGGTCGTGCAGGCGAGAACATCGGTGCCCTGCTGCGTGGTACCAAGCGTGAAGACGTTGAGCGTGGTCAGTGTCTGATCAAGCCAGGCACTGTTACTCCACACACCAAGTTCGAAGCTGAAGTGTACATCCTGTCCAAAGAAGAAGGCGGTCGTCACACTCCATTCTTCAAGGGCTACCGTCCACAGTTCTACTTCCGTACTACTGACGTAACCGGTGCTGTAGAACTGAACGAAGGCGTTGAAATGGTTATGCCTGGTGACAACATCAACTTCGTTGCTACCCTGATCAACCCGGTAGCGATGGAAGAAGGTCTGCGCTTCGCGATCCGTGAAGGTGGCCGTACTGTTGGTGCGGGCGTTGTTGCCAAGATCTTCGAGTAATAAATTTTCCAGCGAAAATTTATCATTGACTCCCATAGAAACCCCGGCATAAGCCGGGGTTTCTCGATTCTAACCAGAGAAAAAACGATTGCTATTACTGAGAATTACACAGGAAGCCAGCCAGCTGATGCTGCTTCGTATTTCGCCTCGTTCACCGTAGCAATCGATTGTTTGGTAGCAACCTTACCATTCAGTTCCTGCAGCTCTGAGTATTGACAAGTGAGCAGTTCTTTCTGCTTTGCTGCCCTGTTAAGCCAGTCTTTGGTTTTACGGATGGCCTCCCTTAGTTCCTTAATGTCGCCCTCATAGCTATCTCTCAGGCATCTGCGCTGATAGTTATCAAACCATTTATCGTTATCAAGATCAGGAATGCCTGCCTCAACTTTGTAGGCATCAAGCTTGGCGCACCTTTCGTTCACAAGCTTCAGTTTTTCAGTTTCACCATATTTTTCATATAATTTTGTCATGTCATTAATCATTTTGGATTCTGCCGCATAAAGCTTGATTCGCGATTCGCGGAGCGTATCCTCCATTCTTTGGTATTTCTTTAAAAACTTCTCTTCTGGTGAAGCCGTTAGCTCAGTCAATTTCTCACAGGTATCCGCCGACGCTGCCACGGTTGCAGTAATTAATCGGTCAACTAACGAGGCGAGTGCCAAACCAAGAAGAAATAGCCCAATGGCTATGGATATAGAAGCAAAAATAGCAAAGATAAATCCGATCGCTGCATCTCCCGGAGTTGTGCAAAGAGTCAGTATACCAATGGTAATGCCAACGCCTATAGCAGTGGATGTTGCACAGGATAGTATGCTGAACAATGCCAGGGTTACCGAAGAGGTTACGGTGAGAACCTTACTACGTATTGATTCCACCACGGAACTTCGATCAGTCTCTGGATTATTGATCCGAATCATGTCCTTAAAACTTATACAAAAGAGTTTAATCGCCAGGGCCAGCTTGCTCTTTTTGAATGGTAGACGACTAAACTCAGGATCCTTAATGGTAATATCCTCAGCGGTAAATGAAGACTCCATCTTGTTAAATGCTATTTGTCCGGGTGGAGATGTCATTACTTGTCCGTGATTCTCTGACTCATCAAGCTCTGGAGGTGTCATCGGTAAGGACACTGTCCTGTGATAAACTGACAGCCCGGAGTTTATATGGCTGTGGGAATCAAAAGTTTTGTAGTCCCCCTGTTGGGCTTCTGCTGCTTGAAAGGACCCCATATTTACAGTTGGTATTGAAGGCATTGAATGTCGACTAATTCCATTATCCATAGGTCTCTCCCTGAGTTAATTGCCTGGATTCAGATTGAATGTGCAAGTTTTGATTCGAAACTGATGAATCCGGTTCATTGGTTTTTGAGGACGTATAAGCGTATTTAACTATTTGTTTTTTCTTCAAACACTAACAGGCAGGTCAGAAATACTCACTTTGTATCGTGCCCACGCTTTTAGGCCCTGTGGGTCCCGCGTGGGAATGTATACGGATCTGGCAGCATGAGAAAGAGCCGCTACCTGGTAGGGTTTTCGGGGGCTCCATGCGAGTATGGTATTTGTGGCGGGATCGGTATGCATTCCCACGCAGAGCGTGGGAACGAGATGTCCGGAGTGTCCGGAGGGTTTTGCGACAACGCTCTCCAGCGTGGAAATGCATATAAGTAATAAGATTTCCCTCAATCCGTCATTCAGCACCCGTATCAGGAATAAATTTCCTGATACGGTCGCCCAAGAATTGAAATAATAGTCAACTGCCTTTCTTGTAATCCAACCACATGCTTTTCATGTCCATCGACCAATAGCACGTTGATACCCTGAAAGCAGAAAAACACCCAACGCGCTGTCGGGTTTTGGCAGGGTTTCCGCTTCATGTCCGGGAAAAACCGACTCTGTCGTTTTAGCTCATGCCTAATTCGATGCTGAATCGCCGCATACACTAACAGACACAGCGTCATCACCATCAGCAAGGCTTCTATTCGTTCCGGTTTCTTTAAAAACAGCGAAAAAACCAGAAACTCCGGGCTCTTCAAAAACCGAAAGCCACGCTCTACTGACTGTTGTGATTTGTAAGTACTTAGCACTTCTGCTGTACTCAGCCGACTGTCGTCCAGATCATTCGTCGCCAGCACAAAGCAACCCAGAGAACACTCTGCATCTTTGCGACAGTCAACGGATACCCAAGGATATCCGCTCACATAATATTCAATACTGTCCGGTTTAGAGCCTTTCTCCGGACGACCTACCTTGGTATAGCAGGGTTTCTCAGTAATGACAGGTTCCGCCTGACAATAAATAGTTTTTGACTGCCATTCATCGAACGCACGCAATGCGTCGGTTTCACACTTGAAGGCTTTTTTGGCCAGTTTACTGGTCAGCGCTTCTGCTTCTTTCTCAGATTTAGCATTTTTTTCAGCAGTGTTTTTTGTTCGCTCTTTCGAGCCTGCTCGCTGCGGACCAGAATCCAGCGCTGGGAGACACCCGCATGATCTGACAGCATTTCATGACTCTCATAGCCCTCAGCACCCTCCACTGGTGTCATTTCACAAGAAGCGACACTGTCAATCAGTTCTCTGGCTTCTTTGATTTTTGACGGAACCCGGGTGATAAATTGCTGGCCCTGCTGATGACTTTTTTAAAGTTTTTATTGTCGTTTACGTTGCCACTGGACGCTTTCATAAAAACGGGAGGCTCTTGTAGGATTTCAGACTGCTACTGGGTTGAACATTGCTGAAGCCCTTTATCTACAAAGGTTGTCAGCATATTGTCCGGTAATGTTGCTCAATCCTTGTTTTTCGTGACCTACAGTCAGTTTTCACTGTAGAGCAGTTCGTAATCAAAATAGAGCCAAACGGGAATACCGGCCTGATTTTCCGTCATCATCAGCAGTATTGCCTGGTTGAGCTCGGGTCGATGATCCCTGCTGTATCCACGACAGAGTTTGATACAGTGCATATCTTCTTCGTCGACGTCAGATTCGCTGTTATAAACGCCGTCCACATGCAAGCTTGTTGAGTCAAGGTTCAGAGCCTTGCACGGCAGTTTTAAGACATTCACTGCCTTGACAGCCAGCGATAAATAGACCTCACTTACATCCAGTTCAAAAAGCTGATCCAGGGCTCTGCCGAGTACACTGTCGTTAATGTGTTCGGGTTTAATACCGGGCCTGATGAGTTTATCCAGCGGTTTATCAGCATGAAACTCCGGGAACATATGAAGCGTGCGGGCAGTGAACCCAAGGCCGTTAAGCAGCATTGATACTACGGTTTCGCCAAAGGAAATATTCCGGTGTTCAGATTGGTTAGGAACCAGGGAATCCAGATGATTAGAGATACCGAGTTCTTTGCACATACCGGCAACCAAACCCATATGATCGATACGTTGAATGTGGAACTGATGAGGATGCATTGGACATGTTCATTCTGAGAATTTTTTACATTTTAGCCGGTGTAGGGAAATTCTCAGATTGAGTGTTGAATGACGGTTAGAGAAGTTTGGTCTGGAGTTGCATAGAGAGAAAGCGCAGATAATTCCTGCAGGATGGATTGCAGCTCAGAGGGCCAATCAATCAGGTAAGCGTCTTTCGACGTTTAACTTCCTGGGGTTCACCTGTTACTGGGGTAAGATGCGAAAAGGTGGTTGGCGACTGAAGTTCACCAGCCGTAAAGATCGTTTTGCATCGAAGCTCAAAGGGTTAAGGGAGTTCCTCTGGAAGCGCCTGAGTTCTGACCGGGTGCGAACGCTGAAGAGAGCGATTCGGGGGATCAAGGGATGGATCAACTATCATGGGATCACAGACAATCAAGGACGGGTCAGGCAGTTCATTCTGCAAGGCAAACGAACGATCCACAGATGGCTTAATCGTCAGGGAGGAAAAGGATACTTGAGCTGGGGAAAGCTGAAGAAAATTCTTAAAGTGTTGGCGTATCCAGAGAGTTGGAAAACGGTGTCAATGTTCCGGTCTCACCGAACATGTGTGGGGACACGGGTCTCTCGGGAGCCGGATGCGGTAATTCCGCAAGTCCGGTTCTGAGGAGGGGCTTGCCCGGGTGACCGGGCAGGTCTACTCACCCCGATCCAGCCACAAATACCATACTCTCATGGAGCCCCCGAAAACCCTCTCAGGCAGTGGCTCTTTCTCATGTTGCCAGATCCGGTATGCATTCCCACGCGGAGCGTGAGAACGAGGGTTTTGCGACAACCTCTCCCCCTTGGGAATGCATGTCGGGCATAAATAGATTGTTTTGTATCTGGCAGGCTCCGGTATACATTTCCACGCAGAGCATGGGAACGAGGGATCTGGCTGTATGGGTATTAGCACTTTTCTGCACTAGACAGTTTTTCAAATCATTAAGCGGGGCTCAGGATTTTTAACTTTTTCATGGCCCGCTGCTCTGTTTTCCTCCAGGGCTCTGTTTTCTCTTTTAATACCCTTGAAGGGTCTAAACAGGCTGCTTGCTGAAAAAGCGATTGCCATTCGCTTTCAGCCTTTTTCTGCATTCTCATGATGTGCGCTTTTTGCGACAACAGTTTTGCCCGCTTTTCACTGGAGGAAGGAAGTTGCATAGCTTCTTCCACATAATTGAAGGCCTGATCCAGTAATACAGGCTCTTGCGAACCGTTTTTGACGACACGCTCGCAATAAATCATGAATCGATGGATTGACTGGGCGAGTGCCTTATCGACATCGTTGGTGATAGCACCAATATACGTATCAAATTCATCGGTCCCACAATGCAGAATGCTTAATGCCAGCCGGTAACGGTCTTTTTGCACATCGGCCAACGTCTGATCGGACAGGCATTGTTGGAGCAGACATTGGGCGTTATCGACCTTACCCATCAGCTGCCAGAGAAGGGCCAGCGTGAGATTGGTTTCATGGTTTTTGCAGACTATGTCTGCTTCCGGGTCGCCCGCCCTCGCCGATTCCTGCCTGACGGTGGCGATCAGCAGGCGTTCGGCTTGATCAAGCTTACCCATCGTTTCCCAGCAACGGGCCAGCCCCAGATTGGTCTCATGGAGCTTGCAGGCCCTGCCTGCTTCCAGGTCGCCCGGCTTCGCTGACTCCTGCCTGAACATGGCAATCAGCAGGCACTCGGCTTTATCGAACTTACCCATCATCTGCCAGCAACGGGTCAGCCCCAGGTTCGTCTCATGGTTCTTGCAGGCTCTGCCTTCTTCCAGGTCGTCCGTCTTAGCTGATTCCTGCCTGAAGGTGGCGATCAGCAGGCGTTCGGCTTGATCAAGCTTACCCATCGTTTCCCAGCAACGGGCTAGCCCCAGATTCGTTTCATGTTGCTTGCAGGCCCGGCCTTCTTCCAGATCACCCGCCTGTGCCGATTCCTCCCTGAATATGGCGATCAGCAGACGTTCGGCTTCATCAAACTTACCCATCACCTGCCAGAGACGGGCCAATCCCAGATTCGTCTCATGGTTCTTGCAAGCTCTGCCTGCTTCCAGGTCACCTGCATTCAACGATTCCTGCCTGAACATGGCAATCAGCAGACGTTCGGCTTGATCAAGCTTACCCATCATCTGCCAGAAACGGGCCAACGTGAGATTCGTCTCATGGTGCTTGCTGGCCATGCCTGCTTCCGGGTCTTCCGACTTCGCCGATTCCTGCCTGAACGTGGCGATCAGCAGTCGTTCGGCTTTATCGAGTTTACCGACCATCTGCCAGTGACGGGCCAGCGCGAGATTCGTTTCATGGTGCTTGCAGGCCCTGTCTGCTTCCAGGTCCTGTGCCGTCACGGATTCTTGCCGGAAGGTGGCGATCAGCAGGCGTTCGGCTTTATCGTGCTTAGTCATCATCTGCCAGTGACGGGCCAGCGAGAGATTCGTATCATGGTACTTGCAGGCCCTGCCTGCTTCCAAGTCGTCCACTTGTTCCGACTCCTGCCTGAAGGTGGCGATCAGCAGGCGTTCGGCTTTATCAAGCTTACCCATCATCTGCCAGAAACGGGCCAATGTGAGATTCGTCTCATGGTACATGCAGGCACTGCCTGCTTCCAAGCCGTCCGCCCTTATCGATTCCTGCCTGAAGGTGGCGATCAGCAGACGTTCGGCCTTATCAAACTTACCCATCATCTGCCAGTAACGGGCCAACCCCAGATTTGTCTCATGGTGCTTGCAGGCCCTGCCCTTTTCCAGGTCGCCCGACTCCGCCGATTCCTGCCTGAATATCGCAATCAGCAGAGGTCCGGCCTGGTCAAGTTTCCCCATCAGCTGCCAGAGACGGGCCAGCGCCAGATTCGTTTCATGATGCTTGCAGGCCTTGCCTGCTTCCAGGTCACCTGGCGTCACCGATTCCTGCCTGAACATGGCAATCAGCAGACGTTCGGCGTTATCGTGCTTGCCCATCATCTGCCAGATACGAGCCAGCCCCAGATTTGTATCATGGTACTTGCAGACCCTGCCTGCTTCCGGGTCAACTGCCTGCGGCGATTCCTGCCGGAACGTGGCGATCAGCAGGCGTTCAGCGTGACAAAGCTTGCCCATGATCTGCCAGTGGCGGGCCAGCGTGATATTTGTCTCATGGCATTGGCAGGCCCTGCCCGCTTCCAGGTCGCCCGCATTCGCTGACTCCTGCCGGACCGTGGCAATCAGCAGACTTTCGGCTTTATCATGCTTACCCATCCTCTGCCAGTGACGAGCCAGTGCGAGATTCGTCTCATGGTATTTGCAGGCCCTGCCCGCTTCCGGATCGCCCGCATTCACTGATTCCTGCCGGAACGTGGCAATCAGCAGGCGTTCGGCTTTATCGTACTTACCCATTATCTGCCAGTGACGAGCCAAAGCGAGATTTGTCGTATGGTGCCTGCAGGCTATGTCGGATTCCAGGTCGTCCGTCTTCGCCGATTCCTGCCTGAACGTGGCGATCAGCAGGCGTTCGGCTTTATCGTGCTTACCTTCCATTTGCCAGAGACGGGCCAACGCGATATTTGTATCATGGTGCTTGCAGGCCCGGCCTTTTTCCGGGTCGCCCGCTTCCTTCACAGCAATCTGCTTCAGCAGAGCTTCTGCCTCTTGATAACGTTCCAGTGTTTCCAGAATCCTGGACTTTGTCAGCAAGACAGCAGTCTGGACAGAAGCCGGTAATTGATTTAATAAATTCAGTGCCTCTTTAGCCTTTCCGGGCTGGGGATAAAGTGCCCGGGCAAGACCAATGACTTTGCTTTCATTTTGTTTTTGAGTTGCCGGTTTGATAGCCTGAAAGACGTTAAACGCACGGTGCCATTGCCTTTCCCTGAGTAATTCGAACCCCTGAGAAAAAAGCTCTTTTGTATTTCCAGTTTTTTTTACCGCTCTTGTCAAGGCAGATTGATAAGCACTCCCGGCAGGATTTTGTCTTAACCCACGGGTGCTTGCCGAGGTGACCGGCCTCACTGTCGCTCCCTGACAGCCCGACACTCCAGCAGCCCTGCCAGCGCTTTCTCTTCCTGCCCTTCTCACCGATCCTCTTCCAATAACGGGAGGTGATCTACCGATTGGCCCGGATGAGTTTGTATAGATGGTAGAGTGATCAGCCGTGTTCATGCATGGAAAGACAACCCTTAGCGAGTTTGGTTCCGTCATCAGTCGAACAATGGAGCTGGCGTCATACTTTGTTCATCGCGGTTCATCGCGGTTCATCGCGGACTGACATCGGATTAACAATGATGGCCTGTTCTGTGTGGTCACTGCGGATCAGCATCCGGGCACTTTTTTGCAAACCTTCAATACAGGTTTCTTGGTGTTTCTTGATAAATGGTTCGATTGTCGTCTTCTTAACGTTCGACAGCATGTTGATAATGACCTGGCCTCCCCTTTGAATCATTCCCAATACCGGCGGTTTGTCTTTTTCAAGAGTCCCACGGCCCGGAGCGCCTTTAGGCCTTCTTTTTCTCGGGGTACGATCCAGATTTTTTTAATGCTACAGGTTGTCCCTTGTGACCAGCTACAATGTAGACCTCGTCGAATTCAACTTCGCCACCAACAATCACTTCAGGCTTTCGGTCAACAACACCATTTCGTAAGACTGTGGTCATATGGTGTGCATCACTGACACAGATCAAGTTCCTGAGCTATCTGGCTGTTGGAGACGTTCAGCCCCATTAAATAGAGACAGGCAATCCAGACTTTGAGTGGTCGTTGGTGTCCTGCGAAAACCGTATTTGTCAGGTCATCGAAGTAGCGCTTACAGGACTTACAGTACTTACAGTAATAGCGCTGGCATTCTACCTGCACATTGTTGTGTCCATTCTTTTTGACATTCTCAGAATCACAGTGCGGACAGAGAACAGTGCCATCTGGCCAGCGGTTCTCACTGATCATCTCAAAGCAGGTTTCATTACTGATAAGATCAAAGATTCGGCCTATATTCATGGTCAATTCTGGCGATGGCTAATTCTATCCGCCGGGGATAGTTCAGCAGGTCGGAATTCGAAAAGAGCCCCGATCATACGGTCATATGCTCTGGAGCCCATGTAAATCAAGAGGGCTATTTTTTTCCGGCAGGCTCCTGGGCCGGCCTTCGCGTATCATTGGTATTTACTATATATGGATTCTCATTCCCCTTACTGGCCTCCTCATCATTCTCAAATATCCTCCTTTAATCATCAGTACGTAGAAGGACATAGGCCACATTATGCTCAGGCAGGTCATAGACAGGTGGGATTCATACAGCACTCACAAGGACAACCAGCCTCTCGCCCCAATTTGTCGATGGCAAACCTTGACCGTGCGGGCCACGGATTGCATCAGCGGCTTCAAGCATTGTCCCTTCGAAACCCATCCAATGTTCAGCCAGGAGGATGTTATCTACAGCAGGGTAATGAACAGCGTTTCCGTGAGGGGTTTCAATCCTTAAAACAGAATCCACAACGAGCTCTCAACATCACAGAAAGGATATTGGCTCAGGGTGCCAATCTTTCTCCGCCTGACACTCAAAGTGCATACCTGTTAAAAGTGAGAGCACTCTTTCAGTTAGGGCGTTTTGATGATTGTCTGCATATATTTGAAACATTGGAGCAGAGCGAGATTCCGTTAAATAAAGGATTTCTGATGGCAAAAGGCAGAGCGCTTCAGGCCAAGTTCAGACTCACGGAAGCACTGCCTATTTTTCAAGCGCTTTATAATCGCTCAAAAAATGAAAAAGAAGTAAAAGTTAATGGACTGGCCCTTGGCCGGCTAAACCAGATCATGGGCGGCAGGGACAACCTGGAACGGGCGCTGGACATCTTTACCCGGCTACGCACCCGGGCCGCCGATGGTCAGGTGGACACCCCCTGCGACGACAAAGAGATCGAACTGGCCCTTGGCCGACTAAACCAGATCATAGGCGGCAGGGACAACCTGGAACGGGCGCTGGACATCTTTACCCGGCTGCGCACCCGGGCCGCCAATGGTCAGGCGGACACCCCCTGCGACGACAAAGAGATCGAACTGGCCCTTGGCCGGCTAAACCAGATCATGGGCAGCAGGAACAACCTGGAACGGGCGCTGGACATCTTTACCCGGCTGCGCACCCGGGCCGCCAATGGTCAGGCGGACACCCCCTGCGACGACAAGGACATTGAGTTAACCCTTGGCCGGCATTACCAGATCATGGGCGGCAGGGACAACCTGAAACGGGCACTGGACATCTTTACCCGGCTGCGCACCCGGGCCGCCAATGGTCAGGCGGACACCCCCTGCGACGACAAGGACATTGAGTTAACCCTTGGCCGGCATTACCAGATCATGGGCGGCAGGGACAACCTGGAACGGGCGCTGGACATCTTTACTCGGCTGCGCACCCGGGCCGCCAATGGTCAGGCGGACACCCCCTGCGACGACAAGGACATTGAGTTAACCCTTGGTCGGCATTACCAGATCATGGGCGGCAGGGACGACCTGAAACGGGCGTTGGACATCTTTACCCGGCTGCGCACCCGGGCCGCCAATGGTCAGGCGGACACCCCCTGCGACGACAAGGACATTGAGTTAACCCTTGGCCGACATTACCAGAAGATGGGCGGCAGGGACAACCTGGAACGGGCGCTGGACATCTTAACCCGGCTGCGCACCCGGGCCGCCAATGGTCAGGCGGACACCCCCTGCGACGATAAAGAGATCGAACTGGCCCTTGGCCGGCTAAACCAGATCATGGGCGGCAGGGACAACCTGGAACGGGCGCTGGACATCTTAACCCGGCTGCGCACCCGGGCCGCCGATGGTCAGGCGGACACCCCCTGTGACGACAAGGACATTGAGTTAACCCTTGGCCGGCATTACCAGATCATGGGCGGCAGGGACAACCTGGAACGGGCGCTGGACATCTTTACCCGGCTACGCACCCGGGCCGCCGATGGTCAGGCGGACACCCCCTGCGACGATAAGGACATTGAGTTAACCCTTGGCCGGCATTACCAGATCATGGGCTACAGGGACAACCTGGAACGGGCACTGGACATCTTTACCCGGCTGCGCACCCGGGCCGCCAATGGTCAGGCGGACACCCTCTGCGACGACAAGGACATTGAGTTAACCCTTGGTCGGCATTACCAGATCATGGGCGGCAGGGACAACCTGGAACGGGCGCTGGACATCTTTACCCGGCTGCGCACCCGGGCCGCCAATGGTCAGGCGGACACTCCCTGCGACGACAAAGAGATCGAACTGGCCCTTGGCCGGCTAAACCAGATCATGGGCAGTAGGGACAACCTGGAACGGGCGCTGGACATCTTTACCCGGCTGCGCAGCCGGGCCGCCAATGGTCAGGCGGACACCCCCTGCGACGACAAAGAGATCGAACTGGCCCTTGGCCGGCTATACCAGATCATGGGCGGCAGGGACAACCTGGAACGGGCGCTGGACATCTATACCCGGCTGCGCACCCGGGCCGCCAATGGTCAGGCGGACACCCCCTGCGACGACAAGGACATTGAGTTAACCCTTGGCCGACATTACCAGAACATGGGCGGCAGGGACAACCTGGAACGGGCGCTGGACATCTATACCCGGCTGCGCACCCGGGCCGCCAATGGTCAGGCGGACACCCCCTGCGACGACAAAGAGATCGAACTGGCCCTTGGCCGGCATTACCAGATCATGGGCGGTAGGGACAACCTGGAACGGGCGCTGGACATCTTTACCCGGCTGCGCACCCGGGCCGCCAATGGTCAGGCGGACACCCCCTGCGACGACAAAGAGATCGAACTGGCCCTTGGCCGGCATTACCAGATCATGGGCGGTAGGGACAACCTGGAACGGGCGCTGGACATCTATACCCGGCTGCGCACCCGGGCCGCTAATGGTCAGGCGGACACCCCCTGCGACGATAAGGATATTGAGTTAACCCTTGGCCGGCATTACCAGATCATGGGCGGCAGGGACAACCTGGAACGGGCGCTGGACATCTATACCCGGCTGCGCACCCGGGCTGCCAATGGTCAGGCGGACACCCCCTGCGACGACAAAGAGATCGAACTGGCCCTTGGCGATATTTATGTTGACTTAAACAACTGGGATCAGTTCGACCAAATGCAGCTTGGTAAAAGGGGTTTTGAAGGCTCAGAAGCGGACTTGAGTATCAGTATCCGTTACTTCAAAGAGTGCATTTATTCTTGTCAAGATAAGGACATTTTGATGCGTTTAGCCACAGCCATTCATCATGCATGTGAGGCAATAGAAAAAAGTCAGTATCTCGATGCCTCATCTCTTAGCCAGCTAGGACACTGCGTTCGTATCGCCGCAACACTACCTGCCGGGAAAGTATGGGATGACTTTTCAAAGGATGAGATCAACAACCTTGTTACTATATTTTTTTCAGAAGCTCAAAACCTGGACCCTTACAGGCAGGACCGGATCAAAAATGAAGATTGGAGGAAAGCAGAGAAAGCGTTTTTAGCCAGGTTATCCTCAGGATAACCTTGTTCTCTATCAAACTCAGCCTAAGTATTACAATATGCGGTTGGCCAACCGCTTACATAGCTAATCAAAAGCCCCGGAAGAAAAAGACCATGGGCGAAAACAAAGACCGGGATGTGCAATTCAAACAAATTAACCGATTGAAAAAGGAGTACTTGGAAGCAGGTAAACCTGTGCTCAGCGTCGACAGCAAGAAGAAAGAAACACTGGGAAACTTCTATCGTGAAGGCGTAGCAGACGCTGTCGAACCCACTGTTGTTAATGACCATGACTTTGCCAGCCAAGGCAACGGTAAAGTGATACCTCATGGCGTAACAATGATGGCCTGTTCTGTGTGGTTACTGCGGATCAGAATCCGGGCTCTTTTTTGCAAACTTTCAATACAGTCGAGTAATGGGCGGCTTTTCAAATCGTTAAGTGGTGCTCAGGATTTTTAACTTTTCAGGGCCCGCTGTTCTATTTTCCGCCAGGGCTCTGTTTTTTCTTTTAATACTCTTGAAGGGTCCAGGCAGGATGCTTGCTGAAAAAGGGGTTTCCATTCGCTTTCAGCCTTTTTCTGCATTCTCATGATGTGCGCTTTTTGCGACAACAATTGTGCCCGCTTTTCACTGGAGGAAGGCAGTTGCATAGCTTCCTCCACATAATTTAAGGCTTGATCCAGTAATACAGGTTCTTGCCAGCCGTTTTCGCCGACACGTTCGCAATAAATCATGAATCGATGGATTGACTGGGCAAGTGCTTTATCGACACCGTTGGTGATAGCACCAATAAACGTATCAAATGCATGGGTCCCGCAATGCAGAATGCATAATGTCAGCCGGTAACGGTCTTTTTCTACATCGATCAACCTGTTATCGGACAGGGATTGTTCGAGCAGGCTTTGGGCGTCATCGACCTTACCCATCATCTGCCAGAGACGAGCCAGCGTGAGATTCGTCTCATGGTTTTTACCGGCTCCGCTGACTTCCGGATCAACCGCCTGCGCTGATTCCTGCCTGGACATAGCGATCAGCAGGTGTTCGGCTTTATCAAGTTTACCCATCACCTCCCAGAGACGAGCCAGCCCCAGATTCGTTTCATGGATCTTGCAGGCCCTGCCGGCTTCCAGATCGTCTGCCTTCGCCGATTCTTGCCTGAACATGGCGATCATCAGGCATTCGGCTTTTTCGAGTTTACCCATGATTTGCCAGAGACAGGCCAACCCGAGATTCGTTACATGGTGTTGGCAGGCCCTGCCGGCTTCCAGGTCGTCCGCCCGCACCGATTGCTGCCTGAACATGGCGATCAGCAGGGTTTCTGCTTTTTCGAATTTACCCATGATTTGCCAGAGACGGGCCAGGGTGTGATTCGTTTCATGGTTCTTGCAGGGCGTGCCTGCTTCCAGATCACCTGCCTTTGCCGATTCCTGCCTGAACGTGGCCGTCAGCAGGCGTTCGGCTTTGTCGTGCTTACTCATCATCTGCCAGCAACGGGCCAGCGTAAGATTGGTATCATGATGCCTGCAGGACCTGCCTTCTTCCAGGTCTCCCACCCGCACCGATTCCTGTCTGAACATGGCAATCAGCAGGCGTTCGGCTTCATTAAGCTTACCCATCATTTGCCAGTGACGAGCCAGCGTGAGGTTCGTCTCATGGTGCCTGCAAGCCCTGCCTGCCTCCAGGTCATCCGCCTGCACTGATTCCTGCCTGAAGGTGGCGATCAGCAGGCGTTCGGCTTGATCGAGCTTACCCACTATCTCCCAGTAACGGACCAGCGCAAGATTCGTTTCATTGTTCTTGCAAGGCCTGCCTGCTGCCAGGTCATCCGCCTGCACTGATTCCTGCCTGAAGGTGGCGATCAGCAGGCGTTCGGCTTTATCGTGCTTATTCATCATCTGCCAGCAACGGGCCAGCGTGAGATTGGTATCATGATGCTTGCAAGCCCTGCCTTCTGCCAGGTCGTCCGCCTGCTCCGCTTCCTGCCTGAACGTGACGATCAGCAGACGTTCGGCGTTATCGAGTTTACCCATCATCTGCCAGTGACGGGCCAGCGTAAGATTCGTGTCATGGTGCTTGCAGGCTCTGCCGGCTTCCAGGTCGCCCGCCTTCGCCGATTCCTGCCTGAACATGGCAATCAGCAGATGTTCAGCTTGATCAAGCTTACCTATCATTTGCCAGAGACGGGCCAGTGCCAGATTGGTCTCATGGTGCTTGCAGGCTCTGCCTTCTTCCAGATCACCTGGTTTAACTGATTCCTGCCGGAACGTGGCGATCAGCAGGCGTTCGGCTTGATCGTGCCTGGCCATCATCTCCCAGTGACGGGCCAACGAAAGGTTCGTGTCATGGTTCTTGCAGGCCCTGCCTTCTTCCAGGTCACCCGCCTTGGCCGATTCCTGCCTGAACGTAGCGATCAGCAGGCGTTCGGCTTTATTGTGCTTACCCATCAGCTGCCATAGGCGGGCCAGCGCGAGATTCGTATCATGGTACTTACAGGCTCCGCCTGCTTCCAGGTTACCTGCCTTCGGTGATTCCTGCCGGAATGTGGCGATCAGCAGGCATTCAGCTTTATCGTACTGACCCATCATCTGCCAGAGGCGAGCCAGTGTGAGATTCGTCTCATGGTCCTTGCAAGCCGTGCCTGTTGCCGGGTCGCCCACCTTCGTCGATTTCTGTCTGAACATAGCAATCAGCAGGCGTTCGGCTTTATCGTGATTACCCATCATCTCCCAGAGACGGGCCAGCCCCAGATTCGTTTCATGATCCTTGCAGGCCCTGCCTGCTTCCAGATCATTCACCTTAACCGATTCCTGCCTGAACGTGGCAATCAGCAGCCGTTCGGCTTTATCAAGTTTACCCATCATCTGCCAGAGACGAGCCAGCGTGAGATTGGTCTCATGGTGCTTGCAGGCCCTGCCTGCTTCCAGGTCACCCCACTTCGCCGATTCTTGCCGGAACGTGGCAATCAACAGGTGTTCGGCTTTATCGCATTTACCCATTATTTGCCAGTGACGGGCCAGCCCCAGATTCGTCTCATGATGCTTGCAGGCCCTGCCTTTTTCCGGATCACCTGCTTCCTTCTTAACAATCTGCTTTAGCAGATCTTCTGCCTCCTCATGACGATTCAGGGTTTGCAGAACCCTGGATTTTGTCAGTAGGGTACCGGTCTGGACAGTAACCGGCAGTTGATTTAATAAATCCAGTGCTGTTTCAGCCTTGCCTGGCTGGGGATAAAGTGCCCGGGCAAGACCATTGACTTTGCTTTCATTCTGATTCGGAGTCTTCGGTTTGATCGCCTGAAACACATTAACCGCTGAACACCACTGCTTTTTTCTGAGTAATCCGAACCCCTGAGACAGAAGCTCTTCGGTATTTCCTGTCTTTTTTACCGTTTTTGTTAAGTCAGACTGATAAAAATTCCCGGCAAAATTTTGCCTTAACCCAATGGTCCCTCCAGAGGTTACCGGCCTCACTGTCACACCCGGCCAGCCTGATACAGCAGCAGACCCGGCAGTGTGTCCTCTTCCAACTCCTCTTCCAACTCCTCTTCCAACTCCTCTTCCAACTCCTCTTCCACGAGGCGAGCTATGGACTGTGGATGAGTCTCTGGAGATGGTAGGATGGGCAGCTCTGTTCATATTTTGAATGACAACCCTTCGCGAGTTTGGTTCCATCATCAATCAGATAATGGAACTGCTGTCATACGGTATTCATTGCGCACTCAAACAGATGAACCATGGTGGATTTTTCGTTGTCATTGAGGGTCGGCTTTGCAAATGGTTAATCGGAACTCTGGATGTTTAACTTTTCCAGCGCCTGCTGTTCTGTTCTCCTCCAGGTCTCGGTTTTTTCTTTTAATGCTCTTGAAGGGTCTAGACAGGATGCTTGCTGAAAAAGCGATTGCCATTCGCTTTCAGTCTTTTTCTGCATTCTCAGGATGTGCGCTTTTTGCGACAACAATTGTGCCCGCTTTTCACTGGAGGAAGGCAGTTGCATAGCTTCCTCCACATAATTTAAGGCTTGATCCAGTAATGCAGGTTCTTGCCAGCCGTTTTCGCCGACACGTTGGCAATAAATCATGAATCGATGGATTGACTGGGCAAGTGCCTTATCGACCTTGTTGGTGATAGCATCAATATACGTACCAAATCCATGAGTCCCACAATGCATAATACTTAATGACAGCCTGAAATGGTCTTTTTGCTCATTGGCCATCGTATTATCGGACAGGCATTGCTGGAACAGACTGTGGGCCTTATCAACCTTACCTTTCATCTGCCAGTGGCGGGCCAGCATGAGATTCGTTTCATGGTTCTTGCAGGCCCTGCCTTCTTCCAGGTCACCCGCCTTGGCCGATTCCTGCCTGAACGTAGCGATCAGCAGGCATTCGGCTTTATCGAGATTACCCATCATCTCCCAGTGACGGGCCAACGAAAGGTTCGTGTCATGGTTCTTGCAGGCCTTGCCGGCTTCCAGGTTGTCCTCCTTCGTCGATTCCTGCCTGAACGTAGCGGTCAGCAGGCGTTCGGCCTTATCAAGCTTACCCATCATCTGCCAATGGCGGGCGAGACCCAGATTTGTCTCATGATGCTTGCAGGCTCTGCCGGCTTCCAGGTCGCCCGTCTTTGCCGATTCCTGCCTGAACATGGCAATCAGCAGACGTTCGGCTTGATCAAGCTTACCTGTCATTTGCCAGTGACGGGCCAGGGCCAGATTGGTCTCGTGGTGTTTGCAGACTTTGCCTGCTTCCAGATCACCCACCTTAACTGATTCCTGCCGGAACGTGGCGATCAGCAGGCGTTCGGCTTGATCATGCTTGGCCATCAGCTGCCAGTGACGGGCCAGCGTAAGATTCGTCTCATGGTTCTTACAGGCCATGCCTGCTGCCAGGTCGCCCACCTGTGCCGACTCTTGCCTGAACGTAGCGATTAGCAGGCGTTCGGCGTTATCGAGCTTACCCATCGCCTGCCAGTGACGGGCCAACGTGAGATTCGTGTCATGGTGCTTGCAGGCCTTGCCTGCTTCCAGATCGTTTGATTTCACCGATTCTTGCCTGAATATGGCGAGCAGTAGACGTTCGGCTTTATCGTGCTTGCCCATCATCTGCCAGTGACGGGCCAGCCCCAGATTCGTTTGATGATTCTTGCAGGCCCTGTTTTCTTCCAGATCACTCACCTTGACTGATTCCTGCCTGAACGTGGCGATCAGCAGGTGTTCAGCATTATCGAGTTTGCCCATTATCTGCCAGTGACGGGCCAGCGCAAGATTCGTCTCATGGTTGTTACAGGCACTGCCTGCTTCCAGGTCGTCGGGCTTCGCCGATTCTTGCCTGAACGTGACGATCAGCAGACGTTCGGCGTTATCGAGTTTACCCATCATCTGCCAGTGACGGGCCAGCGTAAGATTCGTCTCATGGTGCTTGCAGGCTCTGCCAGCTTCCAGGTCGCCCGCCTTCGCCGATTCCTGCCGGAACATGGCAATCAGCAGATGTTCGGCTTGATCAGGCTTACCTGTCATTTGCCAGTGACGGGCCAGTGCCAGATTGGTCTCGTGGTGCTTGCAGACTTTGCCTGCTTCCAGATCACCCACCTTAACTGATTCCTGCCGGAATGTGGCGATCAGCAGGCGTTCGGCTTGATCGTGCCTGGCCATCATCTCCCAGTGACGGGCCAACGAAAGGTTCGTGTCATGGTTCTTGCAGGCCCTGCCTTCTTCCAGGTCACCCGCCTTGGCCGATTCCTGCCTGAACGTAGCGATCAGCAGGCGTTCGGCTTTATTGTGCTTACCCATCAGCTGCCATAGGCGGGCCAGCGCGATATTCGTATCATGGTACTTACAGGCTCCGCCTGCTTCCAGGTTACCTGCCTTCGCTGATTCCTGCCGGAATGTGGCGATCAGCAGGCATTCAGCTTTATCGTACTGACCCATCATCTGCCAGAGACGAGCCAGTGTGAGATTCGTCTCATGGTTCTTGCAAGCCGTGCCTGTTGCCGGGTCGCCCACCTTCGCCGATTCCTGTCTGAACGTAGCAATCAGCAGGCGTTCGGCTTTATCGTGATTACCCATCATCTCCCAGAGACGGGCCAGCCCCAGATTCGTTTCATGATCCTTGCAGGCCCTGCCTGCTTCCAGGTCACCCCACTTCGCCGATTCTTGCCGGAACGTGGCAATCAGCAGCCGTTCGGCTTTATCAAGTTTACCCACCATCTCCCAGAGACGGGCCAGCCCCAGATTCGTTTCATGATACTTGCAGGCCCTGCCTGCTTCCAGGTCACCCCACTTCGCCGATTCTTGCCGGAACGTGGCAATCAACAGGTGTTCGGCTTTATCGCATTTACCCATTATTTGCCAGTGACGGGCCAGCCCCAGATTCGTCTCATGATGCTTGCAGGCCCTGCCTTTTTCCGGATCACCTGCTTCCTTCTTAACAATCTGCTTGAGCAGGTCTTCTGCCGCCTCATGACGTTTCAGGGTTTGCAAAACCCTGGATTTTGTCAGCAGGGTACCGGTCTGGACAGTAACCGGCAGTTGATTTAATAAATGCAGTGCTGTTTCAGCCTTGCCTGGCTGGGGATAAAGTGCCCGGGCAAGACCATTGACTTTGCTTTCATTCTGTTTCGGAGTCTTCGGTTTGATCGCCTGAAACACATTAACCGCTGAACACCACTGCTTTTTTCTGAGTAATCCGAACCCCTGAGACAGAAGCTCTTCGGTATTTCCTGTCTTTTTTACCGTTTTTGTTAAGGCAGACTGATAAAAATTCCCGGCAAGATTTTGCCTTAACCCAATGGTTCCGCCAGAGGTTACCGGCCTCACTGTCACACCCGGCCAGCCTGACACAGCAGCAGACCCGGCAGCGCGTCCTCTTCCTACTCCTCTTCCACGAGGTGAGTTATGGACTGTGGATGTGTCTCTGGTAGAGTGGGCGGCTCTGTTCATATCTTGAATGACAACCCTTAGTGAGTTTGGTTCCATCATCAATCAGATAATGGATACGGTATTCATTGCAAACGCAAACAGATGAACAATGGTGGATTTTTCGTTGTCATTGAGGGTCGGCTTTGCCAATGGTTAATCGGAACTCTGGATGTTTAACTTTTTCAGCGCCTGCTGTTCTGATCTCCTCCAGGGCTCAATTTTCTCTTTTAATACTCTTGCAGGGTCTAGACAGGAAGCCTGCTGAAAAAGCGATCGCCATTCGCTTTCAGCCTTTTTCTGCATTCTCATGATGTGCGCTTTTTGCGACAACAATTGTGCTCGCTTTTCACTGCAGGAAAGAAGTTGCATGGCTTCCTCCACATAATTAAAGGCTTGATCCAGTAATGCAGGCTCTTGCAAACCGTTTTCGCTGACACGCTGGCAATAAATCTTGAAACGATGGATTGACTGGGCAAGTGCCTTATCGACCTTGTTGGTGATAGCATCAATATACGTACCAAACTCATGAGTCCCACAATGCAGAATACTTAATGCCAGCCTGAAATGGTCTTTTTGAACATCAACCAACGTATTTTCGGACAGGCATCGTTGGAGGAGGCTTTGGGCTTTATCGACCTTACCCATTATTGCCCAGTGACAGGCCAGCGTGAGGTTCGTCTCATGGTTGTTGCAGGTCCTGCCCGCTTCCGGTTCACCTGCTTCGGTCGATTCTTCCCTGAACGTAGTGATCAGAAGACATTCGGCTTTATCGAGTTTACCCATGATCTGCCAGAGACGGGCCAATCCCAGATTCGTCTCATGGTTCTTGCACGCTCTGCCTGCTTCCAGGTCGCCCGCCGTCCCCGATTCCTGCCGGAACGTAGCGATCAGCAGGCGTTCGGCTTGATCGAGCTTACCCATCATTTGCCAGAGACGGGCCAATCCCAGATTCGTCTTATGATGCTTGCAGGCCTTGCCTTTTTCCAGATCGTCCGCATTCACCGATTCCTGCCGGAACGTGGCGATCAGCAGGCGTTCGGCTTGATCGAGCTTACCCATCATCTGCCAGTGACGGGCCAGGGTAAGATTTGTATCTTGATTCTTACAGGCCCCGCCTGCTTCCAGGTCGTCTGCCTTCGCCGATTCCTGTCTGAACGTGGCGATCAGCAGGCGTTCGGCTCTATCGAGCTTACCCATTACCTGCCAGTGACGGGCCAGTGCGTGATTCGTTTCATGGTTATTGCAGGCCCTGTCTGCTTCCAGGTCACCCGCCCTGGCTGATTCCTGCCTGAACATGGCAATCAGCAGGCGTTCGGCTATGTCGAGCTTTCCCATCATCTGCCAGTAGCGGGCCAGCGTCAGATTCGTCTCATGGTGCTTGCAGGCTCTGCCGGCTTCCAGGTCACCCGGCTGCACCGATTCCTGCCTGAAGGTGGCGATCAGCAAGCGTTCGGCTTTATCGAACTTACCCATCATCTGCCAAAGTCGGGCCAGCCCCAGCTTCGTATCATGGTTCTTGCAGGCTCTGCCTGCTTCCAGATCACTCGGCTGCAGCGATTCTTGCCTGAGGGTAGCAATCAGCAAGCGTTCGGCTTTATCGAACTTACCCATCATCTGCCAGAGACGGGCCAGCGCGATATTTCTATCACGGTACCTGCAGGGCCTGCCTTTTTCAGGGTCGCCCGCTTCCTTTTTAACAATCTGCTTTAGCAGATCTTCTGCCTCTTGATAACGTTCCAGTGCTTGCAGAATCCTGGACTTTGTTATCAAGGTATCGGTCTGGACAGAAGCCGATAGTTGATTTAATACATCCAGTGCCTCTCCGGCCTTTCCGGGCTGGTGATAAAGAGCCCGGGCAAGACCATTGACTTTACGTTCATTCTGGTTTTGAGTCTCCGGTTTGATCGTCTTAAACACCTTAACCGCTGAGTCCCACTGCTTTTTCCTGAGTAAGTCAAACCCCTGAGAAAGAAGCTCCTCTGCATTTCCTGTCGTTGTTACCGCCCTTGTTGCGGCAGATTGATAAGCGTTCCGGGCAGGATTTTGTCTTAACCCGGGGGTGCCAGCAGAGGTTACCGGCCTTACTGTCGCTCCCGGAGAGCCTGACACAATCGCAGCCCAGCTAACGCCTCCTCTTCCGCCAACAGGAAGTGAGCTGTAGACTGGCCCGGAGGATTTTTTACCGATGGTAGAGTAGGCAGTTGCGTTCATGTCTTGACATGACAACCCTTAGCGAGTTTGGTTCCATAATCAATCAGATATTGGAACAGTGGTCATACTGTGTTCACTGCGAATCGGCTTTTGACATCATTAGGGGGGACACAGAATGTGTAACTTTTCCAGCGCCCGCTGCTCTATTTTCCTCCAGGGCTCGGTTTTTTCTTTTAATACTCTTGAAGGGTCTAGACAGGATGCTTGCCGAAAAAGCGATCGCCATTCGCTTTCAGCCTTTTTCTGCATTCTCATGATGTGTGCTTTTTGCGACAACAATTGTGCCCGCTTTTCACTAGAGGAAGGAAGTTGAATTGCCTCCTCCACATAATTGAGGGCTTGATCCAGGAGTATCGGTTCTTCCAAATCATTCTCGCTGACACGTTGGCAATATATCCTGAATCGATGGATTGACTGGGTCAGTGCCTTATCTACACCGTTGGTGATATCACCAATAAAGGTGTCAAATTTATTGGTCCCGGAGTGTAGAATGCATAATGTCAGCTTGTAACGGTCTTTTTGAACATCAACCAACGTATTATCGGCCAGGCATTGCTGGAGCAAACGTTGGGCTTTACCGACCTTACCCATTATCTGCCAGAGACAGGCCAGTGTAAGATTTGTTTCATGGTTCTTGGAAGCCCTGCCTTCTTCTAGGTCGCCCGCCTCCGCTGATTCCTGCCTGAACGTGGCAATCAGCAGACATTCAACTTTTTTGAGCTTACCCATCAGCTCCCAGTGACGGGCCAGCGTGAGATTCGTCTCATGGTCCTGACAGGCCCTACCGCCTTCCAGGTCGTCCGCCTTCACCGATTCCTGCCTGAATGTGGCGATCAGCAAATGTTCGGCTTTATCGAGCTTACCCATTATCCCCCAGTGGTGGGCCAGTGTGAGATTCGTCTCATGGTTCTTGCACGCTTTGCCTGCTTCCAGGTCGCCTGCCGTCGCCGATTCCTGCCGGAACGTGGCGATCAGCAGGCGTTCGGCTTGATCGAGCTTACCCATCATTTCCCAGAGACGGGCCAATCCCAGATTCGTCTTATGATGCTTGCAGGCCTTGCCTTCTTCCAGGTCGCCCGCGTTCACCGATTCCTGCCTGAACGCAGCGATCAGCAGGCGTTCGGCTTGATTGAGCTTACCCATCATCTGCCAGTGACGGGCCAGGGTAAGATTCGTATCGTGATTCTTACAGGCCCCGCCTGCTTCCAGGTCGTCTGCCTTCGCCGATTCCTGTCTGAACGTGGCGATCAGCAGGCGTTCGGCTTTATCGAGCTTACCCATGATCTGCCAGTGACGGGCCAGAGCGAGATTTGTCTCATGGTTCTGGCAGGGTCTGCCTCCTTCCAGATCACACGCCTTTGCCGATTCTTGCCTGAACGTGGCAATCAGCAGACGTTCGGCGTTATCGTGCTTACCCATTATCTGCCAGTGACGAGCCAGAGCGAGATTTGTCTCATGGTGCTGGCAGGGCCTGCCTTCATCAAGGTCACCCACCTGCACCGATTCCTGCCTGAACGTGGCGATCAGCAGGCGTTCGGCTTTATCGAACTTAACCATCATCTGCCAGAGACGTGCCAGCCCAAGATTCGTCTCATGGTGCTTGCAGGCCCTGCCTGCTTCCAGGTCACCTGCCTTCACCGATTCCTGCCTGAACGTAGCGAGCAGCAGGCGTTCGGCTTTATCGAACTTAACCATCATCTGCCAGAGACGTGCCAGCCCAAGATTCGTCTCATGGTGCTTGCAGGCCTTGCCTGCTTCCAGGTCACCTGCCTTCACCGATTCCTGCCTGAACGTGGCGATCAGCAGGCGTTCGGCGTTATTGTGCTTACCCGTCATCTGCCAGTGACGGGCCAGCGCGTGATTCGTTTCATGGTTCTTGCAGGCCCTGTCTGCTTCCAGGTCACCCGCCCTGGCTGATTCCTGCCTGAACATGGCAATCAGCAGGCGTTCCGCTATGTCGAGCTTTCCCATCATCTGCCAGTAGCGGGCCAGCCCAAGATTCGTCTCATGGTGCTTGCAGGCCTTGCCTGCTTCCAGGTCACCCGGCTGCACTGATTCCTGCCTGAAGGTGGCGATCAGCAAGCGTTCGGCCTTATCGAACTTACCCATCATCTGCCAAAGACGGGCCAGCCCCAGATTCGTATCATGGTTCTTGCAGGCTCTGCCTGCTTCCAGATCACCCGGCTGCAGCGATTCCTGCCTGAAGGTAGCGATCAGCAAGCGTTCGGCTTTATCAAACTTACCCATCATCTGCCAGTGGCGGGCCAGTGTGAGATTCGTATCATGGTTCTTGCAGGCCCCGCCTGCTTCCGGGTCGCCCGTCTTTGCCGATTCCTGCTTGAACGTGGCAATCAGCAAACGTTCGGCCTTATCGAGTTTACCCATCATCTGCCAGAGACGAGGCAGCGTGAGATTCACATCATGGTGCTTGCAGGCCCTGCCTGCTTCCAGGTCACCTGCCGTCGTCGATTCCTGCCGGAACATGATGATCAGCAGGCGTTCGGCTTGATCGAGCTTACCCAGCATTTCCCAGAGGCGCGCCAGCATGAGATTTGCCTCACGCCGCTGCTTGCAGGTCCTGCCTTTTTCCGGGTTACCCGCTTCCTTCTTAACAATCTGCTTCAACAGATCTTCTGCCTCTTGATAACGTTCCAGTGCTTGCAGAATCCTGCACTTTGTCATCAGGGTATCGGTCTGGACAGAAGCCGATAGTTGATTTAATACATCCAGTGCCTCACCGGCCTTTCCGGGCTGGTGGTAAAGTGCCCGGGCAAGACCATTGACTTTACGTTCATTCTGTTCTTGAGTCTCCGGTTTGATCGTCTTAAACACCTTAACCGCTGAGTCCCACTGCTTTTTTCCTGAGTAAGTCAAACCCCTGAGAAAGAAGCACCTCTGCATTTCCTGTCGTTGTTACCGCCCTTGTTGCGGCAGATTGATTAGAACTCCGGGCAGGATTTTGTCTTAACCCACGGGTACCCACAGAAGTCACCGGCCTCACTGTCGCTCCCGGAGAGCCTGACACAATCGCAGCCCAGCTAAGGCCTCCTCTTCCGCCAACGGGAGGTGAGCTGTAGACTGGCCCGGATGAGCCTTTACCAATGGTAGAGGAAGCAGTCGCGTTCATGTCTTGAATGACAACCCTTAGCGAGTTTGGTTCCATCATCAATCAGATAATGGAACTGCTGTCATACCGTGTTCATCGCGAACACACAATGGACTCAAAATGATGGCTTATTCTGTGTTGTCAATGCCGATCTGCGTTTGGGCACGTTCCATTGTTTGATTGATGATGGAACCAAACTCGCTAAGGGTTGTCATTCAAGACATGAACACCACTGCTAACTCTACCATCTGCAAAAACTCCGTCGGGCCAATCCATAGCTCACCTCCCGCTGGCAGAAGAGGAGGTGCTAGCTGGGCTGCAGTTGTGTCAGGGTCTCCGGGGGCGGCAGTCAGGCCGGTGACTTCTGCTGGCACCCGTGGGTTAAGACAAAATCCTGCCCGTGGTTCTCATCAATCTGCCGTAACAAGAGCGGTAAAAACGACAGAAAATACAGAGAAGCTTTTTTTTCAGGGGTTTGACTTACTCAGGAAAAGGCATTGGAACTCAGCGGTTAACGTGTTTCAGGCGATCAAACCAGAGACTCAAGAACAGAATGAACGTAAAGCCACTGGTCTTGCCCGGGCACTTTGTCCCCAGCCCGGAAAGGCTAAACAGGCACTGAATTTATTGAATCAACTACCGGCTTCTGTCCAGACCAGCACCCTGCTGACAAAGTCCAGGATTCTGGAAACACTGGAACGTTATCAAGAGGCAGAAAATCTGCTAAAGCAAATTGTTAAAAAGGAAGCGGGCGACCCTGAAAAAGGCAGGCCCTGCAAGCACCATAATACCAATATCACGCTGGCCCGTCTCTGGCAGAGGATGGGTAAGCTCGATAAAGCTGAACGTCTTTTAATCTCTACGTTCAGGCAGGAGTCGGCGAAGGTGTGCGATCCGGAAGCAGGCAGGGCCTGCAAGTACCATGATACAAATATCGCGCTGGCCCGTCTCTGGCAGATGATGGGTAAGCTCGATAAAGCTGAACGTCTTTTAATCGCTACGTTCAGGCAGGAATCGGCGAAGGTGTGCGATCCCGAAGCAGGCATGGCCTGCAAGTACAATGATACGAATCTCACGCTGGCCCGTCACTGGCAGATGATGGGTAAGCACGATAATGCCGAACGCCTGCTGATCGCCACGTTCAGGCAGGAATCGGCGAAGGCAGACGACCTGGAAGCAGGCGGGGCCTGTAAGAATCAAGATACAAATCTTACCCTGGCCCGTCACTGGCAGATGATGGGTAAGCTCGATCAAGCCGAACGCCTGCTGATCGCCACGTTCCGGCAGGAATCGGTGAATGCGGACGATCTGGAAAAAGGCAAGGCCTGCAAGCATCATAAGACGAATCTGGGATTGGCCCGTCTCTGGCAAATGATGGGTAAGCTCGATAAAGCCGAACGCCTGCTGATCGCCACGTTCCGGCAGGAATCGGCGAAGGTAGGTGACCTGGATGAAGGCAGGTCCTGTAAGCACCATGAGACCAATCTCGCACTGGCTCGTCAATGGCAGATAATGGGTAAGCACGATAAAACCGAAAGTCTGCTGATCGCCACCTTCCGGCAGGAATCGGTTAAGGTGGTTGATCTGGAGGCAGGCAGGGCCTGCAAATACCATGATACGAATCTCACGCTGGCCCGTCACTGGCAGATGATGGGTAAGCACGATAACGCAGAACGCCTCCTGATCGCCACGTTCCGGCAGGAATCGGCGCAGCTGGGTGATCTGGATGAAGGCAGGTCCTGCAAGCACCATGAGACAAATCTCGCTCTGTCTCGTCACTGGCAGATAACGGGTATCCACGATAAAGCCGAACGTCTGCTGATCGCCACGTTCCGGCAGGAATCGGCGCAGGTGGGTGACCTGGATGAAGGCAGGCCCTGCCAGCACCATGAGACCAATCTCGCACTGGCTCGTCAATGGCAGATAATGGGTAAGCATGATAATGCTGAACGTCTGCTGATTGCCACGTTCAGGCAAGAATCGGCAAAGGCGTGTGATCTGGAAGAAGACAGACCCTGCCAGAACCATGAGACAAATCTCGCTCTGGCCCGTAACTGGCAGATAATGGGCAAGTTTGATAAAGCCCGGGGTCTGCTCCAACAATGCCTTTGCGATAATACGTTGGTCGATATGCAAAAAGACCGTTACAGGCTGGCATTAGGCATTTTACACTGTGGGACCAATGAATTTGATAGTTATATCGGAAATATTACCAACGGTGTAGATAAAGCACTTATCCAGTCAATCCATCGTTTCATGATTTATTGCGAACGTGTTGCTGACGACGGTTCGCAAGAGAGTATATTACTCGATCAGGCCTTCAATGATGTGGATGAGGCTATGCAACTTCCTGCCACCAGTGAAAAGCGGGCACAATTGTTGTCGCAAAAAGCGCACATCATGAGAATGCAGAGAAAAGCTGAAAGTGAATGGCGCACGCTTTTTCAGCAAGCATCCTGTTTAGACCCTTCAAGAGTATTAAAAGAGAAAACCGACCCCTGGAGGGAAACGGAGCAGCGGGCGCTGGAAACGTTACACATCCTGAGTCCCGTTACATTATCTGATTGATGATGGAACCAAACTCGCTAAGGGTTGTCATGTTAAGACATGAACACAACTGCCTACTCTACCATCGATACAGACTCCTCCCGGCCAATCTATAGCTCACCTCCCGTTGGCGGAACAGGAGGTGTTAGCTGGGCTGCAATTGTGTCAGGCGCTCCGGGAGCGACAGTGAAGCCGGTAAACTCTGCTGGCACCCCGGGGTTAAGACAAAATCCTGCCCGGGGTTCTTATCAATCTGCCGTAACAAGAGCAGTAAAAACGACAGGGGATATAGAGGAGCTTTTTGCTCAGGGGTTTGAATTACTCAGTAAAAGGCAGTGGAACTCAGCGGTTAAGGTGTTTCAGGCGATCAAACCGAACACTAAAAAACAGAATGAACGTAAAGCCAATGGTCTTGCCCGGGCACTGTATCAGCAGCCCGGAAAGGCTGCAGAGGCACTGAATTTATTGAATCAACTACCGGCTTCTGTCCAGACCGGCACCCTGCTGACAAAGTCCAGGATTCTGGAAACATTGGAACGTTATCAAGAGGCAGAAAATCTGCTAAAGCAGATTGTTAAAAAGGAAGCGGGCGACCCAGAAAGAGGCTGGGCCTGCAAGCACCACAGTGCCAATCTTTTGCTGGCCCGCCTCTGGCAGATAATAGGTAAACACGATCAGGCCGAGTGCCTGCTGATCGCTACGTTCAGGCAGGAATCGGCGCAGGCGGGTGACCTGGAAGCAGGCAGGACATGCAAGTTCCATGATACAAATCTGGTGCTGGCACGTCACTGGGAGATAATGGGTAAACTCAATAAAGCCGAATGCCTGCTGATGGCCATGTTCAGGCAGGAATCAAGGCAGGCTGAGGACCCGGAAGCAGGCGGCGCCTGCCAGAACCATGAGACGAATCTTGGTCTGGCCCGCCTCTGGCAGATGATGGGTAAACTGCATCAAGCCGAACGCTTGTTGATCGCTATGTTCAGGCAGGAATCAGCCAAGGCGGGTGACCTGGAAGAAGGCAGTGCCTGTCAGAACCGTGAGACGAATCTCACGCTGGCCCGTCACTGGGAGATGATGGGTAAGCTTGATAAAGCTGAACGCCTGCTGATCGCCACCTTCCGGCAGGAATCGGCGAAGGCAGATGACCTGGAAGCAGGCCGGGCCTGTAAGCACCATGGTACGAATCTCACGCTGGCTCGCCTCTGGCAGATGATGGGTAAGCTTGATAAGGCTGAACGCCTGCTGATCGCCACCTTTAGGCGGGAATCGGTGCAGGCGCGTGATCTGGAAGCAGGCAAGGCCTGCAGGAATCATGAGACGAATCTGGGGCTAGTCTTTCTGTGGGAGATGATGGGTAAACTTGCTAAAGCCGAACACCTGCTGATAGCCACCTTCAGGCAGGAATCGTTTATGGCAGCCGACCTGGAAAAAGGCAGGGCCTGCAAGCACCATGAGACGAATCTTGGGTTGGCCCGTCTCTGGCAGATGATGGGCAAGCTCAATTGTGCCGAGCGTCTGCTGATCGCCACGTTCAGGCAGGAATCGGCGCAGGGGGGCTACCCGGAAGCAGGCAAAACCTGCCAGAACCATGAGACGAATCTTGGGCTGGCTCGTCTCTGGCAGATGATGGGTAAGCTTGATAAAGCCGAGTGCCTGCTAATCAATATGTACAGGCAGGAATCTGCACAGGCAGACGACCTGGAAGCAGGCAGGCCCTGCCAGAACCATGAGACGAATCTTGGACTGGCCCGCCTCTGGCAGATGATGGGTCTGCTCGATAAAGCCGAACGCCTGCTGTTTGCTATGTTCAGGCAGGAATCAACAAACGCGGGTGACCTGGAAGAAGGCAGGGCTTGCCAGAACCATGAGACGAATCTCACACTGGCCCGTCACTGGGAGATAATGGGTAAGCTCGATAAAGCCGAACATTTGCTGATCGCCACATTCAGGCAGGAATCGGTAAAGGCCGGCGACCTGGAAGACGGTAGGGCCTGTCAGAACCATGAGACGAATCTCACGCTGGCCCGTCACTGGGAGCTGATGGGTAAGCTCAAAAAAGTCGAATGTCTGCTGATTGCCACATTCAGGCAGGAATCAGCGGAGGCGGGCGACCTGGAAGCAGGCAGGGCTTGCAAGAACCATGAAACAAATCTTACGCTGGCCCGTCTCTGGCAGATAATGGGTAAGGTCGATAACGCCCAACGTCTGCTCCAACAATGCCTGTCCGATCATACGTTGGTTGATATGCAAAAAGACCGTTACAGGCTGGCATTAAGCATTTTACATTGTGGGACCAATGAATTTGATAGGTGTATTGGTGCTATCACCAACGGTGTCGATAAGGCGCTCACCCAGTCAATCCATCGATTCATGATTTATTGTGAGCGTGTCGGCAAAAACGATTCTGAAGAGCCTGTTTTACTCGATCAGGCCTTCAATTACGTGGAGGAGGCTATGCAACTTCCGTCCACTAGTGAAAAGCGGGCACAATTGTTGTCGCAAAAAGCGCATATCATGAGAATGCAGAAAAAGGCTGAAAGCGAATGGCAATGGCTTTTTCGGCAAGCATCCTGTTTAGACCCTTCAAGAGTATTAAAAGAAAAAACAGAGCCCTGGAGGAAAAAAGAACAGTGTGCGCTGGAAAAGTTAAACATCCCGAGTCCCGCTTAACGATTTGCCAGCTGTTCCATTATCGGATTGATGATGGAACCAAACTCGCTAAGGATTGTCATGTCAAGACATGAACACAACTGCTTATTCTACCACCTATAAAGATTCCTCCGGGCCGATCTATAGCTCGCCTCCCGCTGGTGGAAGGGGAGGTGCTAGCGGGGCTGCGGCTGTGTCTGGATCTCCGGGAGCGGCAGTGAGGCCAGTAACTTCTGCTGGTACCCGGGGGTTAAGACAAAATCCTGCCCGGAACGGTTATCAATCTGCCGTAACAAGAGCGGTAACAACGACAGGAAATACAGAGGAGCTTCTTACTCAGGGGTTTGACTTACTCAGGAAAAAGCAGTGGGACTCAGCGGCTAAGGTGTTTAAGGCAATCAAACCGACGACTCAAAACCAGAATGAACGTAAGGTCAATGGTCTTGCCCGGGCACTTTATCACCAGCCCGGGAAGGCCGGAGAGGCACTGGATGTATTAAATCAATTACCGGCTTTTGTCCAGACCACCACCTTGCTGACAAAGTCCAGGATTCTGGAAGCACTAAAACGTTATCAAGAGGCAGAAGATCTGCTGAAGCAGATTGTTGAGAAGGAAGCAGGCGATTCGGAAAAAGGCAGGGCCTGCAGGCACCATGATACGAATATCACGCTGGCTCGTCTCTGGCAGATGACGGGTAAGCTCGATAAAGCTGAACGTCTTTTAATCTCTACGTTCAGGCAGGAGTCCGCAAAGGTGTGCAATCCGGAAGCAGGCAGGGCCTGCAAGAACCATGATACAAATATCGCTCTGGCCCGTCTCTGGCAGATGATGGGTAAGCTCGATAAAGCTGAACGTCTTTTAATCTCTACGTTCAGGCAGGAATCGGCGGAGGTGTGCGATCCGGAAGCAGGCAGGGCCTGCAAGAACCATGATACGAATCTCACGCTGGCCTGTCACTGGCAGATGATGGGTAAGCACGATAACGCCGAACGCCTGCTGATCGCCACGTTCCGGCAGGAATCGGTTAAAGCGGGGGATCTGGAAGCAGGCAGGGCCTGCAAGAACCATGATACGAATATCACGCTGGCCCGTCACTGGCAGATGATGGGTAAGCACGATAACGTCGAACGCCTGCTGATCGCTACTTTCCGGCAGGAATCGGCGAAAGTGGGTGACCTGGATGAAGGTAGGTCCTGCAAGCACCATGAGACCAATCTCGCTCTGGCTCGTCACTGGCAGATAACGGGTAAGCACGATAAAGCCGAAAGTCTGTTGATCGCCATGTTCCGGCAGGAATCGGTTAAGGCGGGTGATCTGGAAGCAGGCAGGGCTTGCAAGTACCATGAGACCAATCTCACTCTGGCTCGTCACTGGGCGATAATGGCTAAGCACGATAAAGCCGAAAGTCTGCTGATCGCCACGTTCCGGCAGGAATCGGTACAGGTGGGCGACCTGGAAGCAGGCAGAGCCTGCAAGAACCATGAGACGAATCTGGGGCTGTCCCGTCTCTGGCAGGTGATGGGTAAGCTCGATAAGGCCGAACACCTGCTGATCGCTACGTGCAGACAGGAGTCGGTGCAGCCTGGCGATCTGGAATCAGGCAAGGCCTGTAAGTACCATGATACGAATGTCACGCTGGCCCGTCTCTGGCAGATGATGGGTAAGCACGATAACGCCGAACGCCTGCTGATCGCCACGTTCCGGCAGGAATCGGCGAAGGTGGGTGACC
The DNA here is from genome assembly GCF_023716865.1 of Endozoicomonas sp. SCSIO W0465. NCBI lineage: Bacteria > Pseudomonadati > Pseudomonadota > Gammaproteobacteria > Oceanospirillales > Endozoicomonadaceae > Endozoicomonas > Endozoicomonas sp. SCSIO W0465. The sequence continues at coordinate 1,499,393 of NZ_CP092417.1, forward strand.
TGGATGAAGGCAGGCCCTGCAAGCACCATGAGACCAATCTCGCTCTGGCTCGTCACTGGCAGATGATGGGTAAGCACGATAACGCCGAACGCCTGCTTATCGCCACGTTCCGGCAGGAATCGGCGCAGGTGGGTGACCTGGATGAAGGCAGGCCCTGCAAGCACCATGAGACCAATCTCGCTCTGGCTCGTCACTGGCAGATAATGGGTAAGCACGACAAAGCCGAAAGTCTGCTGATTGCCACGTTCAGGCAAGAATCGGCAAAGGAGTGTGATCTGGAAGAAGACAGACCCTGCCAGAACCATGAGACCAATCTCGCTCTGTCCCGTCACTGGCAGATGATGGGTAAGCTCGATCAAGCCGAAGGTCTGCTGATCGTCACGTTCCGGCAGGAATCAGCGCAGGCGGATGACCTGGAAGAAGGCGGGGCATGCCAGAACCATGAGACGAATCTTGGGCTGATCCGCCTCTGGCAGATGATGGGTAAGCTACATAAAGCCGAACGTTTGCTGATCGCCACGTTCAGGCAGGAGTCGGTGAAGGGCTGCGAACCGGAAGCAGGCAGTGCTTGCAAGAATCATGAGACGAATCTGGGGCTTGCCCTTCTCTGGGCGATTATGGGCAAGCTCGATAAAGCCGAACATCTGCTGGTCACCATGTTCAGGCAGGAATCCGCGAAGGCGGGTGACCTGGAAGCGGGCAGAGCCTGCAAGAACCATGAGACGAACCTCGCGCTGGCCCGTCTCTGGTGGACGATGGGTAAGATTGATAAAGCCCGGCGTCTGCTCCAACAATGCCTTTGCGATAACACGTTGGTTGATATGCAAAAAGACCGTTACAGGCTGACATTAGGCATTTTACACTGTGGAACCAATGAATTTGATAGTTATATCGGAGAATATTACCAACGGTGTAGATAAAGCACTTATCCAGTCAATCCATCGTTTCATGATTTATTGCAAACGTGTTGCTGACGACGGTTCGGAAGAGAGTATATTACTCGATCAAGCCTTCAATGATGTGGATGAGGCCATGCAACTTCCTGCCACCAGTGAAAAGCGGGCACAATTGTTGTCGCAAAAAGCGCACATCGTGAGAATGCAGCGAAAAGCTGCAAGTGAATGGCGCTCGCTTTTTCGGCAAGCATCCTGTTTAGACCCTTCAAGAGTATTAAAGGAGAAAACCGATCCCTGGAGGAAAACAGAACAGCGGGCGCTGAAAAAGTTAAACATCCTGAGTCCCGCTTAACGATTTTGCCAGCTGTTCCATTATCTGATTGATGATGGAACCAAACTCGCTAAGGGTTGTCATGTTAAGACATGAACACAACTGCCTACTCGACCATCGATAAAGACTGCTCCCGGCCAATCTATAGCTCACCTCCCGTTGGTGGAAGAGGAGGCGCTGGCTGGGCTGCGATTGTGTCAGGTGCTCCGGGAGCGACAGTGAAGCCGGTAAACTCTGCTGGAACCGCAGGGTTGAGACAAAATCCTGCCCGGGGTTCTTATCAATCTGTCGTAACAAGAACGGTAAAAACGACAGGGGATATAGAGGAGCTTTTTGCTCAGGGGTTTGAATTACTCAGGAAAAGGCAGTGGGACTCTGCGGTTAACGTGCTTCAGGCGATAAAACCGAATACTCAAAAACAGAATGAACATAAAGTCAATGGTCTTGCCCGGGCTCTTTATCACCAGCCCGGAAAGGCTAAAGAGGCACTGAATTTATTGAATCAACTACCGGCTTCTGTCCAGACCAGCACCCTGCTGACAAAGTCCAGGATTCTGGAAACACTGGAACGTTATCAAGAGGCAGAAAATCTGCTAAAGCAGATTGTTAAGAAGGAAGCGGGCGACCCTGAAAAAGGCAGGTCCTGCAAGCACCATGATACAAATATCATGCTGGCCCGTCTCTGGCAGAGGATGGGTAAGCTCGATCAAGCTGAACGTCTTTTAATCTCTACGTTCAGGCAGGAGTCGGCGAAGGTGTGTGATCCGGAAGCAGGCAGGGCCTGCAAGTACCATGATACGAATCTGGGGCTGGCCCGTCTCTGGCAGGTGATGGGTAAACTCGATAAAGCTGAACGTCTTTTAATCTCTACGTTCAGGCAGGAATCGGGGAAGGTGTGCGATCCGGAAGCAGGCATGGCCTGCAAGTATCATGATACGAATCTCACGCTGGCCCGTCACTGGCAGATGATGGGTAAGCACGATAACGCCGAACGCCTGCTGATCGCCACGTTCCGGCAGGAATCGGTTAAGGCGGGTGATCTGGAAGCAGGCATGGCCTGCAAGTACCATGATACGAATCTCACGCTGGCCCGTCACTGGCAGGTGATGGGTAAGCACGATAACGCCGAACGCCTGCTGATCGCCACGTTCCGGCAGGAATCGGCGAAGGTGGGTGACCTCGATGAAGGAAGGTCCTGCAAGCACCATGAGACCAATCTCGCTCTGGCTCGTCACTGGCAGGTGATGGGTAAGCACGATAAAGCCGAAAGTCTGCTGATCGCCACGTTCAGGCAAGAATCGGTTAAGGCGGTTGATCTGGAAACAGGCAGGGCTTGCAAGTACCATGAAACCAATCTCGCTCTGGCTCGTCTCTGGCCGATAATGGGTAAGCACGATAAAGCCGAAAGTCTGCTGATCGCCACGTTCCGGCAGGAATCGGTGCAGGTGGGCGACCTGGAAGCAGGTAGAGCCTGCAAGAACCATGAGACCAATCTCGCTCTGGCTCGTCTCTGGCAGGTGATGGGTAAGCTCGATAAGGCCGAACACCTGCTGATCGCTATGTGCAGACAGGAGTCGGTGCAGCCTGGCGGTCTGGAATCAGGCAGGGCCTGCAAGCACCATGATACGAATCTCACGCTGGCCCGTCACTGGCAGATGATGGGTAAGCACGATAAAGCCGAACGCCTGCTGATCGCTACGTTCCGGCAGGAATCGGATAAGGCGGGTGATCTGGAAGCCGGCAGGGCCTGCAAGCACCATGATACGAATCTCACGCTGGCCCGTCACTGGCAGATGATGGGTAAGCACGATAATGCCGAACGCCTGCTGATTGCTACGTTCCGGCAGGAATCAGCGAAGGTGGGTGACCTGGATGAAGGCAGGTCCTGCAACAACCATGAGACAAACCTTGCTCTGGCTCGTCTCTGGGAGACAACGGGTAAGCACGATAACGCCGAACGCCTGCTGATCGCCACGTTCCGGCAGGAATCGGCGAAGGTGGGTGACCTGGATGAAGGCAGGTCCTGCAAGCACCATGAGACAAATCTTGCTCTGGCCCGTCACTGGCAGATGATGGGTAAGCACGATGACGCCGAACGCCTGCTGATCGCCACGTTCCGGCAGGAATCGGTTAAGGCGGTTGATCTGGAAGAAGGCAAGGCCTGCAAGCACCATGATACGAATCTCACGCTGGCCCGTCACTGGCAGATGATGGGTAAGCACGATAACGCCGAACGCCTGCTGATCGCCACGTTCCGGCAGGAGTCGGCGCAGGTGGGTGACCTGGATGAAGGCAGGGCATGCAAGCACCATGAGACCAATCTCGCTCTGGTTCGTCACTGGCAGATAACGGGTATGCACGATAAAGCCGAACGTCTGTTGATCGCCACGTTCCGGCAGGAGTCAGCGCAGGCGAATGACTTGGAAGCAGGCCGGGCCTGCAAGTACCATGATACGAATCTCACGCTGGCCCGTCACTGGCAGATAATGGGTAAGCTCGATAAAGCCGAACGTCAGCTGATCGCTACGTTCAGGCAGGAATCGGCAAAGGATTGTGATCTGGAAGAAGGCAGACCCTGCCAGAACCATGAGACAAATCTCGCTCTGGCCCGTCACTGGCAGGTCATGGGTAAGCTCGATCAAGCCGAAGGTCTGCTGATCGTCACGTTCCGGCAGGAATCAGCGCAGGCGGATGACCTGGAAGAAGGCAGGGCATGCCAGGACCATGAGACGAATCTTGGGCTGATCCGCCTCTGGCAGGTGATGGGTAAGCTTGATCAAGCTGAACGTCTGCTGATTGCCATGTTCAGGCAGGAATCGGTGAAGGGCTGCGAACCGGAAGAAGGCAGTGCTTGCAAGAATCATGAGACGAATCTGGGGCTGGCCCTTCTCTGGGAGATTATGGGCAAGCTCGATAAAGCCGAACATCTGCTGGTCACCATGTTCAGGCAGGAATCCGCGAAGGGTGACCTGGAAGCAGGCAGAGCCTGCAAGAACCATGAGACGAACCTGGCGCTGGCCCGTCTCTGGCGGATGATGGGCAAGGTTGATAAAGCCCGGCGTCTGCTCCAACAATGCCTTTCCGATAATACGTTGGTCGATATGCAAAAAGACCGTTACAGGCTGGCATTAGGCATTTTACACTGTGGGACCAATGAATTTGATATTTATATCGGAGATATTACCAACGGTGTAGATAAAGCACTTATCCAGTCAATCCATCGTTTCAGGATTTATTGCAAACGTGTTGCTGACGACGGTTCGCAAGAGAGTATATTACTCGATCAAGCCTTCAATGATGTGGAGGAGGCTATGGAACTTCCTTCAACCAGTGAAAAGCGGGCACAATTGTTGTCGCAAAAAGCGCACATCATGAGAATGCAGAGAAAAGCTGACAGTGAATGGCGCACGCTTTTTCAGCAAGCATCCTGTTTAGACCCTTCAAGAGTATTAAAAGAGAAAACCGAACCCTGGAGGAAAACAGAGCAGCGGGCGCTGAAAAAGTTAAACATCCTGAGTCCCGCTTGACGATTTGAAGTTTGCTTGATGATGGAACCAAACTCGCTAAGGGTTGTCATTCAAGACATGAACGCGACTGCTTCCTCTACCATTGGTAAAGGCTCATCCGGGCCAGTCTACAGCTCACCTCCCGTTGGCGGAAGAGGAGGCCTTAGCTGGGCTGCGATTGTGTCAGGCTCTCCGGGAGCGACAGTGAGGCCGGTGACTTCTGTGGGTACCCGTGGGTTAAGACAAAATCCTGCCCGGAGTTCTAATCAATCTGCCGCAACAAGGGCGGTAACAACGACAGGAAATGCAGAGGTGCTTCTTTCTCAGGGGTTTGACTTACTCAGGAAAAAGCAGTGGGACTCAGCGGTTAAGGTGTTTAAGACGATCAAACCGGAGACTCAAGAACAGAATGAACGTAAAGTCAATGGTCTTGCCCGGGCACTTTACCACCAGCCCGGAAAGGCCGGTGAGGCACTGGATGTATTAAATCAACTATCGGCTTCTGTCCAGACCGGTACCCTGCTGACAAAGTGCAGGATTCTGCAAGCACTGGAACGTTATCAAGAGGCAGAAGATCTGTTGAAGCAGATTGTTAAGAAGGAAGCGGGTAACCCGGAAAAAGGCAGGACCTGCAAGCAGCGGCGTGAGGCAAATCTCATGCTGGCGCGCCTCTGGGAAATGCTGGGTAAGCTCGATCAAGCCGAACGCCTGCTGATCATCATGTTCCGGCAGGAATCGACGACGGCAGGTGACCTGGAAGCAGGCAGGGCCTGCAAGCACCATGATGTGAATCTCACGCTGCCTCGTCTCTGGCAGATGATGGGTAAACTCGATAAGGCCGAACGTTTGCTGATTGCCACGTTCAAGCAGGAATCGGCAAAGACGGGCGACCCGGAAGCAGGCGGGGCCTGCAAGAACCATGATACGAATCTCACACTGGCCCGCCACTGGCAGATGATGGGTAAGTTTGATAAAGCCGAACGCTTGCTGATCGCTACCTTCAGGCAGGAATCGCTGCAGCCGGGTGATCTGGAAGCAGGCAGAGCCTGCAAGAACCATGATACGAATCTGGGGCTGGCCCGTCTTTGGCAGATGATGGGCAAGTTCGATAAAGCCGAACGCTTGCTGATCGCCACCTTCAGGCAGGAATCGGTGCAGCCGGGTGATCTGGAAGCAGGCAGAGCCTGCAAGTACCATGAGACGAATCTTATGCTGGCCCGCCACTGGCAGACGATGGGAAAGCTCGACATGGCCGAACGCCTGCTGATTGCCATGTTCAGGCAGGAATCAGCCAGGGCGGGTGACCTGGAAGCAGACAGGGCCTGCAAGAACCATGAAACGAATCTGGGGCTGGCCCGTCTCTGGCAGATGAGGGGTCAACTCGATAAAGCCGAACGTCTGCTGATCGCCACGTTCAGGCAGGAATCAGCTCAGGCCGGTGCCCTGAAAAAAGGTGGGGCCTGCAAGTACCATGAAACGAATCTCACGCTGGCCCGTCACTGGCAGATGATGGGTCAGCTCGATAAAGCCGAACGCCTGCTGATCGCCACGTTCCGGCAGGAATCGGTGAACGCGGGCGATCTGGAAGAAGGCAAGGCCTGCAAGCACCATAAGACGAATCTGGGGTTGACCCGTCACTGGGAGATGATGGGACAGCTTGATAAAGCCGAACGCCTGCTGATCGCCACGTTCAGGCAGGAATCGTTAAATGTAGACGACCTGGAAGCAGGCAGAGCCTGCAGGAACCATGAGACGAATCTGGGATTGGCCCGTCTCTGGCAGATGAGGGGGAAGCTTGATGAAGCCGAACGCCTGCTGATCGCCATGTTCAGGGAGGAATCGGTCGAGGAGGTCGATCTGGAAGCAGACAGACCCTGCCAGAACCATGAAATAAATCTCGCTCTGGTCCGTCACTGGCAGATAATGGGCAAGCTCGATAAAGCCGAACGTCTGCTGATCGCCACATTCAGGCAGAAATCGACGACGGCAGGTGACCTGGAAGAAGGCAGGGCCTGCAACAATCATGAGACGAATCTGGGTCTGGCCCGTCTCTGGGAGCTTATGGGTAAGCTACATAAAGCCGAACGCCTGCTGATCGCTATGTTCAGGCAGGAATCGGCAAAAGCGGGTGACCTGGAGGAAGGCAGGGCCTGTCAGAACCATGAGACGAATCTCACACTGGCCCGCCACTGGGGGATAATGGGTCAGCTCGATAAAGCCGAACATTTGCTGATTGCCACATTCAGGCAGGAATCGGTGAAGGCGGACGACCTGGAAGACGGTAGGGCCTGTCAGGACCATGAGACGAATCTCACGCTGGCCCGTCACTGGGAGCTGATGGGTAAGCTCAAAAAAGTCGAATGTCTGCTGATTGCCACGTTCAGGCAGGAATCAGCGGAGGCGGGCGACCTGGAAGCAGGCAGAGCCTGCAAGAACCATGAAACAAATCTTACGCTGGCCCGTCTCTGGCAGATAATGGGCAAGGTCGATAATGCCCAAAGTCTCCTCCAACAATGCCTGTCCGATAGTACGCTGGTCGATGCGCAAAAAGACCGTTACAGGCTGGCATTAAGCATTTTACATTGTGGGACCAATGAATTTGATACTTATATTGGTGCTATCACCAACGGTGTCGATAAGGCGCTCATCCAGTCAATCCATCGATTCATGATTTATTGTGAGCGTGTCGGCAAAAACGGTTCAGAAGAGCCTGTTTTACTCGATCAAGCCTTCAATTACGTGGAGGAGGCTATGCAACTTCCGTCCACTAGTGAAAAGCGGGCACAATTGTTGTCGCAAAAAGCGCACATCATGAGAATGCAGAAAAAGGCTGAAAGCGAATGGCAATGGCTTTTTCAGCAAGCATCCTTTTTAGACCCTTCAAGACTATTAAAAGAAAAAACAGAGCCCTGGAGGAAAAAAGAACAGTGTGCGCTGGAAAAGTTAAACATCCTGAGTCCCGCTTAACGATTTGCCAGCTGTTCCATTATCTGATTGATGATGGAACCAAACTCGCTAAGGGTTGTCATGTTAAGACATGAACACAACTGCCTACTCTACCATCGATAAAGACTCCTCCCGGCCAATCTATAGCTCACCTCCTGTTGGCGGAACAGGAGGCGCTAGCTGGGCTGCGATTGTGTCAGGCGCTCCGGGAGCGACAGTGAAGCCGGTAAACTCTGCTGGTACCCCCGGGTTAAGACAAAATCCTGCCCGGGGCTCTTATCAATCTGCCGTAACAAGAGCGGTAAAAACGACAGGGGATATAGAGGAGCTTTTTGCTCAGGGGTTTGAATTACTCAGTAAAAGGCAGTGGAGCTCAGCGGTTAAGGTGTTTCAGGCGATCAAACCGAACACTAAAAAACAGAATGAACGTAAAGTCAATGGTCTTGCCCGGGCACTGTATCAGCAGCCCGGAAAGGCTGCAGAGGCACTGAATTTATTGAATCAACTACCGGCTTCTGTCCAGACCGGCACCCTGCTGACAAAGTCCAGGATTCTGAAAACACTGGAACGTTATCAAGAGGCAGAACATCTGCTAAAGCAGATTGTTAAAAAGGAAGCGGGCGACCCGGAAAGAGGCTGGGCCTGTAAGTACCCCGGTGTCAATATTACGCTGGCCCGTCTCTGGCAGATAATAGGTAAACACGATCAGGCCGAGTGCCTGCTGATCGCCACGTTCAGACAGGAATCGGCGAAGACAGACGACCTGGAAGCAGGCAGGGCATGCAAGTGCCATGAGACGAATCTGGGGCTGGCCCGTCACTGGCAGATCATGGGTAAGCTTGATAAAGCCGAACGACTGCTGGTCGCCACCTTCAGGCAGGAATCGTCGACGGCAGGCGACCTGGAAGCAGGCATGGCTTGCAAGTACCATGATACGAATCTCACACTGGCCCGTCACTGGCAGATGATGGGTAAGCACGATAACGCCGAACGCCTGCTGATCGCCACGTTCCGGCAGGAATCGGTTAAGGCGGGTGATCTGGAAGCAGGCAGGGCCTGCAAGAACCATGATACGAATCTCACGCTGGCCCGTCACTGGCAGATGATGGGTAAGCACGATAATGCCGAACGCCTGTTGATCGCCACGTTCCGGCAGGAATCGGCGAAGGTGGGTGACCTCGATGAAGGAAGGTCCTGCAAGCACCATGAGACCAATCTCGCTCTGGCTCGTCACTGGCAGATAACGGGTAAGCACTATAAGGCCGAAAGTCTGCTGATTGCCACGTTCAGGCAGGAATCGGTTAAGGCGGGTGATCTGGAAACAGGCAGGGCTTGCAAGTACCATGAGACCAATCTCGCTCTGGCTCGTCTCTGGCCGATAATGGGTAAGCACGATAAAGCCGAAAGTCTGCTGATCGCCACGTTCCGGCAGGAATCGGTGCAGGTGGACGACCTGGAAGCAGGTAGAGCCTGCAAGAACCATGAGACCAATCTCGCTCTGGCTCGTCTCTGGCAGGTGATGGGTAAGCTCGATAAGGCCGAACACCTGCTGATCGCTACGTGCAGACAGGAGTCGGTGCAGCCTGGCGGTCTGGAATCAGGCAGGGCCTGCAAGAACCATGATACGAATCTCACGCTGGCCCGTCACTGGCAGATGATGGGTAAGCACGATAACGCCGAACGCCTGCTGATCGATACGTTCCGGCAGGAATCGGTTAAGGCGGGTGATCTGGAAGCCGGCAGGGCCTGCAAGAACCATGATACGAATCTCACGCTGGCCCGTCACTGGCAGATGATGGGTAAGCACGATAACGCCGAACGCCTGCTGATCGCCACGTTCCGGCAGGAATCGTTGAATATAGACGACTTGGAAGCAGGCAGGGCCTGCAAGAACCATGAGACGAATCTGGGATTGGCCCGTCTCTGGCAGATGAGGGGGAAGCTTGATGAAGCCGAACGTCTGCTGATCGCCACGTTCAGGAAGGAATCGGTCGAGGTGATCAACCTGGAAGAAGACAGACCCTGCCAGAACCATGAAATAAATCTCGCTCTGGCCCGTCACTGGCAGATAATGGGCAAGCTCGATAAAGCCGAACGTCTGCTGATCGCCACATTCAGGCAGAAATCGACGACGGCAGGAGACCTGGAAGAAGGCAGGGCCTGCAACAACCATGAGACGAATCTGGGTCTGGCCCGTCTCTGGGAGATTATGGGTAAGCTACATAAAGCCGAACGCCTGCTGATCGCTATGTTCAGGCAGGAATCGGCAAAAGCGGGTGACCTGGAGGAAGGCAGGGCCTGTCAGAACCATGAGACGAATCTCACACTGGCCCGCCATTGGGGGATAATGGGTCAGCTCGATAAAGCCGAACATTTGCTGATCGCCACATTCAGGCAAGAATCGGTGAAGGCGGACGACCTGGAAGACGGTAGGGCCTGTCAGGACCATGAGACGAATCTCACGCTGGCCCGTCACTGGGAGCTGATGGGTAAGCTCAAAAAAGTCGAATGTCTGCTGATTGCCACGTTCAGGCAGGAATCAGCGGAGGCGGGCGACCTGGAAGAAGGCAGGGCTTGCAAGAACCATGAAACGAATCTTACGCTGGCCCGTCTCTGGCAGATAATGGGCAAGGTCGATAATGCCCAAAGTCTCCTCCAACAATGCCTGTCCGATAGTACGCTGGTCGATGCGCAAAAAGACCGTTACAGGCTGGCATTAAGCATTTTACATTGTGGGACCAATGAATTTGATACTTATATTGGTGCTATCACCAACGGTGTCGATAAGGCGCTCATCCAGTCAATCCATCGATTCATGATTTATTGTGAGCGTGTCGGCAAAAACGGTTCAGAAGAGCCTGTTTTACTCGAGCAAGCCTTCAATTATGTGGAGGCGGCTATGCAACTTCCGTCCACTAGTGAAAAGCGGGCACAATTGCTGTCGCAAAAAGCGCATATCATGAGAATGCAGAAAAAGGCTGAAAGCGAATGGCAATGGCTTTTTCAGCAAGCATCTTTTTTAGACCCTTCAAGAGTATTAAAAGAGAAAACCGATCCCTGGAGGAAAACAGAGCAGCGGGCGCTGAAAAAGTTAAACATCCTGAGTCCCGCTTAACGATTTGCCAGCTGTTCCATTATCTGATTGATGATGGAACCAAACTCGCTAAGGATTGTCATGTCAAGACATGAACACAACTGCTTATTCTACCACCTATAAAGATTCCTCCGGGCCGATCTATAGCTCGCCTCCCGCTGGTGGAAGGGGAGGTGCCAGCGGGGCTGCGGCTGTGTCTGGATCTCCGGGAGCAACAGTGAGGCCGTTAACCTCTTCTGGTACCCGGGGGTTAAGACAAAATCCTGCCCGGAACGCTTATCAATATGCCGTAACAAGAGCGGTAACAACGACAGGAAATACAGAGGAGCTTCTTACTCAGGGGTTTGACTTACTCAGGAAAAAGCAGTGGGACTCAGCGGCTAAGGTGTTTAAGGGAATCAAACCGACGACTCAAAACCAGAATGAACGTAAAGTCAATGGTCTTGCCCGGGCACTTTATCACCAGCCCGGGAAGGCCGGAGAGGCACTGGATGTATTAAAACAATTACCGGCTTTTGTCCAGACCACCACCTTGCTGACAAAGTCCAGGATTCTGGAAACACTGGAACGTTATCAAGAGGCAGAAAATCTGCTAAAGCGGATTGTTAAAAAGGAAGCGGGCGACCCTGAAAAAGGCAGGCCCTGCAAGCACCGTGATACAAATATCGCGTTGGCCCGTTTCTGGCAGAGGATGGGTAAGCTCGATAAAGCTGAACGTCTTTTAATCTCTACGTTCAGGCAGGAATCGGCAAAGGTGTGCGATCCGGAAGCAGGCAGGGCCTGCAAGCACCATGATACAAATATTGCGCTGGCCCGTCTCTGGCAGATGATGGGTAAGCTCGATAAAGCTGAACGTCTTTTAATCTCTACGTTCAGGCAGGAATCGGCAAAGGTGTGCGATCCGGAAGCAGGCAGGGCCTGCAAGAACCATGATACGAATCTCACGCTGGCCTGTCACTGGCAGATGATGGGTAAGCACGATAACGCCGAACGTCTGCTGATCGCCACGTTCCGGCAGGAATCGGTTAAGGCGGGTGATCTGGAAGCAGGCAGGGCCTGCAAGAACCATGATACGAATCTCACGCTGGCCCGTCACTGGCAGATGATGGGTAAGCACGATAACGCCGAACGCCTGCTGATCGCCACGTTCCGGCAGGAATCGGCGAAGGTGGGTGACCTGGATGAAGGCAGGTCCTGCAAGCACCATGAGACCAATCTCACTCTGGCTCGTCACTGGCAGATAACGGGTAAGTACGATAAAGCCGAAAGTCTGCTGATCGCCACGTTCCGGCAGGAATCGGTTAAGGTGGGTGATCTGGAAGCAGGCAGGGCCTGCAAGAACCATGATACGAATCTCACACTGGCCCGCCACTGGCAGGTGATGGGTAAGTTCGATAAAGCCGAACGCTTGCTGATCGTTACCTTCAGGCAGGAATCAGTGCAGCCGGGTGATCTGGAAGCAGGCAGAGCCTGCAAGAACCATGAGACGAATCTGGGGCTGGCCTGTCTTTGGCAGATGATGGGTAAGTTCGATAAAGCCGAACGTTTGCTGATCGCCACGTTCAGGCAGGAATCAGTCAAGGTGAGTGATCTGGAAGAAGACAGGGCCTGCAAGAATCATCAAACGAATCTGGGGTTGGCCCGCCACTGGCAGATGATAGGCAAGCACGATAAAGCCGAGCGTCTGCTGATCGCCACGTTCCGGCAGGAATCGGCGAAATCAAATGATCTGGAAGCAGGCAAGGCCTGCAAGCACCATGATACGAATCTCACGTTAGCCCGTCACTGGCAGACGATGGGTAAGCTCGATAACGCCGAACGTCTGCTAATCGCCACGTTCAGGCAGGAATCGGCACAGGTGGGCGACCTGGCAGCAGGCATGGCCTGTAAGAACCATGAGACGGATCTTACGCTGGCCCGTCACTGGCAGATGATGGACCAGCTCGATAAAGCCGAACGCCTGCTGATCGCCACGTTCCGGCAGGAGTCGGTGAAGGCGGGTGATCTGGAAGCAGGCAGGGCCTGCAAGCACCATGAGACCAATCTCACGCTGGCCCGTCACTGGGAGTTCATGGGTAAGCTCGATAAAGCCGAACACCTGCTGATCGCCACGTTCAGGCAAGAATCCGCAGAGGCGGGTGACCCGAAAAAAGGTGGCGTCTGCAAGTACCATGATACGAATCTTACACTAGCCCGTCTTTGGCAGGGGATGGGTCAGTTTGATCAAGCTGAACGTCTTTTGATTGCCACGTTCAGGCAAGAATCGGCAAAGGAGAGTGATCTGGAAGAAGACAGACCCTGCCAGAACCATGAGACCAATCTCGCTCTGGCCCTTCTCTGGCGGATGATGGGTAAGGTTGATAAAGCCCAGCGTCTGCTCCAACAATGCCTTTGCGATAATACGTTGGTCGATATGCAAAAAGACCGTTACAGGCTGGCATTAGGCATTTTACACTGTGGAACCAATGAATTTGATATTTATATCGGAGATATTACCAACGGTGTAGATAAAGCACTTATCCAGTCAATCCATCGTTTCATGATTTATTGCGAACGTGTTGCTGACGACGGTTCGGAAGAGAATATATTACTCGATCAAGCCTTCAATGATGTGGATGAGGCTATGCAACTTCCTGCCACCAGTGAAAAGCGGGCACAATTGTTGTCGCAAAAAGCGCACATCATGAGAATGCAGAGAAAAGCTGAAAGTGAATGGCGCACGCTTTTTCAGCAAGCATCCTGTTTAGACCCTTCAAGAGTATTAAAAGAGAAAACCGAACCCTGGAGGAAAACAGAGCAGCGGGCGCTGAAAAAGTTAAACATCCTTTGATGATGGAACCAAACTCGCTAAGGGTTGCCATTCAAGGCATGAACGCAATTGCCTATTCTACCATCTGTAAAAACTCCTCCGGGCCAGTCTACAGCTCACCTCCCGCTGGCGGAAGAGGAGGCGTTAGCTGGGCTGCGATTGTGTCAGGCGCTCCGGGAGCGACAGTGAAGCCGGTAAACTCTGCTGGCACCCCGGGGTTAAGACAAAATCCTGCCCAGGGTTCTTATCAATCTGCCGTAACAAGAGCGGTAAAAACGACAGAGGATATAGAGGAGCTTTTTGCTCAGGGGTTTGAATTACTCAGTAAAAGGCAGTGGAACTCAGCGGTTAAGGTGTTTCAGGCGATCAGACCGAACACTAAAAAACAGAATGAACGTAAAGTCAATGGTCTTGCCTGGGCACTGTATCAGCAGCCCGGAAAGGCTGCAGAGGCACTGAATTTATTGAATCAACTACCGGCTTCTGTCCAGACCGGCACCCTGCTGACAAAGTCCAGGATTCTGGAAAAACTGGAACGTTATCAAGAGGCAGAAAATCTGCTAAAGCAGATTGTTAAAAAGGAAGCGGGCGACCCAGAAAGAGGCTGGGCTTGTAAGTACCATGGTATCAATATTACGCTGGCCCGTCTCTGGCAGATAATAGGTAAACACGATCAGGCCGAGTGCCTGCTGATCGCCACGTTCAGGCAGGAATCGGCGAAGACAGACGACCTGGAAACAGGCAGGGCATGCAAGTACCATGAGACAAATCTGGGGCTGGCCCGTCACTGGCAGATCATGGGTAAGCTTGATAAAGCCGAACGCCTGCTGATCGCCACCTTCAGGCAGGAATCGTCGACAGCAGGCGACCTGGAAGCAGGCAGGGCCTGCAAGCACCATGAAACGAATCTGGGGCTGGCCCTTCTCTGGCAGATGATGGGCAAGCTCGATAAAGCTGAACGCCTGCTGATCGCCACCTTCAGGCAAGAATCGTCGACGGCAAGCGACCTGGAAGCAGGCAGGGCCTGCAAGTACCATGAAACGAATCTGGGGCTGGCCCTTCTCTGGCAGATGATGGGCAAGCTCGATAAAGCTGAACGCCTGCTGATTGCCATGTTCAGGCAGGAATCGGCCAGGACGGGCGACCCGGTAGCAGGCGGGGCTTGCAAGAACCATGAAACGAATCTTTCGCTGGCCCGTCACTGGCAGATAAAGGGTAAGCTCGATAGAGCTGAACGCCTGCTGATCGCCACGTTCAGGCAGGAATCGGCCAAGGCGAGTGACCTGGAAGCAGGCAGGCCCTGCAAGAACCATGAGACGAATCTGGGGCTGGCCCGTCACTGGCAGATGATGGGTAAGCTCGATAAAGCCGAACACCTGCTGATCGCCACGTTCAGGCAGGAATCAGTCAAGGTGAGTGATCTGGAAGAAGACAAAGCCTGCAAGAATCATCAAACGAATCTGGGGCTGGCCCGCCACTGGCAGATGATAGGCAAGCACGATAAAGCTGAACGCCTGCTGATCGCTGCGTTCAGGCAGGAATCGGTGAACGCGGGTGATCTGGAAGAAGGCAGGGCCTGCAAGTACCATGAAACGAATCTGGGGCTGGCCCTTCTCTGGCAGATGATGGGCAAGCTCGATAAAGCTGAGCGCCTGCTGATCGCTGCGTTCAGGCAGGAATCGGTAAACGCGGGCGATCTGGAAGCAGGCAGGGCTTGCAAGCACCATGAAACGAATCTTGCGCTGGCCCGTCTCTGGCAGATGATGGGTAAGCTGGATAAAGCTGAATGCCTGCTGATCGCTACGTTAAGGCAGGAATCAGCGCAGGCAGGAGGCAGGACCTGCAAGCATCATGAGATCAATCTGGGGCTGGCCCGTCTCTGGCAGATGATGGGTAAGGTCGATAACGCCCAACGTCTGATCCAGCAATGCCTGTCTGATAGTACGTTGGCCGAGGTTCAAAAAGACCGTTACAGACTGACATTATGCATTCTGAATTCCGGGACCAATGAATTTGACAGGTATATTGGAGACATCACCAACGGTGTCGATAAGGCTCTGGCCCAGTCAATCCATCGATTCAGGATTTATTGTGAACGTGTTGCTGAAAACGGTTTGGAAGAGCCTGTATTCCTGGATCAAGCTTTCAATTATGTGGAGGAGGCTATGCAGCTTTCTTCCTGTAGTGAAAAGCGGGCACAATTGCTGTCGCAAAAAGCGCACATCCTGAGAATGCAGAAAAAGGCTGAAAGCGAATGGCAATGGCTTTTTCAGCAAGCATCCTGTTTAGACCCTTCAAGAGTATTAAAAGCAAAAACCGATCCCTGGAGGAAAACAGAGCAGCGGGCGCTGAAAAAGTTAAACATCCTGAGTCCCGCTTAACGATTTGCCAGCTGTTCCATTATCGGATTGATGATGGAACCAAACTCGCTAAGGATTGTCATGTCAAGACATGAACACAACTGCTTATTCTACCACCTATAAAGATTCCTCCGGGCCGATCTATAGCTCGCCTCCCACTGGTGGAAGGGGAGGTGCTAGCGGGGCTGCGGCTGTGTCTGGATCTCCGGGAGCGACAGTGAGGCCGGTAACCTCTGCTGGTACCTGGGGATTAAGACAAAATCCTGCCCGGGGTTCTGATCAATCTGCCGTAACAAGAGCAGTAACAACGACAGGAAATACAGAGGAGCTTCTTTCTCAGGGGTTTGACTTACTCAGAAAAAAGCAGTGGGACTCAGCGGCTAAGGTGTTTAAGGGAATCAAACCGACGACTCAAAACCAGAATGAACGTAAGGTCAATGGTCTTGCCCGGGCACTTTATCACCAGCCCGGGAAGGCCGGAGAGGCACTGGATGTATTAAATCAATTACCGGCTTTTGTCCAGACCACCACCTTGCTGACAAAGTCCAGGATTCTGGAAGCACTAAAACGTTATCAAGAGGCAGAAGATCTGCTGAAGCAGATTGTTGAGAAGGAAGCAGGCGATTCGGAAAAAGGCAGGGCCTGCAGGCACCATGATACGAATATCACGCTGGCTCGTCTCTGGCAGATGACGGGTAAGCTCGATAAAGCTGAACGTCTTTTAATCTCTACGTTCAGGCAGGAGTCCGCAAAGGTGTGCAATCCGGAAGCAGGCAGGGCCTGCAAGAACCATGATACGAATCTCACGCTGGCCTGTCACTGGCAGATGATGGGTAAGCACGATAACGCCGAACGCCTGCTGATCGCCACGTTCCGGCAGGAATCGGTTAAAGCGGGTGATCTGGAAGCAGGCAGGGCCTGCAAGAACTATGATACGAATCTCACGCTGGCCTGTCACTGGCAGATGATGGGTAAGCACGATAACGCCGAACGCCTGCTGATCGCCACGTTCCGGCAGGAATCGGTTAAAGCGGGTGATCTGGAAGCAGGCAGGGCCTGCAAGAACCATGATACGAATCTCACGCTGGCTCGTCACTGGCAGATAACGGGTAAGCACGATAAAGCCGAAAGTCTGTTGATCGCCACGTTCCGGCAGGAATCGGTTAAGGCGGGTGATCTGGAAGCAGGCAGGGCTTGCAAGTATCATGAGACCAATCTCACTCTGGCTCGTCACTGGGAGATAATGGCTAAGCACGATAAAGCCGAAAGTCTGCTGATCGCCACGTTCCGGCAGGAATCGGTACAGGTGGGCGACCTGGAAGCAGGCAGAGCCTGCAAGAACCATGAGACGAATCTGGGGCTGTCCCGTCTCTGGCAGGTGATGGGTAAGCTCGATAAGGCCGAACACCTGCTGATCGCTACGTGCAGACAGGAGTCGTTGCAGCCTGGCGATCTGGAATCAGGCAGGGCCTGTAAGTACCATGATACGAATATCACGCTGGCCCGTCTCTGGCAGATGATGGGTAAGCACGATAACGCCGAACGCCTGCTGATCGCCACGTTCCGGCAGGAATCGGCGCAGGTGGGTGACCTGGATGAAGGCAGGCCCTGCAAGCACCATGAGACCAATCTCGCTCTGGCTCGTCACTGGCAGATGATGGGTAAGCACGATAACGCCGAACGCCTGCTGATCGCCACGTTCCGGCAGGAATCGGCGCAGGTGGGGGACCTGGATGAAGGCAGGCCCTGCAAGCACCATGAGACCAATCTCGCTCTGGCTCGTCACTGGCAGATAATGGGTAAGCACGATAAAGCCGAAAGCCTGCTGATTGCCACGTTCCGGCAAGAATCGGCAAAGGAGTGTGATCTGGAAGAAGACAGACCCTGCCAGAACCATGAGACCAATCTCGCTCTGGCCCGTCACTGGCAGATGATGGGTAAGCTCGATCAAGCCGAAGGTCTGCTGATCGTCACGTTCCGGCAGGAATCAGTGCAGGCGGATGACCTGGAAGAAGGCGGGGCATGCCAGAACCATGAGACGAATCTTGGGCTGATCCGCCTCTGGCAGATGATGGGTAAGCTACATAAAGCCGAACGTTTGCTGATCGCCACGTTCAGGCAGGAGTCGGTGAAGGGCTGCGAACCGGAAGCAGGCAGTGCTTGCAAGAATCATGAGACGAATCTGGGGCTGGCCCTTCTCTGGGAGATTATGGGCAAGCTCGATAAAGCCGAACATCTGCTGGTCACCATGCTCAGGCAGGAATCCGCAAAGGCGGGTAACCTGGAAGCAGGCAGAGCCTGCAAGAACCATGAGACGAACCTGGCGCTGGCCCGTCTCTGGCGGATGATGGGCAAGGTTGATAAAGCCCGGCGTCTGCTCCAACAATGCCTTTGCGATAATACTTTGGTCGATATGCAAAAAGACCGTTACAGGCTGGCATTAGGCATTTTACATTGTGGAACCAATGAATTTGATATTTATATCGGAGATATTACCAACGGTGTAGATAAAGCACTTATCCAGTCAATCCATCGTTTCATGATTTATTGCAAACGTGTTGCTGACGACGGTTCGCAAGAGAGTATATTACTCGATCAAGCCTTCAATGATGTGGATGAGGCTATGCAACTTCCTGCCACCAGTGAAAAGCGGGCACAATTGTTGTCGCAAAAAGCGCACATCATGAGAATGCAGAGAAAAGCTGAAAGTGAATGGCGCACGCTTTTTCAGCAAGCATCCTGTTTAGACCCTTCAAGAGCATTAAAAGAGAAAACCGATCCCTGGAGGAAAACAGAGCAGCGGGCGCTGAAAAAGTTAAACATCCTGAGTCCCGCTTAACGATTTGCCAGCTGTTCCATTATCTGATCGATGATGGAACCAAACTCGCTAAGGATTGTCATGTCAAGACATGAACACAACTGCTTATTCTACCACCTATAAAGATTCCTCCGGGCCAATCTATAGCTCGCCTCCCGTTGGTGGAACAGGAGGTGCTAGCGGGACTGCGGCTGTGTCTGGATCTCCGGGAGCGGCAGTGAGGCCGGTAACCTCTTCTGGTACCCGGGGATTAAGACAAAATCCTGCCCGGAACGGTTATCAATATGCCGTAACAAGAGCGGTAACAACGACAGGAAATACAGAGGAGCTTCTTACTCAGGGGTTTGACTTACTCAGGAAAAAGCAGTGGGAATCAGCGGCTAAGGTGTTTAAGGCAATCAAACCAACGACTCAAAAACAGAATGAACATAAAGTTAATGGTCTTGCCCGGGCTCTTTATCACCAGCCCGGAAAGGCAGGAGAGGCACTGGATGTATTAAATCAACTATCGGCTTCTGTCCAGACCGGTACCTTGATGACAAAGTGCAGGATTCTGCAAGCACTGGAACGTTATCAAGAGGCAGAAGCTCTGCTAAAGCAGATTGTTAAGAAGGAAGCGGGCAACCCGGAAAAAGGCAGGATCTGCAAGCAGCAGCGTGAGGCAAATCTCATGCTGGTGCGCCACTGGGAAATGGTGGGTAAGCTCGATCAAGCCGAACGCCTGCTGATCATCATGTTCAGGCAGGAATCGGTGAAGGTAGGTGACCTGGAAGCAGGCAGGGCCTGCAAGCACCATGATGTGAATCTCACGCTGTCTCGTCTCTGGCAGATGATGGGTAAACTCGATAAGGCCGAGCGCTTGCTGATTGCCACGTTCAAGCAGGAATCGGCAAAGACGGGCGACCCGGAAGCAGGCGGGGCCTGCAAGAACCATGATACGAATCTCACACTGGCCCGCCACTGGCAGATGATGGGTAAGTTCGATAAAGCCGAACGCTTGCTGATCGCTACCTTCAGGCAGGAATCGCTGCAGCCGGGTGATCTGGAAGCAGGCAGAGCCTGCAAGAACCATGATACGAATCTGGGGCAGGCCCGTCTTTGGCAGATGATGGGTAAGTTCGATAAAGCCGAACGCCTGCTGATCGCTACGTTCAGACAGGAATCGGTGCAGGCAGGTGACCCGGAAGCAGGCAGAGCCTGCAAGCACCATGAGACGAATCTGACACTGGCCCGCCACTGGCAGATGATGGGCAAGCTCGACATAGCCGAACGCCTGCTGATCGCTACGTTCAGGCAGGAATCGGTGAAGCCGGACGATCTGGAAGCAGGCAGTGCCTGTAACAACCATGAGACGAATCTTACGCTGGCCCGTCACTGGCAGATAATGGGCAAGCTCGATAATGCTGAACACCTGCTGATCGCCACGTTCAGGCAGGAATCAGTCAAGGTGAGTGATCTGGAAGAAGACAGGGCCTGCAAGAATCATCAAACGAATCTGGGGCTGGCCCGTCACTGGCAGATGATAGGCAAGCACGATAAAGCCGAACGCCTGCTGATCGCTGCGTTCAGGCAGGAATCAGTGAACGCGGGCGATCTGGAAGAAGGCAGGGCCTGCAAGTACCATGAAACGAATCTGGGGCTGGCCCTTCTCTGGCAGATGATGGGCAAGCTCGATAAATCTGAACGCCTGCTGATCGCTGCGTTCAGGCAGGAATCGGTAAACGCGGGTGATCTGGAAGCAGGCAGGGCCTGCAAGCACCATGAAACGAATCTGGGGCTGGCCCGTCTCTGGCAGATGATGTGTAAGCTGGATAAAGCTGAATGCCTGCTGATCGCTACGTTAAGGCAGGAATCAGCGCAGGCAGGAGGCAGGACCTGCAAGCATCATGAGATCAATCTGGGGCTGGCCCGTCTCTGGCAGATGATGGGTAAGGTCGATAACGCCCAACGTCTGCTCCAGCGATGCCTGTCTGATAATACGTTGGTCGAGGTTCAAAAAGACCGTTACCGGCTGGCATTGTGCATTATACATTCCGGGACCAATGAATTTGATAGGTATATTGGAGACATCATTAACTGTGTCGATAAGGCACTTGCCCAGTCAATCCATCGTTTCAGGATTTATTGTGAGCGTGTCGGCAAAAACGGTTCAGAAGAGCCTGTTTTACTCGATCAAGCCTTCAATTACGTGGAGGAGGCTATGCAACTTCCGTCCACTAGTGAAAAGCGGGCACAATTGCTGTCGCAAAAAGCGCACATCATGAGAATGCAGAAAAAGGCTGAAAGCGAATGGCAATCGCTTTTTCAGCAAGCATCCTGCTTGGACCCTTCAAGAGCATTAAAAGAAAAAACAGAGCCTTGGAGGAAAACTGAGAAGCGGGTGCTGGAAATGTTAAATATCCTGAGCCCCACTTGACGATTTGAAAAGTCGTCCAGTACTCAAATTTATTGCAGGCTGGCAAAAAAGTGTCTGGACGCTGATCCACAGTGCAGTGATAGCAAAGAATAAACCCTCATTGTTAATTCATGGTGAGATTGCAATGTGCACGGTATGACCGCTATTCCATCATCTGATTGATGGAACCAAACTGGCTGAGGGTTGTCATTCATGACATGAACACCACTGCTCATTTTACCAGTTCTAAAGCACCATCCAGGTTTTACAGATCACCACCTCCCGCTGGCGAAAGAGGAGGTGCTAGCTGGGCTGCAGTTGTGTCAGGTTCACCGGGGGCGACAGTGAGGCCGGTGACCTCTGCTGGCACCCGTGGGCTGAGACAAAATCCTGCCCGGGGTTCTCATCAATCTGCTGTAACAAGAGCGGTAAAAACGACAGAAAATTCAGAGAAGCTTTTTTCTCAGGGGTTTGACTTACTCAGGAAAAGGCAGTGGGACTCTGCGGTTAACGTATTTCAGGCGATCAAACCGACGACTCAAAAACAGTATGAATGCAAAGTCACTGGTCTTGCCCGGGCACTTTATCCCCAGCCCGGAAAGGCTAAAGAGGCACTGGATTTATTAAATCAATTACCGGCTTCTGTCCAGATTGGCACTTTGCTGACAAAGTCCAGGATTCTGGAAGTACTGGAGCGTTATCAAGAGGCAGAAGCACTACTGAAGCAGATTGTTGAGAAGGAAGCGGGTGATGCGGAAAAAGGCAGGGCTTGCAAGCACCATGATACCAATCTCACACTGGCCCGTCTCTGGCAGATGATGGGTAAGCACGATAACGCCGAACGCCTGCTGATCAACATGTTCAGGCAGGAATCGGTCAGGGCCGGTGATCTGGAAGAAGGCAGAGCCTGCAAATACCATGATACGAATCTCACGCTGGCCCGTCACTGGCAGATCATGGGTAAACACGATAACGCCGAACGCCTGCTCATCGCCACATTCCGGCAGGAATCGGTTAAGGCCGGTGATCTGGAAGAAGGCAGGGTCTGTAAGTACCATGATACGAATCTCACACTGGCCCGTCACTGGCAGATCATGGGTAAGCACGATAACGCCGAACGCCTGCTGATCGCCACGTTCCGGCAGGAATCGGCGCAGGTGGGGGACCTGGAAGAAGGCAGGTCTTGCAAGTACCATGACACTAATCTCACTCTGGCTCGTCACTGGCAGACAACGGGTAAGCACGATCAAGCCGAAAGTCTGCTGATCGCCACGTTCCGTCAGGAATCGGTTAAGGCGGGTGATCTGGAAGCAGGCAGGGCTTGCAAGTACCATGAGACCAATCTTGCTCTGGCTCGTCACTGGCAGATCATGGGTAAGCACGATAAGGCTGAACGACTGCTGATTGCCACGTTCAGGCAGGAATCGGTGCAGACGGGCGACCTGGAAGCAGGTAGAGCCTGCCAGAACCATGAGACGAATCTGGGGCTGGCCCGCCTTTGGCAGGGAATGGGGCAGTTCGGTAAGGCCGAACGCCTGCTGATCGCTACGTTCAGACAGGAATCGGCGCAGACCGGTGACCTGGAGGAAGACAAGGCCTGTAAGTATCACGATACGAATCACACGCTGGCCCGTCACTGGCAGATCATGGGTAAGCTTGATAAAGCCGAACGTCTGCTGATTGCAATGTTCAAACTGAAATCTGCGCAGATGGACGATCTGGAAGCAGGCAGGGCTTGCCAGCACCATGAGACGAATCTGGGGCTGTCCCGTCTCTGGCAGACCATGGGTCAGCTCGATAAAGCCGAGCGTCTGCTGATTGCCACGTTCCGGCAGGAATCGGCGAAGACCGGCGACCTGGAAGCTGGCAAGGCATGCAAGAACCATGAAACGAATCTTACGCTGGCCCGTCACTGGCAGATAATGGGTAAGCTCGATAGCGCCGAGCGCTTGCTGATTGCTTCGTTCAGGCAAGAATCGGCAAGGGAGTGCGATCTGGAAGAAGACCGACCCTGCCAGAACCATGAGATGAATCTCTCTCTGGCCCGTCACTGGCAGATAATGGGTCAGCTCGATAAAGCCGAACGTCTGCTGATTGCTACGTTCCGGCAGGAATCAGCGCAGGCGGATGACCTGGAAGAGGGCCGGGCCTGCCAGAATCATGAGACGAATCTTGGGCTGACCCGCCTCTGGCAGTTGATGGGTAAGCTGCATAAAGCCGAACGCCTGCTGATCACTATGTTCAGGCAGGAATCGGCAAAGGCGGGTGACCTGGAGGAAGGCAAGGCCTGTCAGAACCGTGAGACGAATCTTACGCTGGCCCGTCACTGGGAGATTATGGGTGAGTTCGATAACGCCGAACGCTTAATGATCGCTACGTTCAGGCAGGAATCAGCACAGGCGGGAGACCCGGAAGAAGGCAGGGCCTGCAGGCACCATGAGACGAATCTGGGGTTGGCCCGTCTCTGGCAGACCATGGGTAAGGTCGATAACGCCCACCGTTTGCTCCAACAATGCCTGTCCGATCATACGCTGGTCGATATGCAAAAAGACCGTTACCGGCTGGCATTGGTCAATTTACATTGTGGGACCAATGAATTTGATATTTATATTGGTGATATTACCAACGGTGTAGATAAAGCACTGGTCCAGTCAATCCATCGATTCAAGATTTATTGCGAACGTGTTGCTGACCATGGTTCGGAAGAGCCAGCACTCCTGGATCAAGCCTTCGATTATGTGGAGGATGCTATGCAACTTTCTTCCTCCAGTGACAAGCAGGCACAATTGTTGTCACAAAAAGCGCACATCATGAGAATGCAGAAAAAGGCTGAAAGCGAATGGAAGTCACTTTTTCAGCAAGCATCCTGTTTAGACCCTTCAAGGATATTAAAAGAAAAAACTGAGCCCTGGAGGAAAACAGAGCAGCGGGCGCTGGAAAAGTTAACCTTCAACGGTTGATCATGGTAGTACGGATGCTGGATTCTTGACCTTTTCCCGGACTGAGTAAAATGATGAGGTTATTCCGGGACAAATCCTGATTATCTTAACTCTGTGGAACTTAGTCTTGTTTTCCCCCTCTAACGGACATTCCATTAATTAATGATTCGGTTGTTTTACTATGGATGCCATAGCTCGTTCCCCTTTCCCCGGTCCTGTCGACATTAACGAGGCTCCAGAGGTTAATCCCTGTCCTATCTGCCTTGTGGAATTCCATGGCCGTGATCTGGTGCCCACTGTCGTCAAAACCCGATGCAGTCATTGCTTCGATCTGGAGTGTATTTCTCAATATTTTACTTCACTGCCCGTTGGCTCCCGACGGTGCGCGTATTGTCGGCAAGACCCTATGCCTTTGGTGAATGAGAATACCGGCGAATCGTACCCGGACGAATTTTTCCCCGATCAGGCGTTTTTTTATGCCTGTAGTCATGGGAATCTGGCGTTTGTCCGCTCCAGACTGTTAAAAGGAGGGGGCAGCGTCAATGGAGTCGTCAATAATAATGGCTTCACCGCTCTGATGTTGGCAGCCGTGAGCGGACAATTAGCGGTCGTAAAGCTTCTGATTGATAAAGGGGCCGAGGTCAGTGCAGTGAATAATAATGGCTTCACAACATTGATGTTGGCAGCCCGGAGTGGGCAATTGGCGGTGGTAAAGCTCCTGATTGATAAGGGGGCTGAGGTCAGTGCAGTGAACAATAATGGCTTCACCGCCCGGATGTTAGCGCAGCAAGACTGTCATTTAGATGTCGTAGAGTTTTTGCTTGATAAGGAGAGTAAGGACAATAACCATAAGACGAATCTCACGTTGACCCGTCACCGGCAGATCATGCATAAACCCGATCAGGCCGGACGCCTGCCGATCGCAACGTTCAGGCAGAGAGCGATGCAGACAGGTGACCCGCAAGCAGGCAGGGTCATCAGGAACCTTGAGACGGATTTCACGCTGGCTCGTCACTGGGAGATCATGAGGCGGCTCGATCAAGCCGTTCACCTGCCAATACAAATACGTTGGTTGAGGTGAAAAAAGACCGTTACCGGCTGGCATTAAGCACTCTACATACTGGAACCAATGAATTTGACAGGTATATAGGTGCTATCACCAACGGTGTCGATAAGACACTTGCCCAGTTAATCCATCGTTTCAGATTTTTTTGCCAACGCGTTATCGAAAACAGTTCGGAAGTGCCTATATTCCTGGATCAAGCCTTCAATTATGTTCAAGACTATTAAAAGAGAAGTAACTGTTCAGCACCCCCACATAAATCTGGAATTTTCTGATTTTTATACCATCCTCTTAAGCACCATTTTTCCACAATATTCGCCAGCATGATTCCAGAACTACCCGCAACTATGTCGGCTGAGATTCTCTTGAAAGAGAATGCAGAGCTGCGGATGAGAGTTGCCTGTCTGGAAGAGCGATGTCGAGAATTGGAAGAAAAGGTTGGCAAGAACAGTCAAAACAGCAGCAAGCCGCCATCGTCTGATGGTTATCAAAAACCTTGTAAAAACAGTAATTCTCCAGATCATTCTGACGACCTTTCCGCAGATAAAGGTACCGATCCATCGGATGAAAAACCCAATCCTAAAAGTCTGAGACAGTCTTCTGGTAATAAAGCCGGTGGAAAGAAAGGGCATCAGGGCACTTGTCTTAAACAGGTCGATATCCCTGACTATATTGAGTACCTTCCGGTTAAAGAATGCAATAAATGTCAGGCGTCTCTTCTTGATAGTGAGCCGGTCAAATATATTGAACGACAGGTGTTTGAACCAGGGAGACCGGGTGAATTTGAAGTAACGGCCCATAGAGCTGAAGTAAAAATCTGCACTTGTGGTTGTCGGAATCAGGCTGAATTCCCGGAAGGTGTTACCGCTGCCGCACAATATGGCTCAGCCACACAGGCTATGGCCGTCTATCTTAACCAATACCATTTCCTGCCTTTTAAGCGCGTGTCAGAGTATTTTAATACTCTCTATAAAATGAGTGTAAGTGCAGGCACTGTCGCCAATTTTGTGGCCAGAACCTATGAAAATCTGGCTTCTACTGAAGAGGTTATTCGTGACGCCTTGCGGGAATCGTCTGTTGCCGGAGCCGATGAAACGGGTATGCGGGCCGAGGGCTCTTTGCACTGGCTACACGTTATGCGGGATGAACAATGGACGCTCTACTACTTGTCTGAAAAGCGAGGTCGTGAGGCCATGGACACGATGGGCATACTGCTAACATTTGCAGGCGTTCTGGTTCATGATCATTGGAAATCCTATTTTGCATATGCGGCAACTCACGTACTTTGCAATGCCCATCACCTGAGGGAGCTTTTGGGTGTTGTTGATAGGGACAGCAATCAACTGGCGTTGCGATTGATGAAGCTACTGAGGCTTTCCTGGCATTACTGCAAGGGCTTTAAGACCATAGGTATGCTACAGATGCCAAGTGTTGTCTGTGAACGAATCGAGAAGATTTATGACCGGTTGCTTCAGCGGGCTCTAATGAAAGAAGTCGTCTATATGGAGAAGCAACGAGAGGAGCTTAAGCGCAAGAAAGTCAAGAATACTAAAGCTTACAATCTCTTCAAACGACTCACTGAGTTCAAGGCTGAGACACTGCGCTTCATGTCAGATTTTACCATTCCCTTCGATAACAATGGCAGTGAACGGGATGTTCGAATGGCCAAGTTAAAGCAGAAAATCTCAGGCTGCTTCAGGAGTGCAGACGGTGGTTCTATGTTTGCACGGATTCGCAGCTATTTGTCGTCTGCCAGAAAACAGGGAATGGACATATATCAATCACTTCATAGAGCTGTTCGGAATTACTGTAATATGCCTTTGCTCAGTGCTGAATAGTTACAAAGAGAAAACAGAACGCAGGAGGAAAATAGAGCAGCAGGCGCAAGAAAAGTTAAACTTCAACGGTTGACCATCGTAGTACGTATGCTGGATTCTTGACCTTTTCCCGGACTGAGTAAAATGATGAGGTTATTCCGGGGCAAATCCTGATTACCTTAACTCTGTGGAACTTAGTCTTTTTTTCCCCCTCTAACCGACATTCCATGAATTAATGATTCGGATATTTTATTATGGATGCCGCAGCTCGTTCCCCTTTCCCCGGTCCTGTCGACATTAACGAGGCTCCAGAGTTCAATCCCTGTCCTATCTGCCTTGTGGAATTCCATGGCCGTGATCTTATGCCCACTGTCGTCAAAACCCGATGCAGTCATTGCTTCGATCTGGAGTGTATTTCTCAATATTTTCTTTCACTGCCCGTTGGCTCACGACGGTGCGCGTATTGTCGGCAAGACCCTGTGCCTTTGGTGAATGAGAATACCGGCGAATCGTACCCGGACGAATTTTTCCCCGATCAGGCGTTTTTTGATGCCTGTAGTCATGGGAATCTGGCGCTTATCAGTTCCAGGCTGTTAAAAGGGGGGGGCAGCATCAATGGAGTCATGAATAATAATGGCTTCACCGCTCTGATGTTGGCAGCCGAGAACGGACAATTAGAGGTCGTAAAGCTTTTGATTGATAAAGGGGCCGAGGTCAGTGCTGTGAACGAAGATGGCTTAACAACACTGATGTTGGCAGCCCGGAGCGGGCACTTGGCGGTCGTAAAGCTCCTGATTGATAAGGGGGCTGAGGTCAGTGCTGTGAATAATAATGGTTTCACGGCCCGGATGTTAGCACAGCAAGAATGTTATTTAGATGTCGTAGAGTTTTTGCTTGATAAGGAGAGTAAGGACAATAACCATGAGACGAATCGCACGTTGACCCGTCACCGGCAGATCATGGATAAGCTCGAACAAGCCGAACGACTGCTGATCGAAACGTTCAGGCAGGAATCGGCGGAGGAGGGCGACCTGGAAGAAGGCAGGGCCTGTAATAATCATAAGACGAATCTGGAGCTGGCCCGTCTCTGGCAGAGGATGGGTAAGCATGGTAAGGCCGAACGCTTGCTAATCGCCACGTTCAGGCGGAAATCGGCGGAGGAGAGCGACCTGGAAGCAGGGAGGGCCTGCAATAACCATGAGACAAATCTCGCGCTGGCCAGTCACTGGCAGATAATGGGTAAGCTCCATAAAGCCGAACGCCTGCTAATCGCCACGTTCAGGCAGGAATCGGTCATGGCGGATGACCTGGAAGCAGGGAGGACCTGCAATAACCATGAGACGAATCTCGAGCTGGTCCGTCTCTGGCAGATAATGGGTAAGCTCGACAAAGCTGAACGCCTGCTGATCGCCACGTTCAGACAGGAATCAGAGGAGGTGGGCGACCTGGAAGCAGGCAGGGCCTGCAAGAACCATGAGACGAATCTCACGCTGGTTCGTCTCTGGCAGAGGATGGGTAAGCATGCCAGGGCCGAACGCTTGCTGATTGCCACGTTCAGGCAGGAATCGGTGATGGCGGGTGACCTGGAAGCAGGAAGGGCCTGCACTAACCATGAGACGAATCTTGCGCTGGCTCATCACTGGCAGAAGATTCGTAAGTTCGTTATAGCCGAACACTTGCTGATCGCCACTTTCAGGCAGGAATCGTCGACGCCAGGCGACCTGGAAGCAGGCAGGGCCTGCAAGCACCATGAAACGAATCTGGGGCTGGCCCTTCTTTGGCAGATGTTAGGTAAGCTCGATAAAGCTGAACGCCTGCTGATTGCCACGTTCAGGCAGGAATCGTTGCCGGCAGGCAACCTGGAAGAAGACAGGGCAACAACCTGCGAGCTCCACAAGACAAATCTCATGCTGGCTCGTTTATGGCAGTCGACGGGTAAGCTTGATAAAGCCGAACGCCTGCTGATCGCTACGTTCAGGCAGGAATCGGTTAATGTACGTGATCTGGAAGCAGGCAGGGCCTGCAAGAGACGTGAGGTAAATCTGGGGCTGGCCAGTCTCTGGCAGAAGATGGATAAGCTCGATAAAGCCGAACAGCTGCTGATCGCCATGTTCAGGCAGGAATCGGCGGAGGAGAGCGATCTGGAAGCAGGCAGGGCCTGCAAGAGTCGTGAGGTGAATCTGGGGCTGGCCAGTCTCTGGCAGATGACGGGTAAGCTCGATCAAGCCGAACGCTTACTTATTGCCATGTTCAGGCAGGAATCGGCGGAGGAGGCTGACCTGGAAGCAGGCATAGCCTGCAAGCACCATCAGACGAATGTTATGCTGGCCCAACACTGGCAGAGGATGGGGCAGCACGATAAAGCCCAACGCCTGCTGATCGCCACGTTCAGGCAGGAATCGGCGAAGTCGGGACGACGTGAAGTGAGGCGGGGCCTGCAAGCATCACGAAACGAATCTCATGGTGGCTCGTCACTGGCAACTAGTCGGTAAGGTCGATAAAGCCGAAAGTTTGCTCCGTCCGAAAATACGTTGTTCGATAGACAAAAAAACCGTGTACAGGCTGGCATTAGGCATTTCGCATTGTGGGACTAATGAATTTGATACTTATATTGGTGATATTACCAACTGTGTAGATAAAGCACGTGTCCAGTCAATCCATCGATTCAGGATTTATTGCCAACGTGTTGCTGAATGAGACTGCAGAAAAAAACTGAAAGCCAATGTCAATCGCTTTTTCAACAAGCATCCTGCTTAGACCCATCAAGAGTATTAAAAGAGAAGGCTCTTGTAGGATTTCAGACTGCTACTGGGTTGAACATTGCTGAAGCCCTTTATCTACAAAGGTTGTCAGCATATTGTCCGGTAATGTTGCCCAATCCTTGTTTTTCGTGACCTACAGTCAGTTTTCACTGTAGAGCAGTTCGTAATCAAAATAGAGCCAAAGAGAAAACAGAGCTTGGAGGAAAACAGTGCAGAGGGCGCTGGAAACGTTAATCATCCTGAGCCCCGCTTGATGATTAGAAGTTTGATTGATGATGGAACCAAACTCGCTAAGGGTTGTCCTGTCAAGATATGAACACAACGGCCTACTCTACCATCGGTAAAGACTCCCCCGGATCAGTCTACAGCTCACCTCCCGTTGGCGGAAGAGGAAACGCTAGCTGGGATGCGGTTGTGTCAGGCTCTGTGGGAGTAACGGCGAGACCGGTAACCTCTGCGGGCACCCCCGGGTTAAGACTAAATCCTCTCCGGGGTTCTTATCAATCTGCCTTGACCAGAGCGGTAACAAAGAGAGGAAATACAAAGGTGCTTCTTTCTCAGGGGTTTGACTTACTCAGAAAAAGGCAGTGGGAGTCAGCGGTTAATGTCTTTCAGGCCATCAAACCGGAGACTCAAGAACAGAATGAGCAAAAAGTCAATGGTCTTGCCCGGGCACTTTATCCCCAGCCTGGTAAGGCTGAAGAGGCACTGGATTTATTAAATCGATTACCGGCTTTTGTCCAGACCACCACCTTGCTGACAAAGTCCAGGATTCTGGGAACATTGGGACGTTATCAAGAGGCAGAAGATCTGCTAAAGCAGATTTCCAAGAAGGAAGGGGGCGACCCTGAAAAAGGCAGGGCCTGCAAGCACCATGATACCAATATTATGCTGGCTCGCCTCTGGAAGACCCTGGGTAAGCTCGACAAAGCCGAACAACTGTTGATCGCTACGTTCAGGCAGGAATCATCGCAAGCGGGTGACCTGGAAGCAGGCAGGGCTTGCAAGCACCGTGAGACCAATCTCACGCTGGCCCTTCTCTGGCAAATGAAGGGTAAGCTCAATAAAGCCGAACGCCTGCTGATTGCTACGTTCAGGCAGGAATCGACGCCGGCAGCCAACCCGGAAGACGGCAGGGCCTGCAAGCACCATGAGACGAATATCGCGCTGGCTCGACTCTGGCAGATGATGGGTAAAGACGATAAAGCCGAACGCCTGCTGATTGCCATGTTCAGGCAGGAATCGACGCCGGCAGCCAACCCGGAAGACGGCAGGGCCTGCAAGAACCATGATACGAATCTCACGCTGGCCCGTTTCTGGGGAATGACGGGTAAGCTCGATAAGGCCGAACGCTTGCTGATTGCTATGTTCA
The DNA here is from genome assembly GCF_023716865.1 of Endozoicomonas sp. SCSIO W0465. Lineage (NCBI taxonomy): Bacteria > Pseudomonadati > Pseudomonadota > Gammaproteobacteria > Oceanospirillales > Endozoicomonadaceae > Endozoicomonas > Endozoicomonas sp. SCSIO W0465. Next base: position 1,530,501 of record NZ_CP092417.1, read on the forward strand.
GGCAGGAATCGCCGCAGGCAGGCGATCTGGAAGCCGGCAGGGCCTGCAAGTACCACGATACAAATCTCACACTGGCCCGTCACTGGGAAATGATGGATAAGCTCGATAAAGCCGAACGCCTGCTGATTGCCACGTTCCGGCAGGAATCGGCCAAGGCCGGTGACCTGGAAGCCGGCAGAGCCTGCAAGAATCATGAAACTAATCTGGGGCTGGCCCGTCTCTGGCAGATGAAGGGTAAGCTCAATAAAGCCGAACGCCTGCTGATTGCTACGTTCAGGCAGGAATCGACACCGGCAGCCAATCCGGAAGACGGCAGGGCCTGCAAGAACCATGATACGAATCTCACGCTGGCCCGTCACTGGCAGATGATGGGTAAGCTCGATAAGGCCGAACGCTTGCTGATTGCTATGTTTAGGCAGGAATCGACGCCGGCGGGCAACCCGGAAGACGGTAGGGCTTGCAAGAACCATGTTACGAATATCACGCTGGCCCGTTACTGGCAGATGACGGGTAAGTTCGATCAGGCCGAACGCCTGCTGATCGCTATGTTCAGGCAGGAATCGGTGAAGGTGGGTGACCTGGAAGCAGGCAGAGCCTGCAAGAACCATGAGACGAATCTCGCGTTGGCCCGTTTCTGGGAAATGATAGGTAAGCTTGATAAAGCCGAACGACTGTTGATTGCCATGTTCAGGCAGGAATCGGCAAAAGCAGGCGACCTGGAAGACGGCAGAGCCTGCAAGAACCATGAGACGAATCTGGGGCTGGCCCGTCACTGGCAGATGATAGGTAAGCTTGATAAGGCCGAACGTCTGTTGGTTGCCATGTTCAGGCAGGAATCGGCAAAAGCAGGCGACCTGGAAGACGGCAGAGCCTGCAAGAACCATGAGACGAATCTCACGTTGGCCCGTCTCTGGCAGATGATGGGCAAGCTTGATAAAGCTGAACGCCTGCTGATCGCCATGTTCAGGCAGGAATCGGCCAAGACGGGCGACCCGTTAGCAGGCGGGACTTGCAAGAACCATGAAACGAATCTTTCGCTGGCCCGTCACTGGCAGATAATGGGTAAGCTCGATATAGCCGAACGCCTGCTGACCGCTATGTTCAGGCAGGAATCGGCCAAGGCGGGCGACCTGGAAGAAGACGGGGTCTGCAAGCACCATGACACGAATCTCACGTTGGCCCGTCACTGGCAGATGATGGGTAAACTCGATAACGCCCGGAGTCTGCTCCAACGATGCCTGTCCGATAATACGTTGGTCGATGTTCAAAAAGACCGTTACAGGCTGACATTAAGCATTCTGCATACCGGGACCAATGAATTTGATACGTATATTGAAGACATTACCAACGGTGTCGATAAGGCACTTGCCCAGTCAATCCATCGTTTCAGAATTTTTTGCCAACGTGTTGTCGAAAACGGTTCGCAAGAGCCTATATTCCTGGATCAAGCCTTCAACTATGTAGAGCAGGCTATGCAACTGCCTTCCTCCGGTGAAAAGCGGGCACAATTGTTGTCGCAAAAAGCGCACATCATGAGAATGCAGAAAAAGGCTGAAAGCGAATGGCAACCGCTTTTTCGGCAAGCATCCTGTCTAGACCCTTCAAGAGTATTAAAAGAGAAAACAGAACCCTGGAGGAAAACAGAGCAATGTGCGATGGAAACGTTAAACATCCTGTGATGATGGAACCAAACTCGCTAAGGATTGTCATGTCAAGACATGAACACAACGGCCTGCTCTACCACCGGTAAAGTCTCCACCGGATCAGTCTACAGCTCACCTCCCGTTGGCGGAAGAGGAAGCGCTAGCTGGGCTGCAATTGTGTCAGGCTCTTTGGGAGCGACAGTGAAGCCGGTAACCTCCGCTGGCACCCGTGGGTTAAGACAAAATCCTGCCCGGGGTTCTTATCAATCTGCCGTAACAAGAACGGTAACATCGACAGGAAATACAGAGGAGTTTCTTTCTCAGGGGTTTGACTTACTCAGGAAAAGGCAATGGAGCTCAGCGGTTAACGTGTTTCAGGCGATCAAGCCAGAGACTCAAGAACAGAATGAACGTAAAGTCACTGGTCTTGCCCGGGCACTTTATCCCCAGCCCGGAAAGGCTAAAGAAGCACTGGATTTATTAAATCAATTACCAGCTTTTGTCCAGACCACCACTTTGCTGACAAAGTCCAGGATTCTGGAAACATTGGGACGTTATCAAGAGGCAGAAGATTTGCTAAAGCAGACTGCCAGGAAGGAAGGGGGCGACCCTGAAAGAGGCAGGGCCTGCAAGCACCGTGATACCAATATTACACTGGCTCGCCTCTGGAAGATGCTGGGTAAGCTCGACAAAGCCGAACAACTGTTGATTGCTACGTTCAGACAGGAATCAGCGAAAGCGGGTGACCTGGAAGCAGGCAGGGCCTGCAAGCACCGTGAGACCAATCTCACGCTGGCCCTTCTCTGGCAAATGAAGGGTAAGCTCAATAAAGCCGAACGCCTGCTGATCGCCGCCTTCAAGCAGGAGTCGGTGAAGGCGAGTGACCTGGAAGAAAGCAGGGCCTGCAAGCACCATGACACGAATCTCACGTTGGCCCGTTGCTGGGAGATGATGGGTAAGCTCGATCAAGCCGAACGGTTGCTGATCGCTATGTTCAGGCAGCAATCGGTGGAGATGGGTGACCTGGAAGCAGGCAGAGCCTGCAAGAACCATGATACGAATATCACGTTGGCCCGTCTCTGGCAGATGATAGGTGAGCTTGATCAAGCCGAAGGTCTGCTGATTGCCATGTTCAGGCAGGAATCGGCAAAAGCCAGCGACTTGGAAGCAGGCAGAGCCTGCAAGAACCATGATACGAATATCACGTTGGCCCGTCTCTGGCAGACGATGGGTAAGTTCGATCAGGCCGAACGCTTGCTGATCGCTACCTTCAGGCAGCAATCGGTACAGCCGGATGATCTGGAAGCCGGCAGAGCCTGCAAGAACCATGATACGAATATCACGCTGGCCCGTCTCTGGCAGATGATGGGTAAGTTCGATAGAGCCGAACACTTGCTGATCGCCACCTTCAGGCAGGAATCGGTGAAGGGAGGTGAACCGGGAGCAGGCGGGGGCTGCAAGAACCATGATACCAATATCACGCCGGCCCGTTGCTGGGAGATGATGGGTAAGCTCGATCAAGCCGAACGGCTGCTGATTGTCATGTTCAGGCAAGAATCGGTGCAGCCGGGTGATCTGGAAGCAGGCAGAGCCTGCAAGAACCATGAGACGAATCTCACGTTGGCTCGTCACTGGCAGATGATAGGTAAGCTTGATCAAGCCGAAGGTCTGCTGGTTGCCATGTTCAGGCAGGAATCGGCAAAAGCCAGTGACTTGGAAGCAGGCAGAGCCTGCAAGAACCATGATACGAATATCACACTGGCCCGTTTCTGGCAGACGGCAGGTAAGTTCGATCAAGCCGAACGCTTACTGATCGCCACCTTCAGGCAGCAATCGGTAGAGCAGGGTGACCTGGAAGCCGGCAGAGCCTGCAAGGACCATGATACGAATATTGCGCTGGCCCGTCTCTGGCAGACGACGGGTAAGTTCGATAGAGCCGAACACTTGCTGATCGCCACCTTCAGGCAGGAATCGGTGCAGCCGGATGATCTGGAAACAGGCAAAGCCTGCAAGCACCATGAGACGAATCTGGCACTGGCCCGTCTTTGGCAGATGATGGTTAAGCTTGATAAAGTCGAACGCTTGCTGATCGCCACCTTCAGGCAGGAATCGGTGCAGCCGGGTGATCTGGAAGCAGGCAAAGCCTGCAAGCATCATGAGACGAATCTGGCGCTGGCCCGCCACTGGCAGATGGCGGGCAGGCTCAATAAATCTGAACACCTGCTGATCGCTATGTTCAGGCAGGAATCGTTAAACCCGGGCGACCTGGAAGACGGCAGGGCCTGCAAGCACCATGATACGAATATCACGCTGGCCCGCTTCTGGCAGTTGATGGGTAAGCTAGACAAAGCCGAAAGCCTACTGATCGCTACGTTCAGGCAGGAATCAGCGCAGGCGGGAGACCTGGAAGCTGGCAGGGCCTGCAAGCACCATGAGACGAATCTGGGGCTGGTCCGTCTCTGGCAATTGACGGGTAGACTCAGTAAAGCTGAACACCTGCTGATCGCCACGTTCAGGCAGGAATCGGCAAACCCGGGCGACCTGGAAAACGGCAGGGCTTGCAAGTACCATGAGACGAATCTGGGGCTGGCCCGCCTCTGGCAGGAGATGGGTAAGCTTGATAAAGCCGAAAGCCTGCTGATCGCCACGTTCAGGCAGGAATCAGTGCAGGTGCCAGACCCGGAAAGAGGCAGGGCCTGCAAGCATCACGAGATCAATCTGGGGCTGGCCCGTCTCTGGGAGATAATGGGTAAGCTCGATAACGCCCGGAGTCTGCTCCAACGATGCCTGTCCGATAAGACGTTGGTCGATGTTCAAAAAGACCGTTACCGGCTGACATTAAGCATTCTGCATACCGGGACCAATGAATTTGATACATATATTGAAGACATTACCAACGGTGTCGATAAGGCACTTGCCCAGTCCATCCATCGTTTCAGAATTTTTTGCCAACGTGTTGTCGAAAACGGTTCGGAAGAGCCTGTTTTATTGGATCAAGCCTTCAGTTATGTGGAAGAGGCTATGCAACTTTCTTCTTCCAGTGAAAAGCGAGCACAATTGTTGTCGCAGAAAGCGCACATCATGAGAATGCAAGGAATAGCTGAAAGCGAATGGCAATCGCTTTTTCGGCAAGCATCCTGTCTAGACCCTTCAAGAGTATTAAAAGAGAAAACAGAGCCCTGGAGGAAAATGGAGCAGTGTGCGCTGGAACAGTTAAACATCCTGTGATGATGGAACCAAACTCGCTAAGGATTGTCATGTCAAGACATGAACACAACTGCCTACTCTACTGTTGGTAAAGACTCCCCCGGGACGATCTATAGCTCACCACCGCCTGTTGGCAAAAGAGGAGGCGCTGGCTCTGCCGTTGCGTCAGGCTCTCCGGGAGCGACAGTGAGGCCGGTAACCGTCGCTGGCACCCGTGGGTTAAGACATAATCCTGCCCGGGGTTCTTATCAATCTGCCGTAACAAGAACGGTAACAAGGACAGGAAATACAGAGGAGTTTCTTTCCCAGGGGTTTGACTTACTCAGGAAAAAGCAGTGGAGCTCAGCGGTTAATGTGTTTCAGGCGATCAAACCGGCGACTCAAAATCAGCATGAACGTAAAGTCAATGGTCTTGCCCGGGCACTGTATCAGCACGGAAAGGCTGGAGAGGCACTGGCAGTCTTAAATCAATTATCGGCTTCTATCCAGACCGATACCTTGATGACAAAGTCCAGGGTTCTGCAAGCCCTGAAACGTGATCAAGAGGCAGAAGATCTGCTCAAGCAGATTGTTAAAAGGGAAGCGGGTGACCCGGAAAAAGGCAGGGCCTGCAAGCGGCGTGAAGTGAATCTCATGCTGGTGCGCCAGTGGGAGATGATGGGTAAGCTCGATCAAGCCGAACGTCTGCTGATCGCCATGTTCAGGCAGGAGTCAGCGAAGGCGGGCGACCCGGAAGCAGGCAGGGCCTGCCAGCACCATGAGACCAATCTCACGCTGGCCCGTCTCTGGCAGATGATGGGCAAGCTCGATAAAGCTGAACGTCTGCTGATTGCCACGTTCAGGCAGGAATCAGTTAAGGTTGGTGACCTGGAAGAAGGCAGGGCCTGCAAGAATCATCAGACGAATCTGGGGCTGGCCCGTCACTGGCAGATGATGGGCAAGCTCGATGAAACTGAACGTCTGCTGATCGCCACGTTTCGGCAAGAATCGGCGCAGGCGGGTGACCTGGAAGAAGGCAGGGCCTGCAAGCAGCATGAGACAAATCTCACACTGGCTCGTCACTGGCAGATAATGGGTAAGCACGATAAAGCCGAAAGTCTGCTGATCGCCACGTTCAGGCAGGAATCAGGGAGAGCGGGCGACCTGGAAGCAGGCAGAGCCTGCAAGAACCATGAGACCAATCTCACGCTGGCCCGTCATTGGGAGATCATGGATAAGCTTGATAAAGCTGAACGCCTGCTGATCAGCACCTTCAGGCAGGAATCGGCGCAGGTGGGCGACCTGGAGCAAAGCAGAGCCTGCACGCAGCATGACACAAATCTTACGCTGGCCCGGCACTGGGAGATCATGGATAAGCTCGATAAAGCTGAACGCCTGCTAATCGCCACATTCAGGCAGGAATCGGCGCAGGCGAGCGACCCGGAAGCAGGCGGGGCTTGCAAGAACCATGAGACGAACCTGGGGCTGGCCCGTCTCTGGCAGCTAATGGGTAAGCTCGATTTAGCCGAGCGCCTGCTGATTGCTACGTTCAGGCAGGAATCGGTGAAGGCGGATGATTTGGAAGCAGGCAGGGCTTGCAAGTACCATGAGACCAATCTGGGGCTGTCTCGTCTCTGGCAGATAATGGGTGAGTACGTTAAAGCTGAGCGTCTGCTGATCGCCACGTTCAGGCAGGAATCGGCGCTGGCGGGCGACCTGGAAGCAGGCGTGGTTTGCAAGAACCATGAAACGAATCTTACACTGGCCCGTCACTGGCAGCTGATGGGTAAACTCGATATAGCCGAGCGCCTGCTGATCGCCACGTTCAGGCAAGAATCGGCAAAGGCAGATGATCTGGAAGCAGGCATAGCCTGCATGCACCATGAAACGAATCTCACGTTGGCCCGCCACTGGGAGATTATGGGTGAGTTCGATAGCGCCGAGCGCTTGTTGATCGCCACGTTCAGAAAAGAATCAGTGAAGGCCTGTGACTTCGAAGAAGGCAGGGCCTGCGCGCACCATGAAACGAATCTCATGTTGGCCCGCCACTGGGAGATTTTAGGTAAGTTCGATGACGCCGAACGCCTGCTGATCGCCACATTCAGAGAGGAATCGGTGAAGGCTTGTGACCTGGAAGAAGGCAGGCCCTGCCTGCACCATGAGACGAATCTCACGCTCGCCCTTCTCTGGCAGATAATGGGTAAGGTCGATCAAGCCCGGCGTCTGCTCCAACAATGCCTGTCCGATCATACGTTGGTCGATATGCAAAAAGACCGTTACCGGCTGGCATTAGGCATTTTACATTGTGGGACCAATGAATTTGATACTTATATTGGTGCTATCACCAACGGTGTCGATAAGGCACTTACCCGGTCAATCCATCGATTCATGATTTATTGCCACCGTGTTGTCGAAAACGGTTCGCAAGAGCCTGTATTACTGGATCAAGCCTTCAATTATGTGGAAGAGGCTATGCAACTTTCTTCTTCCAGTGAAAAGCGGGCGCAATTGTTGTCGCAGAAAGCTCACATCATGAGGATGCAGGGAACAGCTGAAAATGAATGGCGCTCGCTTTTTCAGCAAGCGTCTTGTTTAGACCCTTCAAGAGTATTAAAAGAGAAAACCGAGCCCTGGAGGAAAGCAGAGAAGCGGGCGCTGGAAAAGTTAAACATCCTGAGTCCCGCTTGACGATTTGCAAAGCTAGCCGGTACTCGTAGGAGCCTGCCGGACTTAAGACTGTCCTACTGCGGTTGCGATAAATTGGTCTAAAAATTCCTACTTTTTCATCAAATAGCCCCGCTATTCTCCTCAGAAGCAGAAATTTTTATCCTCAATTTGAGTACTGGACGACTTTTCAAATCGTCAAGCGGGGCTCAGGATATTTAACATTTCCAACGCCCGTTTCTCTGTTTTCCTCCAGGGTTCTGTTTTCTCTTTTAATAACCTTGAAGGGTCTAAACAGGCTGCTTGCTGAAAAAGCGATTGCCATTCGCTTTCGGCCTTTTTCTGCATTCTCAGGATGTGCGCTTTTTGCGATAACAATTGTGCCCGCTTTTCACTGTAGGAAGAGCGTTGAATCGCCTCATCCACATAATTGAAGGCTTGGTCCAGTAAAATAGGCTCTGCCGAACCGTTTTTGTCGACACGCTCACAATAAATCATGAATCGATGGATTGACTGGGCAAGTGCCTTATCGACACCGTTGGTGATAGCACCAATATACTTGTCAAATTCATGGGTCCCACAATGTAAAATGGCTAATGTCAGCCGGTAACGGTCTTTTTGAACCTCGACCAACGTATGATCGGAAAGGCATCGTTGGAGCAGACGTTGGGCTTGATCGACCTTACCCATTATCTTCCAGAGACGGGCCAGGGTAAGATTCGTTTCATGGTTGTTGCAGACCCGGCTTTCTTCCGGGTTGTCTGCCTTAGTCGATTCCAGCCTGAAGGTGGCGATCAGCAGGCGTTCGGCTTGATCGAACTTACCCATCAACTCCCAGAGACGGGCCAGCCCCAGATTCGTTTCATGATTCTTGCAGGCTCTGCCGGCTTCCAGGTCACCGGCCTTGGCCGATTCCTGCCGGAACGTGGCAATCAGCAGGCGTTCGGCTTGATCAAGCTTATCCATCATTTCCCAGAGACGGGCCAGCGTGAGATTTGTATCGTGGTACTTGCAGGCCCTGTCGGCTTCCAGATCGCCTGCGTGCGCCGATTCCTGTCTGAACATGGCAATCAGCAGGCGTTCGGCTTTATCGTGTTTACCCATCATCTGCCAGAGGCGAGCCAGCGCGAGATTCGTCTCATGGTGCTTGCAGGCTCTGCCGGCTTCCAGGTCCCCCGCCTTAACCGATTCCTGCCTGAACGTAGCGACCAGCAGACGTTCGGCCTGATCAAGCTTAGCCATCGTCTGCCAGAGACGGGCCAGCCCCAGATTCGTTTCATGATTCTTGCAGGCTCTGTCGGCTTCCAGGTCACCGGCCTTGGCCGATTCCTGCCGGAACGTGGCAATCAGCAGGCATTCGGCTTGATCAAGCTTACCCATCTTCTGCCAGAGACGAGCCAGCACCAGATTCGTTTCATGACTCTTGCAGGCTCTGCCGGCTTCCAGGTCGCCTGCCTTGGCCGATTCCTGCCGGAACGTGGCAATCAGCAGGCGTTCGGCTTTATCAAGCTTATCCATCATTTCCCAGTGACGGGCCAGCGCGAGATTCGTCTCATGGTGCTTGCAGGCTCTGCCGGCTTCCAGGTCCCTCGCCTTAACCGATTCCTGCCTGAACGTGGCACAGCAGGCATTCGGCTTTATCGTGCTTACCCATCATCTTCCCAGTGACGAGCCAGCGTGAGTTTCGTCTCATGGTGCTTACCAACCTGCTGTCCAGGTCCCCACCTTAACCGATTCCTGCCTGAGCGTAGCAATCAGCAGGCGTTCGGCTTTATCGGGTTTACCCATGATCTCCCAGAGTCGGGCCAGCCCCAGATTCGTCTCATAATGCTTGCAGGCCCTGCCTGCTTCCAGATCATCCGCCTTAACCGATTCCTGTCTGAATGTAGCGATCAGCAGGTGTTCGGATTGATCAAGCTTACCCATCACCTGCCAGAGACGAGCCAGCGTGATATTGGCATCATGATACTTGCAAGCCCTGCCTTTTTCCGGATCGCCTGCTTCCTTCTTAACAATCTGCATGAGCAGATCTTCTGCCTCTTGATAGCGTTGCAGTGCTTCCAGAATCCTGGACTTTGTCATCAAAGTATTGGTTTGGATAGGAGCTGATAATTGATTTAATAAATCCAGTGCTTCTGCAGCTTTTCCGGGCTGGTGATAAAGTGCCCGGGCAAGACCATTGACTTTACTTTCATTCTGTATTTGAGTCGCCGGTTTGATCGCCTTAAACACCTTAACGGCTGAGTCCCACTGCCTTTTCCTGAGTAATCCGAAACCCTGAGAAAGAAGCGCCTCTGTATTATTTTCTGTCGTTTTTACCGCTCTTGTTACGGCCGATTGATAAGAACCCCGGGCAGGATTTTGTCTTAACCCACGGGTGCCGACAGAGGTCACCGGCCTCACTGCTGCGCCCGGAGAGCCTGACACCACTGCAGCCCAGCTAGTGCCTCCTCTTCCGCCAACGGGAGGTGATCTGTAAATTGGTCTGGATGGTTCTTTAGAGATGGTAGAATGAGCCGTGGTGTTCATGTCATGAATGACAATCCTTAGCCAGTTTGGTTCCATTAATCAGATGATGGAGATGATGGAATAGCAGTCATACCGTGCTCATTGCCATCTCACCATGGATTAACAATGATGGCTTATTCTGTGCTACCACTGCGGATCAGTGTTCAGGCACTTTTTTTGCCAGCCTGCAATACATTTGAGTACTGGACGACTTTTCAAATCGTCAGGCGGGGCTCAGGATATTTAACATTTCCAACGCCCGTTTCTCTGTTTTCCTCCAGGGTTCTGTTTTCTCTTTTAATAACCTTGAAGGGTCTAAACAGGCTGCTTGCTGAAAAAGCGATTGCCATTCGCTTTCAGCCTTTTTCTGCATTCTCAGGATGTGCGCTTTTTGCGACAACAATTGTGCCCGCTTTTCACTGTAGGAAGAGCGTTGAATCGCCTCCTCCACATAATTGAAGGCTTGGTCCAGTAAAATAGGCTCTGCCGAACCGTTTTTGTCGACACGCTCACAGTAAATCATGAATCGATGGATTGACTGGGCAAGTGCCTTATCGACACCGTTGGTGATAGCACCAATATACCTGTCAAATTCATGGGTCCCACAATGTAAAATGGCTAATGTCAGCCGGTAACGGTCTTTTTGAACCTCGACCAACGTATGATCGGACAGGCATTGTTGGAGCAGACGTTGGGCTTGATCGACCTTACCCATTATCTTCCAGAGACGGGCCAGGGTATGATTCGTTTCATGGTTGTTGCAGGCCTGGCTTTCTTCCGGGTTGTCTGCCTTAGTCGATTCCAGCCTGAACGTGCTGATCAGCAGTTGTTCGGCTTTATTGAGTTTACCCGCTATTTCCCACTGAAGGGCCAGCCCCAGATTCGTCTCATGGTTCATGCAGGCCCTGCCTTCTTCCAGATCTCCCGCCTTAACCGATTCCTGCCTGAAGGTGGCGATCAGCAGGCGCTCGGCTTTATCGTGCTTACCCACTAACTGCCAGTGGCGGGCCAGCCCCAGATTGGTCTCATGGTGCTGGCAGGCCTTGCCTTCTTCCAGATCACCCGGCCTGGCCGATTCCTGCCTGAAGGTAGTGACCAGCAGGTGTTCGGCTTGATCAAACTTACCTATTACCTGCCAGAGACGGGCCAGGGTAATATTCGTTTCATGGTTCTTGCAGACCCTGCCTGCTTTCGGGTCGCCCGTCTGCGCCGATTCCTGCCTGAAGGTGGCGATCAGCAGGCGTTCGGCTTGATCGAACTTACCCATCAACTCCCAGAGACGGGCCAGCCCCAGATTCGTTTCATGATTCTTGCAGGCTCTGCCGGCTTCCAGGTCACCGGCCTTGGCCGATTCCTGCCGGAACGTGGCAATCAGCAGGCGTTCGGCTTGATCAAGCTTATCCATCATTTCCCAGTGACGGGCCAGCGTGAGATTTGTATCGTGGTACTTGCAGGCCCTGTCGGCTTCCAGATCGCCTGCCTGCGCCGATTCCTGTCTGAACATGGCAATCAGCAGGCGTTCGGCTTTATCGTGTTTACCCATCATCTGCCAGAGGCGAGCCAGCGCGAGATTCGTCTCATGGTGCTTGCAGGCTCTGCCGGCTTCCAGGTCCCCCGCCTTAACCGATTCCTGCCTGAACGTAGCGACCAGCAGACGTTCGGCTCGATCAAGCTTAGCCATCGTCTGCCAGAGACGGGCCAGCCCCAGATTCGTTTCATGATTCTTGCAGGCTCTGTCGGCTTCCAGGTCACCGGCCTTGGCCGATTCCTGCCGGAACGTGGCAATCAGTAGGCATTCGGCTTTGTCGTGCTTACCCATCATCTCCCAGAGTCGAACCAGCGTGAGATTTGTATCGTGGTACTTGCAGGCCCTGCCGGCTTCCAGATCGCCTGCCTGCGGCGATTCTTGTCTGAACATGGCAATCAGCAGGCGTTCTGCGTTATCGTGCTTACCCATGATCTGCCAGAGACGGGCCAGCATAAGATTCGTCTCATGGTGCTTGCAGGCTCTGCCGGCTTCCAGGTCCCCCGCCTTAACCGATTCCTGCCTGAACATAGCGACCAGCAGGCATTCGGCTTTGTCGTGCTTACCCATCATCTCCCAGAGTCGAGCCAGCGTGAGTTTCGTCTCATGGTGCTTACCAACCCTATCTGTTTCCGGGGCCCCCACCTTTGCCGATTCCTGCCTGAGCGTAGCAATCAGCAGGCGTTCGGCTTTATCGGGTTTATCCATGATCTCCCAGAGTCGGGCCAGCCCCAGATTCGTTTCATGATGCTTGCAGGCCCTGCCTGCTTCCAGATCATCCGCCTTAACCGATTCCTGTCTGAAAGTAGCGATCAGCAGGCGTTCGGCTTGATCAAGCTTACCCATCCCCTGCCAGAGACGGGCCAGCATGATATTGGTGTCATGGTACTGGCAAGCCCTGCCTTTTTCCGGATCGCCTGCTTCCTTCTTAACAATCTGCATAAGCAGATCTTCTGCCTCTTGATAACGTTTCAGTGCTTCCAGAATCCTGGACTTTGTCATCAAAGTATTGGTTTGGATAGGAGTTGATAATTGATTTAATAAATCCAGTGCTTCTGCAGCTTTTCCGTGCTGGTGATAAAGTGCCCGGGCAAGACCATTGACTTTACTTTCATTCTGTATTTGAGTCGCCGGTTTGATCGCCTTAAACACCTTAACGGCTGAGTCCCACTGCCTTTTTCTGAGTAATTCGAACCCCTGAGAAAGAAGCGCCTCTGTATTATTTTCTGTCGTTTTTACCGCTCTTGTTACGGCCGATTGATAAGAACCCCGGGCAGGATTTTGTCTTAACCCACGGGTGCCGGCAGAGGTCGCCGGCCTCACTGCTGTGCCCGGAGAGCCTGACACCACTGCAGCCCAGCTAGCGCTTCCTCTTCCGCCAACGGGAGGTGGTGATCTGTAAATTGGTCTGGATGGTTCTTTAGAGATGGTAGAATGAGCCGTGGTGTTCATGTCATGAATGACAACCCTTAGCCAGTTTGGTTCCATTAATCAGATGATGGAGATGATGGAATAGCAGTCATACCGTGCTCATTGCCATCTCACCATGGATTAACAATGATGGTTTATTCTGTGCTATCACTGCGGATCAGCGTCCAGGCACTTTTTTACAGGCCTGCAATAAATTTGAGTACTGGACGACTTCAAATCGTCAAGCGGGGCTCAGGATGTTTAACTTTTCCAACGCCCGCTGCTCGGTTTTCCGCCAGGGCTCTGTTCTTTCTTTTAAAACTCTTGAATGGTCTAAACAGGCTGCTTGCTGAAAAAGCGATTGCCATTCGCTTTCAGCCTTTTTCTGCATTCTCATGATGTGCGCTTTCTGCGACAGCAATTGTGCCCGTTTTTCACTGCAGGAAGAAAGCTGCATAGCTTCCTCCACATAATTGAAAGCTTGATCCAGGAATACAGGCTCTTCCAAACCGTTGTCAGCAACACGTGCACAATAAATCCTGAATCGATGGATTGACTGGGCCAGTGCCTTATCGACACAGTTGGTCATGTCTCCAATATACCTGTCAAATTCATTGGTCCCGGAATGTATAATGCACAATGTCAGCCTGTAACGGTCTTTTTGAACCTCGCCCAACGTATTATCGGACAGGCATTGCTGGAGCAAACGTTGGGCGTTATCGACCTTACCTATCATCTTCCAGAGACGGGCCAGCGTGAGATTCGTCTCATGGTGCTTGCAGGTCTGGCCTGCTTCCGGGTCGACCGCTTTCGACGATTCCAGCCTTAACGTACTGATCAGCAGTTGTTCGGCTTTATCGAGTTTACCCACCATTTCCCAGTGAAGGGCCAGCCCCAGATTCGTCTCATGGTTCTGACAGGCCCTGCCGGCTTCCAGGTCACCCGGCTGTACTGATTCTTGCCTGAACATGGCACTCAGCAGACATTCTGCTTTATCGTGCTTACCCATTATCTGCCAGTGACGGGCCAGCATAAGATTCGTTTCATGGTGCTTGCAGGCCCTGCCTGCTTCCAGGTCGCCCTCCAGGGCCGATTCCTGTCTGAACTTAGCGATCAGCAGGCATTCAGCTTTATTGAGTTTGCCCATCATTTGCCAGAGACGGGCCAGGGTGAGATTCGTCTCTGCGCTTTTGCTGGCCCCACTTTCTTCCGGGTTTCCTGCCGTCACCGATTCCTGCCTGAGCGTAGCGATCAGCAGGCTTTCGGCTTTATCGAGTTTACCCATCATCTCCCAGAGACGGGCCAGCGTGAGATTCGTCTCATGGTGCTTGCAGGCCCTGCCGTTTTCCAGGTCGCCCGGGTTTGCCGATTCCTGCCTGAACGTGGCGATCAGCAGGCGCTCGGAGATATCGAGCCTACCCATTATCTGCCAGTGACGGGCCAGGGTAATATTTGTATCATGATTCTTGCAGGCTGTGCCGGCTTCCAGATCGCCCGCCATCGCCGATTCCTGCCTGAATGTGGCAATCAGCAAACGTTCGGCTTTATCAAGTTTACCCATTATCTGCCAGTGACGGGCCAGCCCAAGATTCGTTTCATGATGCTTGCAGGCTCTGCCGGCTTCCAGGTCGGCAGCCTTCGCAGATTCCTGCCTGAACATGGCAATCAGCAGGCGTTCGGCTTTATCGAGCTTATCCATCATTTGCCAGTGACGGGCCAGCGAAAGATTCGTTTCATGGTTCTTGCAGGCCCTTCCTGCTTCCAGATCGTCCGGCTTCGCCGATTCCTGCCTGAAGGTGGCGATCAGCAAACATTCGGCCTTATTGAGCTTACCCGTCATCTGCCAGAGACGGGCCAGCGTGATATTCGTCTCATGGTTCTTACAAGCCCTGCCTGTTTCCAGGTCGCCCGCACTCACCGACTCCTGCCTGAACGTAGCAGTCAGCAAGCGTTCGGTGTTATCGAGCTTACCCATCATCTCCCAGAGCCTGGCCAGCCCAAGATTCGTCTCATGGTGCTTGCAGGCCTTGCCTGCTTCCAGATCATCCGTCTTAACCGATTCCTGTCTGAATGTAGCAATCAGCAGACGTTCGGCTTTATCAGGCTTGCCCATCACTCGCCAGAGACGAGCCAGCGTGAGATTGGTCTCATGGTGCTTGCAGGCCCTGCCGTTTTCCAGGTCGCCCGGGTTTGCCGATTCCTGCCTGAACATGGCGATCAGCAGACCTTCGGCTTGATCAAGCTTACCCACCATTACCCACTGAAGGGCCAGCCCCAGATTCGTGTCATGGTACCTGCAGGCCCTGCCTGCTTCCAGGTCACCTGCCTGCGCAGATTCTTGCCTGAACGTGGCAATCATCAGGCGTTCGGCGATATCGTGCTTACCCATGATTTGCCAGTGACGGGCTAGCGTGAGATTCGTATCATGATGCTTGCAGGCAATGCCTGCTTTGGGGTCACCCGCCTTCGCCGATTCTTGCCGGAACGTCGCAATCAGCAGGCGTTCAGCTTTATCGTGCTTACCCATGATCTGCCAGAGACGGGCCAGCGTAAGATTCGTCCCATGGTGCTTGCAGGCCCTGCCTTTTTCCGGGTCGCCCGCTTCCTTCTTAACTATCTGCTTCAGCAGATCTTCTGCCTCTTGATAACGTTCCAGTGTTTCCAAAATTCTGGATTTTGACAGCAAGGTGTCGGTCTGGACAGAAGCCGGTAATTGATTTAATACCTCCAGTGCCTCTGCAGCCTTCCCGGGCTGGTGATACAATGCCCGGGCAAGGCCATTGACTTTACGTTCATTCTGTTTTGGAGTCTCTGGTTTGATCGCCTGAAACACGTTAACAGCCGAGTTCCATTGCCTTTTCCTGAGTAATTCAAACCCCTGAGAAAGAAGCTCCTCGGTATTTCCTGTCGTTGTTACCGTTCTTGTTACGGCAGACTGATAAGAATCCCGGGCAGGATTTTGTCTTAACCCCGGGGTGCCTGCAGAGGCTGCCGGCTTCACTGTCGCTCCCGGAGAGCCTGATACAATTGCAGCCCAGCTAGCGACTCCGCTTCCGCTAATGGGAGGTGAGCTATAGATTGGCCCGCAGGAGACTTTACCGATGGTAGAGTAGTCAGTTGTGTTCATGTCTTGACATTACAACCCCTAACGAGTTTGGTTCCATCTTCAATCAAACTTCAAACGTTATGCGGAACTCAGGATATTTAACATTTCCAACGCCCGCTGCTCGGTTTTCCTCCAGGGTTCTGTTTTCTCTTTTAATAACCTTGAAGGGTCTAAACAGACTGCTTGCTGAAAAAGCGATTGCCATTCGCTTTCGGTCTTTTTCTGTATTCTCAGGATGTGCGCTTTTTGCGACAACAATTGTGCCCGCTTTTCACTGGAGGAAGGAAGTTGCATAGCCTCTTCCACATAATTGAAGGCCTGATCCAGAAATACAGGCTCTTGCGAACCGTTTTCGACAACACGTTGGCAAAAAATTCTGAAACGATGGATGGACTGGGCAAGTGCCTTATCGACACCGTTGGTGATAGCGCCAATACAGGTATCAAATTCATCGGTCCCGGAATGCAGAATGCTTAATGCCAGCCGGTAACGGTCTTTTTGCACATCGACCAACGTCTTATCGGACAGGCATTGTTGCAGCATACGTTGGGCGTTATCGACCTTGCCCATCAGCTGCCAGAGACGGGCCAGCGTGAGATTCGTCTCATGGTTTTTGCAGGCCCTGCCAGCTTCCAGGTCGCCTGCATTCGGTGATTCCTGCCGGAACGTGGCGATCAGCAGATGTTCGGCTTGATCAAGCTTACCCATCATCTCCCAGAGACGGGCCAGCCCCAGATTGGTCTCATGGAGCTTGCAGGCCCTGCCTGCTTCCAGGTCGCCCGGGTTCACCGATTCCTGCCTGAATGTGGCAATCAGCAAACGTTCGGCTTTATCAAGTTTACCCATCCCTTGCCAGAGAAGGGCCAGCGCGAGATTCGTTGCATGGTTCTTGCAGGGGCTGCCTGCTTCCGGGTCACCCGCTCTGGCCGATTCCTGCCTGAACATGGCAATCAGCAGGCGTTCGGCTTTATTGAACTTACCCATCCCCTGCCAGAGACGGGCCAGTGCGAGATTCGTTTCATGGTTCTTGCAGGGGCTGCCTGCTTCCGGGTCACCCGCCTTGGCCGATTCCTGCCTGAACATGGCAATCAGTAGGCATTCGGCTTGATCAAGCTTACCCGTCATCTGCCAGAAACGGGCCAACGTGAGATTCGTCTCATGGTGCTTGCTGGCCATGCCTGCTTCCAGATCACCCGGCTGCACCGATTCCTGCCTGAACGTGGCGATCAGCAGGCGTTCGGCATGATCGAGCTTACCCGTCATCTGCCAGAGACGGGCCAGCGCAAGATTCGTCTCATTATTCTTGCAGGACTGACCTGCTTCCAGGTCGTCCGCCCTGGACGATTCCTGCCTGAACATGGCAATCAGCAGACGTTCGGCTTTATCGAACTTACCCATCATCTGCCAGAGACGAACCAGCGTGAGATTCGTCTCATGGTTCTTGCAGGCCCTGCCTTCATCCAGGTCACCCGGCTTTGCCGATTCCTGCCTGAACGTAGCGATCAGAAGGCGTTCGGCTATATCGAGCTTACCCATTATCTGCCAGTGACGGGCCAGGGTAAGATTCGTTTCATGGTTCTTGCAAGCCCCGCCTGCTAACGGGTCGCCCGTTTTGGCCGATTCCTGCCTGAACATGGCGATCAGCAGGCGTTCAGCTTTATCGAGCTTGCCCATCATCTGCCAGAGAAGGGCCAGCCCCATATTCGTTTCATGGTGCTTGCAGGCCCTGCCTGCATCCAGATCACCCGGCTGCACCGATTCCTGCCTGAACGTGGCGATCAGCAGGCGTTCGGCTTTATCGAGCTTACCCATCATCTGCCAGAGACGAGCCAGCGTGAGTTTCGTCTCATGTTGCTTGCCAGCCCTGCCTGTTTCCGGGTCGCCTACCTTTGCCGATTCCTGCCTGAGCATAGCAATCAGCAGGTGTTCGGCTTTATTGGGTTTACCCATGATTTCCCAGAGTCGGGCCAGCGCAAGATTCGTCCCATGATGCTTGCAGGCCCTGCCTGCTTCCAGATCATCCGCCTTAACCGATTCCTGTCTGAATGTAGCGATCAGCAGGCGTTCGGCTTTATCGAGCTTACCCATCACCTGCCAGAGACGAGCCAGCGTGATATTGGCATCACGATACTTGCAAGCCCTGCCTTTTTCCGGATCGCCTGCTTCCTTCTTAACAATCTGCGTTAGCAGATCTTCTGCCTCTTGATAACGTTGCAGTGCTTGCAGAATCCTGGACTTTGTCATCAAAGTATTGGTTTTGATAGGAGCTGATAATTGATTTAATAAATCCAGTCCTTCTGCAGCCTTTCCGGGCTGGTGATAAAGTGCCCGGGCAAGACCATTGACTTTACGTTCATTCTGTATTTGATTCGTCGGTTTGATCGCCTTAAACACCTTAACGGCTGAGTCCCACTGCCTTTTCCTGAGTAATTCGAACCCCTGAGAAAGAAGCTCCTCTGTATTACTTTCTGTCGTTTTTACCGCTCTTGTTACGGCTAATCGATGAGAGCCCTCGACAGGATGTTGCCTTAACCCACCGGTGCCGACCGGGGTTACTGGCCTCACTGTCATTCCCGGCCAGCCTGACGCAAGACCGGGCCCACCAGCTCTTCCCCTGCCTCTGCCTCTGCCTCTGACAGGAGAGCCAGAGAGTGGCCCCGAAGAGTCTTTACAGATGGTAGAATGAGAAGTTGTGTTCATGTCATGAATGACATCCCTTAGCCAGTTTGGTTCCATTAATCAGATGATGGAATAGCCGTCATACCGTGCTCATTGCCATCTCACCATGGATTCTTAAGGTAGACATTAAGCTCCACCCACTGCACAGAAGCCTAATCTTGTACGCCCTGAACAACCATCCCGTGCAGGGTGTTCTCGTTTCGCATTATTTCCCCAGAAGTCCAGTAGCTTTTTAATGCATGAGACCAATGACTTTCCTGCATTCATCAACGATGAAATCACATTACCAAACAGGTGAGTCCCACTTTTCATCACCTTGTGCGTCGAGATTTCCTCAATGCTCCCACTTTCACAGAGGTTCGCCTGTGCAGCATGGGCAAGGTACCTTTTCAACGTCACAACCACAAAGGACATCAGAATCAGGCTAAACACCAGTGTCGCTGATTTGGTGTTAAAACGATGCCACCCTGAATAGGATTTGATCTCTTTGAAAATCAGCTCTATCTGCCACCGTAGACGATAGGCCTGGAGCACATCACTCAAGGTGAACTCCACCCGGTTCAGGTTGGTCACAACGAAAACCCACTTCTGTTTTTTGTCATTCCAGCGGACAACCAAGCGGAATGGCCAGGCTTTGAATCCCGGCCATTCTACATCCAGGTCGAGGCACTGGTCTTTGGGGAAGCCAGACAGTACATCCTTCAGTTTTTGTCCTTTGTAGCGATTGAGATTCTTGCCATCCTCCCGTACCGCGCTGAGTATCGTCGGGTTGATACTCTGAGGTGCCTTGCAGATAAAAGAACCCTCCCTGTCATCAATAGCGGCAAAGAGTTCCAGCTCAAAATAACCGGCATCCATTAGCATCAGGATATAGGCCATGGATGTTGGCAGTGGTGGCAGACAGTCTCTTTCTGAACGGGTATCTTCAGTCAGCTGCACCCGCACCAGGTTGTTGGTGAGAAGATCCATTGTCGTATGAAGCTCGACGGCAGCAGGACTGACCGTTGAGAACCTGCCGGGAAATGCTTCTTTCAGGGCATCATAGACAGCTTGTGACGAACCGTCCTGAATCAGAATGTGCTCAAACTCTGAAAATGGACTGTCTTCATCAAACGCCATGACTTTGCGGGAAAATATTTCCAGACACTGCACCCATAGCCACAGGATAAGAGTAGGCAGCGCGTCCTTTTTAGCTTGATTTGCCCAAGAACGATAAGAGACATTCAGCCCCGTCAACTCGTTAAATTTACGGTGTAGATCCGCCTGGGTATCGCAGTTTCCATCACCAGCGAGGGCATCGATCAGTGAGAGGATAAAATCCAAAGGACGGATATCTCGCTGTCGTATAGTAAAACCAAGCTGTTCCGCCATACTTAGGAGTTCTGACCGGTCGAAACAGGTCAACAGTTTTTTTCAACTAATCTACTATTTGCAGTACTCATCTTGTTCAGCCATTGATAATGGTTTCGAAGCTTTATTGTGGCTGTTCAAGGTGGGTTCTGCCGCCGGAAACGAACCTTTTTTGAGCTTAATGTCTACCCTAAGACCATGGATTAACAATGATGGTTTATTCTGTGCTATCACTGCGGATCAGCGTCCGGGCATTTTTTTTCAAGCCTGCAATAAATTTGAGTACTGGGCGACTTTTCAAATCGTCAAGCGGGGCTCAGGATATTTAACATTTCCAACGCCCGTTTCTCTGTTTTCCTCCAGGGTTCTGTTTTCTCTTTTAATAACCTTGAAGGGTCTAAACAGGCTGCTTGCTGAAAAAGCGATTGCCATTCGCTTTCGGCCTTTTTCTGCATTCTCAGGATGTGCGCTTTTTGCGACAACAATTGTGCCCGCTTTTCACTGGAGGAAGGAAGTTGCATAGCTTCTTCCACACTATTGAAGGCCTGATCCAGTAATACAGACTCTTGCGAACCATTTTTGACGACACGCTGGCAATAAATCATGAATCGATGGATTGACAGGGCGAGCGCCTTATCGACATCGTTGGTGATATCACCAATATACGCATCAAATTCATCGGTCCCGGAATGCAGAATGCTTAATGCCAGCCGGTAACGGTCTTTTTGTACACCGACCAACGTCTGATCGGACAGGCATTGTTGCAGCAGACGTTGGGCTTTATCGACCTTACCCATCAGCTGCCAGAGACGGGCCAGGGTGAGATTCGTTTCATGGTTGTTGCAGGCCTCGCCTGCTTGTGGGTCACCCGCCTGGGTTGATTCTTCCCTGAACGTGGTGATCAGCAGACGTTCGGCTTTACCGAGTTTACCCTCGATCTGCCAGAGACAGGCCAATCCCAGATTCGTCTCATGGTTCTTGCAGGCTTTGCCTACTTCCAGATCACCTACCTTGACCGATTCCTGTCTGAACGTAGCAATCAGCAGGTGTTCGGCTTTATCCAGTTTACCCATCATCTGCCAGTGACGGGCCAGCGTAATATTCGTCTCATGGTGCTTGCAGGCCTTGCCTTCTTCCAGATCATTCGGGTTCACCGATTCCTGCCTGAACGTGGCAATCAGCAGGCGTTCGGCTTTATTGAGCTTACCCATCGCCTGCCAGAGACGGGCCAGCGCGAGATTCGTTTCATGGTTCTTGCAGGGACTGCCTGCTTCCGGGTCAACTGCCTTGGCCGATTCCTGCCTGAACATGGCAATCAGCAGGCGTTCGGCTTTATTGAGCTTACCGATCATCTGCCAGAGACGGGCCAGTGCGAGATTGGTATTATGGTGCTTGCAGACCCTGCCTGCTTCCAGGTCGTCTGCCTTCACCGATTCCTGCCTGAACGCGACGATCAGCAGGCGTTCGGCTTGATCGAGCTTACCCATCATCTCCCAGAGCCGGGCCAGCGCAAGATTCGTCTCATTATTCTTGCAGGACTGACCGGCTTCCAGGTCGTCTGCCCTGGATGATTCCTGCCTGAACGTGGCAATCAGCAGGCGTTCGGATGCATCGAGCTTACCCATGATCTGCCAGTGACGGGCCAGTGAAAGATTTGTTTCATGGTTATTGCAGGCCCTGCCTGCTTCCAGGTCGCCCGCCTTCGCTGATTCCTGCCTGAACATGGCAATCAGCAGATGTTCAGCTTTATTGAGCTTTCCCATCGTCTGCCAGCAACGGGCCAGCGTGAGATTCGTCTCATGGTTCTTGCAGGCCCGGCCTGCTTCCAGGTCGCCCGCCGTCGCTGATTCCTGCCTGAACATGGCAATCAGCAGCTGTTCGGCGCTATCGTGCTTGCCCATCAACTGCCAGAGACGGGTCAGCGCAAGATTCGTTTCATGGTTCTTGCAGGCTCTGCCTCTTTCCAGGTCGCCCGCCCTCGCTGATTCCTGCCTGAACATGGCGATCAGCAGCCGTTCGGCTTTAATGAGCTTCCCCATCATCTGCCAGAGACGGGTCAGCGTAAGATTTGTTTCATGATTCTTGCAGGCCCCGCCTGCTTCCGGGTCGTCCGTCGTCGTCGATTCCTGCCTGAACGTCGCGATCATCAGGCGTTCGGCTCGATCGAGTTTACCCGTCATCTGCCAGAGACGGGCCAGCGTAAGATTCGTTTCATGGTTCTTGCTGGCCCTGCCAGCTTCCAGGTCGTCCGCCGCCGTCGATTCCTGCCTGAACGTCCCGATCAGCAGGCGTTCGGCTTGAACGAGTTTACCCATCACCTGCCAGAGACGGGCCAGCGTAAGATTGGTATCATGATTCTTGCAGGCCTTGCCTGCTTCCGGATCACCTCCTTCCTTCTTAACAATCTGCCTGCTTTAGCAGAGCTTCGGCCTCTTCATGACGGTGCAGGGCTTGTAGAACCCTGGACTTGGTCAGCAGGGTAGCGGTCTGGACAGAAACAGGTAATTGATTTAATAAATCCAGTGCAGTTTTAGCCTTTCCGGGCTGGGGATAAAGTGCCCGGGCAAGGCCATTGATTTTGTTTTCATGCTGCTTCCGAGTCTCCGGTTTGATCGCCTGAAATACCTTAACCGCCGGGTCCCATTGCCTTTCCCTGAGTAATTCGTACCCCTGAGAAAGAAGTTGTTCTGTATTTCCTGTCGTTGTTATCGTTCTTGTTGAGGCTAATCGATGAGAGCCCTCGACAGGATGTTGCCTTAATCCACCGGTGCCAACCGGGGTTACTGGCCTCACTGTTATTCCCGACCAGCCTGACGCAACACCGGGCCCACCAGCTCTTCCCCTGCCTCTTCCTCTTCCTCTTCCTCTGACAGGAGAGCCAGAGAGTGGCCCCGAAGAGTCTTTACAGATGGTAGAATGAGAAGTTGTGTTCATGTATGGAATGACAACCCTTAAGCGAGTTTGGTTCCACAATCAACCAGATGATGGATGTTTAACTTTTCCAGCGCCCGCTGCTCTGTTTTCCGCCAGGGTTCTGTTTTTTCTTTTAAAACTCTTGAATGGTCTAAACAGGATGCCTGCTGAAAAAGCGATTGCCATTCGCTTTCAGCCTTTTTCTGCATTCTCATGATGTGCGCTTTTTGCGACAGCAATTGTGCCCGCTTTTCACTGCAGGAAGAAAGCTGCATAGCCTCCTCCACGTAATTGAAAGCTTGATCCAGGAATTCAGGCTCTGCCAAATCGTTGTCAGCAACACGTTCACAATAAATCCTGAATCGATGGATTGACTGGGCCAGTGCCTTATCGGCACAGTTGGTGATGTCTCCGATATATCTATCAAATTCATTGCTGCCGGAATGCAGAATGCTTAATGCCAGCCGGTAACGGTCTTTTTGAACATTGACCAACGTATTATCGGTCAGGCAATGCTGGAGCAGACGTTGGGCGCTATCAACCTTACCCATCATCTGCCACAGACGGGCCAGCGTGAGGTTCGTCTCATGATGCTTGCAGGCCCTGCCACCTTCCGGGTCTCCTGCCTGTGCTGATTCCTGCCTGAAGGTGGCGATCAGCAGGCGTTCGGCTTGATCAAGCTTACCCATCACCTGCCAGAGGCGGGCCAGCCCCAGATTCGTTTCATGGTGCTTGCAGACCCTGCCCGCTTCCAGGTCCCCCGGGTTTGCCGATTCCTGCCTGAAGGTGGCGATCAGCAAGCGTTCGGCTTTATCGAACTTACCCATCATCTGCCAGTGACGGACCAGCCCCAGATTCGTTTCATGGTGCTTGCAGGCCTTGCCTGCTTCCAGGTCGCCTGCCGTCGACGATTCCTGTCTGAAGGTGGCGATCAGCAAGCGCTCGGCTTGATCAAACTTAACCATCATCTGCCAGAGACGGGCCAGTCCCAGATTCGTCTCATGGTTCTTGCAGGCCCTGCCTTCTTCCAGATCTCCTGCCTTAAACGATTGCTGCCTGAAAGTGGCGATCAGCAGGCGTTCGGCCCTATCGTGCTTACCCATCATCTGCCAGTGACGGGCCAGCCCCAGATTTGTCTCGTGGTTCTTGCAGGCTCTGCCTTCTTCCAGGTCAATCGCCTTGACCGATTCCTGCCTGAAGGTGGCGATCAGCAAGTGTTCGGCTCTATCGAGCTTACCCATTATCTGCCAGTGACGGGCCAGCGTAAGATTCGTTTCATGGTTCTTGCAAGCTCCGCCTGCTTCCGGGTCGCCCGTCTTTGCCGATTCCTGCCTGAACAGGGCGATCAGCAGGCGCTCGGCTTTATCGGGTTTGCCCATCATCTGCCAGAGAAGGGCCAGCCCCAGATTCGTTTCATGGTACTTGCAGGCCCTGCCTGCTTCCAGGTCGCCCGCCGTCGACGATTCCTGCCTGAAGGTGGCAATCAGCAGGCGTTCGGCTTTATCGAGCTTACCCATCATCTGCCAGAGAAGGGCCAGTCCCAGATTCGTTTCATGGTGCTTGCAGGCCCTGCCTGCTTCCAGGTCATCCGCTTTAAAAGATTGCTGCCTGAATATGGCGATCATCAAGCATTCTGCTTTATCGGATTTGCCCATCATTTGCCAAAGACGGGCCAGCCCCAGATTCGTTTCATGATGCTTGCAGACCCTGCCTGCTTCCAGGTCGTCCGCCAGCGTCGATTCCTGCCTGAACGTGGCGATCAGCAGACGTTCGGCTTGATCGAGTTTATCCATCATCTCCCAGCAACGGGCCAGCCCCAGGTTCGTATCGCGGTACTTGCAGGCCCTGCCTGCTTCCAGGTCACCCGCTTTAACCGACTCCTGCCTGAACGTAGTGATCAGCAGGCGTTCGGCTTGTTCCAGTTTACCCGTCATCTGCCAGAGACGGGCCAGCGTAAGATTCGTTTCATGGTTCTTGCAGACCCTGCCTGCTTCCAGATCACCCGCCGTCGTCGATTCTTGCCTGAACGTTTCGATCAGCAGATGTTCGGCTTGATCGAGTTTACCCATCACCTGCCAGAGAAGGGCCAGCGTTAGATTCGTATCATGGTTCTTGCAGGCCCTGCCTGCTTCCAGGTCGCCCGCCTTGGCCGATTCCTGCCTGAACGTAGCAATCAGCAGGCGCTCGGCTTGATCGAGCTTACCCGTCATCTGCCAGAAACGGGCCAGGGTGAGATTCGTACCATGATTCTTGCAGGCCCTGCCTGCTTCCAGATCACCCGGCTTCGTCGATTCCTGCCGGAACGTACCGATCAGCAGGCGTTCGGCTTTATCGAGCTGACCCATTATCTCCCAGTGACGTGCCAGCATGAGATTCACCTCAGGCCGCTTGCAGGCCCTGACTTCTTCCGGGTCACCTGCTTCCTTCTTAACAATCTCCTTTAGCAGATCTCCGGCCTCTTCATGACGGTGCAGGGCTTGCAGAACCCTGGACTTTGTCATCAGGGTAGCGGTCTGCACAGGAACAGGTAATTGATTTAACAAATCCAGTGCAGCTTTAGCCTTTCCGGGCTGGGGATAAAGTGCCCGGGCAAGGCCATTGACTTTGTTTTCATGCTGTTTCCGAGTCTCCGGTTTGATCGCCTGAAATACCTTAACCGCTGAGTCCCATTGCCTTTTCCTGAGTAATTCAAACCCCTGAGAAAGCAGCGCCTCTGTATTTCCTGCCGTTTTTACCGTTCTTGTTACGGCAGATTGAAAAGAACCCCGGGCCGGATTTTGTCTTAACCCCGGGGTGCCAGCAGAGGTTACCGGCTTCATTGTCGCTCCCGGAGCGCCTGACGCAACCGCAGCCCAGCTGGCGCCAATCCTTCCGCCATTGGGAGGTGAGCTATTGATTGGCCTGCAGGAGACTTTACCGATGGTAGAGTAGGCAGTTGTGTTCATGTCTTGACATGACAATCCTTAGCGAGTTTGGTTCCATCTTCAATCAAACTTCAAACTTCAAACTTCAAACTTCAAACTTCAAACTTCAAACGTTATGCGGAACTCAGGATGTTTAACGTTTCCAGCGCTCTCTGTTCTGCTTTCCTCCAGGGCTCAGTTTTCTCTCTTAATATTCTTGCAGGGTCTAAACAGGATGCCTGCTGAAAAAGCGATTGCCATTCGCTTTCAGCCTTTTTCTGCATTCGCATGATGTGCGCTTTTTGTGACAACGATTGTGCCCGCTTGTCACTGGAGGAAGAGAGTTGAATCGCCTCCTCCACATAATTGAAGGCTTGATCCAGGAGTATCGACTCTTCCGAACCGTTTTCACCGACACGTTGGCAATACATCATGAATCGATGGATTGACTGGGCAAGTGCCTTATCGAAACTGTCAGTGATAGCACCAATATACGTATCAAATTCATGGCTTCCGGAATACAGAATGCATAATGTCAGTCGGTAACGGTCTTTTTGCACATCGACCAGGGTATTATCGGAAAGGCATTGTTCGAGCAGACTTTGGGCTTTATCGAGCTTACCCATCAACTGCCAGAGACGAACCAGGGTAAGATTCGTTTCATGGTTTTTGCAGACCCGGCCTGCTTCTGTCGATTCCAGTCTGAACGTACTGATCAACAGTTGCTCGGCTTTATCGAGTTTACCCATTATTACCCAATGAAGGGCCAGCGTAAGATTCGTCTCATGGTTCTTGCAGGCTCTGCCTGCTTCCAGGTCATCAGGCTGTGACGATTCCTGCCTGAACAGGGCGCTCAGCAAGCATTCTGCGTTATCATGCTTACCCATGATCTGCCAGTGACGGGCCAGCACAAGATTCGTTTCATGGTGCTTGCAGGCCCTGCCTGCTTCCAGGTCCCCCGGCTTCGCCGATTCCTGCCGGAACGTGGCGATCAGCAGGCGTTCGGCGTGATCAAGCTTACTCATCACCTGCCAGAGACGGGCCAAGGTAAGATTCGTTTCATGGTTTTTGCAGACCCTGCCTGCTTCCGGGTCGCCCGCCTTCGTCGATTCCTGCCGGAACGTGGCGATCAGCAGGCGTTCGGCTTGATCGTACTTGCCCATCATCTCCCAAAGACGAGCGAGCCCCAGATTCGTCTCATGGTGCTGGCAGGCCTTGCCTGCTTCCAGGTCGCCTGCTTGTGCCGACTCCTGCCTGAACGTGGCGATCAGTAGGCTTTTGGACTTATCGAGCTTACCCATGATCTGCCAATGACGGGCCAGCGTAAGATTCGTTTCATGATGCTTGCAGGCTATGCCAGCTTCCAGGTCGCCCGCATCTACGGATTCCTGCCTGAACATGGCAATCAGCAGACGTTCGGCTTTATCAAGCTTACCCACCGTCTGCCAGTGACGGGCCAGCCCCAGATTCGTTTCATGATTCTTGCAGGCTTTGTCGGCTTCCAGGTCGCCAGCCGCCGCTGATTCCTGCCTGAACATGGCGATCAGCAAGCGTTCGGCCTGGTCGAACTTACTCAGCACCTCCCAGCAACGGGCCAGCGCGAGATTCGTATCATGGTGCTTGCAGGTCCGGCCTTCTTCCAGGTCACCCGGCTTCGCCGATTCCTGTCTGAAGGTGGCAATCAGCAGGGATTCGGCCTTATCGAGCTTACCCGTTATCTGCCAGTGACGGGCTAGCGTGAGATTCGTCTCATGGTGATTGCAGGCATGGCCTTCTTCCAGATCATCCACCTTCGCCGATTCCTGCCTGAATATGGCGATCAGCAAGCGTTCGGCTTTATCGAATTTACTCATCATCTCCCAGCAACGGGCCAGCGTGAGATTCGTATCATGGTACTTGCAGCCCCGGCCTTCTTCCAGGTCACCCGGCTTCGCCGATTCCTGCCGGAACATGGCAATCAGAAGATCTTCGGTTTTATTGTGCTTGCCCATCATCAGCCAGAGGTGGGCCAGCCCCAGATTCGTATCGTGGTGCTTGCAGGCCCTGCCTGCTTCCAGGTCCCACGGGTTTGCCGATTCCTGCCTGAAGGTGGCGATCAGCAAGCGTTCGGCTTTATCGAATTTACCCATCATCTGCCAGTGACGGATCAGCCCCAGATTCGTTTCATGGTGCTTGCAGGCCCTGCCTGCTTCCAGGTCGCCTGCCGTCGTCGATTCCTGCCTGAAGGTGGCAATCAGCAGGCGTTCGGCTTGATCGAGCTTACCCATCATCTGCCAGAGACGGGCCAGCCCCAGATTGGTATCGTGGTGCTTGCAGGCCCTGCCTGCTTCCAGATCGCCTGCCGTCAACGATTCCTGCCTGAAGGTGGTGATCAGCAGGCGTTCCGCTTGATCAAGCTTACCCATCATCTGCCAGAGTCGGACCAACCCCAGATTCGTATCATGATGCTTGCAGGCCCTGCCTGTTTCCAGATCATCCGCCTTAACCGATTCCTGTCTGAATATAGCGATCATCAGGCGTTCGGCTTTATCAAGCTTACCCATCCTCTGCCAGCAACGGGCCAGCATGATATTGGCATCATGGTACTTGCAAGCCCTGCCTTTTTCCGGATCGCCTGCTTTCTTCTTAACGATCTGCTTTAACAGATCTTCTGCCGCTTGATAACGTTTCAGTGTTTCCAGAATCCTGGACTTTGTCATTAAGACATCGGTCTGGACAGGAGCTGATAATTGATTTAATAAATCCAGTGCTTCTGCAGCCTTTCCGGGCTGCGGATAAAGTGCCCGGGCTAGACCATTGACTTTGCTTTCATTCTGTTTTTTAGTCTCCGGTTTGATGGCATGGAATACGTTAACCGCTTGGGGCCACTGTTTTTTTCTGAGTAAGTTGAACCCCTGAGAAAGAAGCGCTTCTGTATTTCCTGTCTTTTTTACCGCTCTTGTTAAGGCAGATTGATGAGAGCACCGAGCAATATTTTGTCTTAACCCATTGGCGACTGAAGAGGCGACTGAAGAGGCGACTGAAGAGGCAACTGAAGAGGTTACCGGCCTTACTGTCGTTCCCTGCCAGCCTGACACGGTAGCAGCCCTGCCAACGCTTTCTCTTCCTGCTCCTCTCACGGTTCCTCTTCCGTCAAGTTGAGATGGGCTACCGATTGGCCCGGGTGAGTTTTTGCAGATAGTAGAGTGATCAGTGGTGTTCATGGATGGAAAGACAATTCTTAGCGAGCTTGGTTCCGTCATCAATCAGATAATGGAACTGCTGTCATATTGTGTTTATCGTGAATTCACAACGGATTAACAATATTGGAAAAACAGGTGATCAATCAAAGAAATCAGCTCAGAAGCAGAAATTTTTATCCTTAATTTTTCGCAATCCTCGCTACGGACGCTTAAGTCCGGCAGGCTCAGGTGGCAACGGCCGGTATTTTTTCAATACCGACATTTTTTAGCGATACAGATGGTCGTAACAGTAATTGGTCGCCTCAATAAAACCTTCAATACTGCCACAATCAAAACGCTCACCCTTGAACCTGTAAGCCATTACACAGCCACGCTGCGCCTGGGCCATCAGGGCATCGGTAATCTGAATCTCACCCCCTTTACCTGGCTGGGTATCATGAATCAGGTCAAAGATATCCGGTGTCAGAATATAACGGCCAATGATGGCGAGATTACTCGGTGCATCCGCTTTGGCTGGTTTTTCGACCATATTTTCAACCCGGATCAGGTCTTCTGAGATGTACTGGCCAGCAATCACTCCGTATTTATGCACTTCATCTTCCGGTACTTCCTGAACCGCAACGATACTGCAACGGAACTGCTTATAGAGTTGTGCCATCTGGGCCAGAACACCGGGACCGCCCAGATTGATACAAAGATCATCTGCCAGCACCATGCCAAATGGCTGGTCACCGATCAGTGTCTGACCGGTCAGCACGGCATGACCCAGCCCTTTCATCTCATGCTGACGGGTGTATGAGAAGGAGCACTGGTCGATCACACTGCGGATATCAGAGAGCAGACTCTCTTTATCCGTACCGGAAATCTGATGTTCCAGCTCGTAGTTCACATCAAAGTGATCTTCCAGCGAGCGCTTGCCCCGGCCGGTGACAATGCAAATATCCGACATCCCGGCCTGAAGTGCCTCTTCAACGCCATACTCAATCAGCGGTTTGCTGACGATCGGCATCATCTCTTTGGGCATGGATTTGGTGGCTGGCAGGAACCGGGTTCCATAGCCTGCTGCTGGAAAAAGGCATTTTTTAATCATTGAAGGCTCTTTATTTATCCCACTCAACTGAAGAGACGGCCTTGAAGAGGCTGTCAATTGAAAAGTTCAGTCGCGAATCAGCTTCAGCAAATCGGCAGTTTTTTCTTGCATCAACAATGCATCCCCACGACTTTCTACATTGAGACGAATCACTGGTTCTGTGTTGGAAAGTCGCAGATTAAAGCGCCATTGCTCCATGTCCAGAGAGATGCCATCGGTGTTATCGACATCCAGAGCGTCTTGCTGATAGTAAGCCAGTACCCGATCTATGGCGGCCTGAGGGTTTGACAATGTGCTGTTAATTTCACCGGAAGATGGGAACATGGCGATGCGCTCTCTGACCAGTGCAGACAGAGGCTGCCCTTTTTTGGACATCAACTCGGCCACCAGTAACCAGGGAATCATACCAGAGTCACAATAGGCAAAGTCACGGAAATAATGGTGCGCAGACATCTCGCCGCCATAAATGGCATCTTCCTGGCGCATCCGCTGCTTGATATAGGCATGACCGGTTTTGCACAACACTGGCTCACCGCCTGCTGCGGTTACCTGGTCGATGGTATTCCATGTCAGCCTGGGGTCATGGATAATTTTTGTCCCGGTCATCGTTTGCGGGTCGTGGGCAAGGAATGCTTCAGCCAATAGCCCGACGATATAATACCCTTCGATAAACTGTCCCTGCTCATCAAACAGAAAGCAGCGATCAAAGTCGCCATCCCAGGCGATACCCATATCGGCCTGGTGTTTCAGAACGGCATCCGCCGTCGTT